>NZ_CP133319.1:4270000-4570000 GCF_038811545.1 Rhodoligotrophos sp. CJ14
CGGCTCGCCCGAGGCCATGAAGCGCGAGATCTGGCGCAACTATCCCATCATGGAAAAGGCCGAGCTGGTGGAAAGCCTGCTCGACCGTGGCCTGCTGAACGAGAACCAGCGCGTGAGCAAGCAGCCGGGGCGCTGCTGTGTCACCGGCTGCGAGGTGCCTGCCATCGAGACCACCTCTGCAGGCGCCAAGGCCTTCCCACCGGCAGCGGAGTAAGCGAAGGCGGGTGCTTCAGAGCCCCGCCTGTGGCCTCAAGCTGGTGCCGTCGGAAAAGCGCGAGAAGCGGAAGGGTGTGGGATCAACGATGGGCGTCTTGCCCGCCGCCAGATCAGCCGTCAGCCGCCCTGCGCCCGGCCCGATGCCGAAGCCATGGCCTGAATAGCCGGTCGAGATGATGAGCCCCGGCAGGCTCTCGACCTCCGAAATGACCGGCACGAGATCCGGGGTTGCATCAATCATGCCGCCCCATGAACCAGCCGTTGCAACGCCTTTGAACGCAGGAAATGCCTCTTCGAGATTGGCGCGTGCCCGCCTGAGGTCATCCTGCGAAGGCGGGGGATCAAGCGTGCGCACCCGCTCGAAAGGAGACGTCTCATCCGGGGTCCAGCGCTTGGTCAGCCGCCATTCCTCGAAGAACGGACGGCCGATATTGAGCGAAATGCCGGCCCATTCCATCCTGAGCACCGGCAGGAACTCTCGCAGATACCGGAAGCTGTCCGGCACCACATCCGCGATCACGCTGCCATGCGACACCGTATAACCGCCATCGAGGCGCTTTCGAATGGAAAGACCAGGGCCCCAGGCTGCTGTGCTTGGCCCCTGATCCGTGGGCGCGGTACGCATCACCGAGGCGAGCACCTTGAGCTGGGGCAGGCGCAGGCCGAGCGTTCGGCATATGAGGCTCGACCAGACCCCGCCGGCAATCACCACGCGATCGCTGGCAATGCGCCCCTGCTCGGTGATCACCCCGGCCACCCGCCCGCCGGCTGTATCGATGGCCCGCGCTGCGCAATTGGTCATGATTATGGCGCCCAGCGCGCGCGCCTTGCGGGCAATGGCCGGCACCGCCATGCTCGGCTCGGCAACCCCATCGCCCGGCGTATAGAGCGCCCCGGTCCAGGTGCGCGCTGATCCCGCGAGCACCTCGTTCACTTCGCGCCCGCGCAGAAGACGGGAATCCACCCCATGCTCGCGCGCATAGGGCAGCCAGGCCTCCCGTTTGGCGAGCGCCTTCTCGTCGGGGCAAATATAAAGGGTGCCGGTCTGCCGAAATCCGGTTTCAGCGCCGATCCGCTCATTCATGCCGCGCCACAGCTTGATGCTCTCGAGCATCAACGGCAACTCTCGGGGATCCCGGCCCATCGTCCGACACCAGCCCCAATTGCGGCTGGATTGCTCCCCGGCGATCACGCCCTTTTCGCAAAGTACGGTATGAATGCCCTGTTCCGCGAGAAACAGGGCTGTGGTGACCCCGGCAATGCCGCCGCCCACCACCACCACATCCGCGCGGGCGGGCAGCGGATGATCCGAGCCGACGCTGTCGACATCGACGGGCATCTCAGACCACCTCGAGCGCGACGTCGCCACCACCGATCAGCATCTCGACCCCATTCTCGGTGAGCGCATAGGTGCCTCCCTGAATGATGCCGAGCTGCTCGTCCACCAGTTGCAGATAGGCATGCAGCACAAAGACCATGCCGACTTCCATGATCTGGTTTGAGCCGCGGCTGATCTGGAGCGGCTCGAGCCAGATTGGCGGATAGGCAACGCCGATGCCATAGCCGAACCGCATGACGGCCGCATCTCCGAGACCGGCAGCCCGTACGGGTTCGAGCGAAGCCTCCTCGATATCGGTGACATTGGCGCCTGGGTGGATGGCCTTGATGCCGGCGGCCAGCGACTGCCGCCCCACCTCATAGACCTCGCGCGCCCGCTTGCTCGGCTCGCCTGCCGCCATGGTATGGATGGCGGTCGCATGATAGCGCGCAGCAACACCGGCGAATTCGAAGTGAACCAGATCGCCCCGTTCGATGATGCGATCGCGCGGCGTGCCATGTCCGCCGGCGGAACGCTCACCACCCGCAAGCTCGGTCGGAATGGACCAGTAATCGCTGCCCGCGCGGCGCATCGCATTCTCGATTTCCGCCGCCAAAGCGATCTCCGAAATGCCCGGCTTCAGAGCTTGCCGCGCCGCATCGAGCCCCGCTTGGGCGTAAGTGGCGGCCTTGCGCAGATACGCCATTTCCGCCGGCGATTTGATGAGCCTTGGCATGCCCATGAGCACCGTGGCATCGACGATCTCCGCCGGCTCGAGTGCCCGCGCGAGTGCAAGCCCGAAAGCATGCGGCACCGCATAGGACTGCGTTTCGATCGCAACCTTGCCCCCGCGCAATCCCTTCTCCCGGGCAATGCCTGCGAATATGCCCGGAATATCATCGAACATCAGCCGATAGCTGCGGATATCCTTCACCCACGAGCTTTCATAGGCAAGCGACAGATCGGTATCCCTGAGGATGATGGTCGGCTCGCCCTCGTCTGCTGAAAAGATCAGCGCCTGTGGGCTGTTGACGCTCACCCAGGAGTCATAGCCGCCATAGTAGAAGAGAGATTCCGGCGCCATGCTGATGCAGTGATCGATGCCTTGCTCTTTCAGCAGACGGCGCGCCTGCTGAAGGCGTGCTCTGTGCTCTTCCTCGCTGAATGCTGCGAATTTTCCCCTCATGACCCGTTCCTCTCTAGCGCGTTAGGTTTCGTTGAAAATCATGATCCGTTCGGGATCGATGCCGATATCGACCTCGTCCCCTTCATTGACCCCATCGGGCTCGCCCCGTCCCTCGGCCCGCACACTCATGCCCGAAGGGAGCTCATAATCGATCCGATGCCAGCTCCCGCCAAAGATGACCGTCCTGACGCGGGCATTGATGACATTGATGCTCGCCTGCCGCTCATTCTGCCTTGGGCGCAGGATCACATGTTCCGGCCGGACTGCCCAGGTGACGGCCGTGCCCGGCAGCCAATGCGGGTTGTGCGCAGTGAGCGTGCCCATGGCGCTGTCGATCACCGTGTGCTGGGCGTCGCTGCAGCGGATTGTGCCGGCGAAGGCATTGAGCTCGCCCACGAAGCGCGCGACCATGAGATCGACCGGCTGGCGATAGAGCAGGGCCGGCGGTGCCATCTGCCTGATCGTGCCATTATGCATGATCGCGACCTGGGTCGACATGGTGAATGCCTCCTCCTGGTCATGCGTGACATAGATCATGGTGATGCCACTGCGCCGTTGCAGATTGCGCAGCTCGACCGCCAACTGTTGCCGAAGCTGTCGGTCGAGGGCGCCCAGGGGCTCGTCCAAAAGCAGCATGGCGGGCCGGAACACGATGGCGCGGGCGAGCGCCACCCTCTGCTGCTGGCCACCTGAAAGCTGGCCGGGATAGCGGCCCCCAAGATCCCCGAGCCCGACGAGCTCCAGGACCTCGCGCACCCGGCTTGCGACCTCCCCCTGCCTCACTTTCCGGACCGAAAGTGCGAAGCCGACGTTTTCAGCCACTGTAAGGTGTGGAAACAGCGCGTAATTCTGGAACACGAAGCCGATATCGCGCCGCTCCGGCGGGAAATGGGTGATGTCGCGCTCGCCCAGATAGATCCGGCCATGTTTCGGTGTGATGAGCCCGCCAATGATCCGCAACAGGGTCGTCTTGCCCGAGCCACTGGCGCCGAGCAGGGTGAGAAACTCACCGCTCGCGATTTCGGTGGAGATATCGTTTAGCACGCGCATGCCGCCGAAATCATGCGCCACCCGCTCGATCCTCAGCGAACTGCCCGAGAGGGCCTCGCGAATGTCAACACTCCTGCTCACGGGCGCATTCATCTCCTCACGCTTCAAGCGAAAGCCGCTGCTTGCGGGCTTTCGAGGCAAGGCCGAAGCCGAGCGCCCCGATCAGCACCGCGGCCATCAGCAGCGTCGAAACCGCGGCAACGGTGGGTGTGACCTCGGTCTGGATGTGATTGAA
Organism: Rhodoligotrophos sp. CJ14; assembly: GCF_038811545.1. GTDB lineage: Bacteria > Pseudomonadota > Alphaproteobacteria > Rhizobiales > Im1 > Rhodoligotrophos > Rhodoligotrophos ferricapiens. Next base: position 4,274,006 of record NZ_CP133319.1, read on the forward strand.
GATGTGGACGGGCAGGGTGGTGCGCCCGGTCGACATGAACAACGCGATCACCGGCTCGTCCCACGAGGTGACGAACGCGAAGATCGCGGCAACCGCAAGGCTGGGCGCGATCAGCCGGGCGGTGACGGCCGAGAACGCGTAGGCCGGCTTTGCCCCCAGCGTGCGCGCTGCCTGTTCGAGCTCCGTGCCGATCGAGCGCAGCGCATTGCTGGCGATCATGACCGTGATTGGCAGCGCAAGCAGCGTATGTCCGATCACATATCCGGTGATCGTCCCCGCAAGCCCGAACCGATTGGCAAAATCGAACAGTCCGACCGCGATGAGAATCACTGGCACGATCAACGGCGCTAGGAACAGGGCCGAGATCAGGGTCTTGCCTGGAACGCGGCCCCGCACCAGCCCGATTGCGGTGAGGAGACCGAGCGCCGTAGCGGCGATCGAGGTTAGAGCCGCGATCTGAAAGCTGAGCCAGGCCGATTGCAGCCAGTCCCGGTCGTTGAAGAACTGCCCATACCAGCGGGTGGAAAACCCTGATGGAGGAAAGCGGAGATAGGTCGTCGGCGTGAATGAGACGAACACGACCACCAGCAGCGGGATCAACAGAAACAGAAAGCAGGCGATCGCGAACAGAAGTCCGATGATCACCGGCCAGGTGAAGCGAAGACCCTCATTCCGCGATACGCCCTTCTGGCTGCCGATCCCGATGATCGCCAGATCGTTGCTCGCAAACAGCCGATTGGCGCCGAAGAACAGGATGAGCGTCAGAGCCAGCAGCACCGTGCCCATGGCGCTGGCCGCACCCCAACGGGCGATGTTCACCTGCTGCTGGATATAGGTGGCAACCGTCAGGTCCGATCCGCCGCCCAGAATGGCGGGCGTGAGGAAGAAGCCGAGGCTGATCACGAAGATCATGACCGTGCCCACGAACACGCCGGGCTTGCTGAGCGGCAGAAACACCCGGCGCAGCGCCTGGGCCATGGTGGCGCCCAATGTTCGCGCCGCATTCAGGAGCTCGTTGTCGATCGACAGCATGCTCGCATAGAGGATCGCGATCATATAGGGCAGGAGATAGTAGACCATGCCGATGACCGTGGCCGTGGTCGTGTACATCACCCCGAAAGGCGGCAGGATCTGCGTGAACGCATAGAGGCGGACCAGAATCGACGTCCAGAACGGGAAGAGCGCGAGCACCAGGAGCCTGCCGCCCCATTTGCCCGAGAGCCGTGACAGGAAGAAGCACACGGGATAGGCGATCAGCACCGTGACCACGGTGGCGACGGCCGCAACCACGAAGGTGTTCTTGAGAATGATCTGGTAAGCGGGGTCGTGAAGCAGCCCCACATAATTCGTGAGGCTGAACCGCGGCTCCGCATAGGACAGCCGGCCGTCCGGATCGAAGCTCCGCAACACCACGCCGGCCAGTGGCAAGATGAAGGTGATGGCCAGGAAGGCAAGTCCCGGCAGCACCAGCAACAGGCTCTTGTTGGAAGGATGGCGCATGGGCAGGCGGAAACTCACGAGGCGCAAAATCGCCTTTTCGGGCATCTGGCTTGCACGTGGAGGAAGAGTTGGGGGCCCTCCTGGCCCCAGGACACCAGCGCTATTCCGGAATGGTGCCGCTCACCACCCAGCTGTTGAACTTCGGGAGCAGGCTTTCGATGTTGTCGGTGTAATATTCGTCATTCTCGCGAATGGCGGTGGCCATGTTTTCCCCACCGAGCACCCACATCTTGATATCGTCGGGGATCGGCACCTGTTCTTTCATCGGCATCATCACATAGGCGGTTTGCGCGACGAACTTCTCTTGTGCCGCCCTGTTTTCGACCATCATTTTGAGGAAGGCCTGGGCTGCCTTCTCGTTTTTCACACCCTTGGGGATACTGACCGGCGTGTAATCCCATACCGCATGCCCCCACGCGATGGCGAAGGGACCGCCATCGGCGCGGATGGCTTCGGAAATCGGACCGTTCCACACCAGCGCCAGGTCACAGGCGCCGGAGGTGAGCTGCTGAATGGCTTGTGAGCCGCTGCTCCACCAGACGATATCATCCCGGATCTTGTTGAGCGATCCGAAGGCCCGCTTCAGATCCAGCGGGTAGAGCTTGTCTGCTTCCACCCCATCGGCAAGCAGAGCCGCCTCCATGGTGCCGCCGAACTGCGGATATTTGTAAAGGCAGCGTTTGCCGGGAAAGCTCTGCGTGTCGAAAATGTCCTCGATTGCCTCGGGATGCTTGGCCGACAGCGGCCATTTATCCGTGTTCCACGCGATCACCGCCGCATAGGGATAGGCATAGATCGCATAATCGTCATATCCGGCCGGATCGAGCTTATCGAGGGGCACGATTTTCGGATCGATCTTGAGCAGGAGATCGGCACGCTTGGCGAGGATCAGGTCGGTCATGGTCGAGAATGACACGATCGTCCACGGCACATTGCCGCTCTGCTGGCTTGCTTGCAGCTTGGCAATGCCGCAGCAGAAGGCATCGAAGATCATGTTGACGCCGGTCTTTTCGGCGAAGTCGGCGCCGACCGTATCCATGATGCCGGCCTTCAGCGTCCCGCTATAGCTGGCGCCATTGAAAACGAAATCCTCGCCCGAATAGCCGCTATAGACATCCTCCTCCGCCCTTGTTCCTGTGACGCTTGGAACCGCAGCCGACATGAACAGGCTGCAGCCTAAGAGCAATGCGCCGGCAAAGGAATTCCATCCTCGTCTGCTCATCATGATCTCCCCCTCGCTCGTGCCGGCGCACTTGTTCTCTGCTGCTCGACACAATTCCGCGGGCCTCCTACCTCACGGCAATCAGGCCTCACGCCAGATCATGTGTGATATTCATCTACCGCGCAAGATGATTGTTGTATCGCATTGCGATATGCGGAAGCCGAAAAATCCGTTTGACAAGCCGGACGGGCTCGTGGCGTGAATGCGCCAACAATCCAAGGGCGATGATGCTGGAAAAGACCGACAGAGAAGAGCTGCTGGAGGGGGAGGGCAAGGACGCATCCTCCAGGCTGTTCAACAATTCGCTCGCGAAGGCGTTCTCGCTTCTCGAAGCCTTCGGCCGCGACCGCCGCGCCATGAACTTGCCCGAGATGGCCATGGCGGCCGGCATAACCAAGAGCGCAGCCCAGCGCCTGGCCCATACGCTCGTATCCCTCGGTTATCTCCGCAAGGATCTCTATTCCCGCAAATATACCCTGACTGCCCGCGTGGTTGAGCTGGGTATGCGCTATACGACCACCAGCCCGCTGATCGAGAGTGCCAATCCCTATCTGCTCGATCTCAGCATCAAATGTGGGGAGACGGTGAACCTGTCAGTGCCCGACGGCACCGATATGGTGTTTGTGGTGAGTTTCCCGGGCCATAAGCAGATCTCGGTGCAGCTGCCGGTGGGTGGCCGTTATCCCATCTATTGCACCGCCGCCGGCCGCGCCTATCTCTCCGGCCTGCCGAAAGAGCAGGCGGACCTGCTTCTCCGCAGATATGAAACACATAGCTACACCCCGGCGACCATCACCGATCCCGATGAGTTGATCGAACGGGTGGATGAGGCCCGCAATGCCGGCTTCGCCTATGTGAACAGCGAATATTTTCGCGGCGACATCAATATCGCCGCACCTATCCTGGGCGTCGAAGGTGTGGCAGTGGCGGCGGTCGGCGTTTCTGTGCCCCTGACGCGCTGGTCATTTCCAGAGGCCTACGAGCGGCTGGCACCGCTGGTGACCGAACTCGCTCAGACAGTTTCCTCTCTGTTCGCGCCCAAGCGGCCCACGGGTCTCTAGCGTATTTTCTATTGGAGGGCTTTAGACGAGCTAGAGCGGATAGCCTGCAAGCTTATCACCCTCGATGCGCTCGATATATTCGGTCATCCCATAGCCCTCGCGCTCACCCCAGCGGAACCGGGTAAAGCCCTCGGCGATCCGCGACACCAGGACTTCGCCGTCAGCCTTCCGGCGGTTGCGCAGGGGCGCAAGCGTCAGGATCTCGCCCTCGATGAGTGCCATACGTTTGGCCGTGCGCACCCCGAGCCGCACTCGTGCCGGATCCCGCGCCTCCGTCCAGTCGGTCATCACGTCGAGATCGGTAATTTCCTCATACTGGCCGTCCACCAGCAAGACCCCGATCCGCCGGGAATAGCCTTCCCGATCGGCGATCTTGAGCAGCATGAAACCATCACCATTGCTGAAATTGCCCATGAACAGCCGGTAGAAATAGATGACCTGCCAATAACGCGGCCCCCAGGAATGATCCCGCCAGCCGCGGCCGTCGATCGGCCATTCCTCATCGCCAACCCTGATCCGGCCGCGCACCCGGCCATGCTGGTTGAAATGGCCCCGCGAGAAGTCACGGCCATACATCGTCGGAATGTCGTCGCGGACCGGCTCACCGCCGTGGATCGGGGAAGAGGCCTCATGGGTCCAGCTCACAGAGCCGGGCTTGCGAGGCCCATTGGCAAAGAGCGATTGCGGATCGCGCAGGGCATCGGGATTATCGACGATGAGCAAATCGCCCTCATAAGCCATCGAGACTTTCTTGAAGGCCTCGATCACCCGATAGGAGAGCCCGCCCGCGTCGAACTTGTCATTGGACGTGATATGTGGCCGCTGGAACTGGCAGGCAATGCGCCCATCGGGCAGATAGAGACAGACCGAAAGCTCCGCATAGCCTTCATTGACGCGGTTGCCGAGCCGCATCCAGCCGCCAACGCCGGTCTTTTCATCAAAGCCGTTCGAATAGACGCTCTCGTTGAAATTCTCGCAAGGATCGGGCTGATGCATCAGCTCGTCCTCGGGCCGCATGATGAACTTGTCCATGTAAAGTGCTCCTTGGAAAACGCGAAGAGGGCTCAGCCGAACCGGGAGAGCTCGTGACGCGCGAGTGCCTCGCGATGGACCTCGTCGGGCCCATCGCCGATACGCAGATAGCGCGCCTCCGCATAGGCCTCTGCAAGGAACACATCCTGTGAGACCCCCGCTGCCCCATGCACCTGGATTGCGCGGTCGATCACCCGGGCCGCCATGTCGGGCACCATGATCTTGGCCATGGCGATCTCATGGCGCGCGGCCTTGTTGCCCGCCTTGTCCATCATCCACGCCGCCTTGAGTGTGAGCAGCCGCGCCTGCTCGATCTCGCAGCGCGATTGACCGATGGCCTGGCGCACGGCCCCCTTCTCGGCGAGCGTCGATCCGAAGGCGACCCGCGATTTGGCCCGCTGGCACATGACATCGAGCGCGCGCTCGGCCAATCCGATGAGCCGCATGCAATGATGGATGCGGCCAGGCCCGAGCCTGCCCTGCGCGATCTCGAAGCCGCGCCCTTCGCCCAGCAGCATGTTCTCAGCCGGCACCCGCACATTCTCGAACACGAGCTCTGCATGGCCCAGCGGCGCGTGCTCATAGCCGAACACCGTGAGCGGCCGCACGATGGTCAGCCCTTTCGTGTCCATCGGCACGATGATCATCGATTGCTGCTTGTGTTTGGGCGCTGTCGGATCGTTCTTGCCCATGACGATGGCGAAGGCGCAGCGCTTGGCCATCGCACCCGTGATCCACCACTTGCGGCCGTTGATGACATAATGCTCGCCATCCCGCCGGATTTCCGTTTCGACATTCGTTGCATCCGATGAGGCAACGCGCGGCTCGGTCATCGCAAAGCATGAGCGGATCTCTGCATCAAGCAGCGGTTTGAGCCAGCGCTCCTTCTGGGCGGGCGTCCCATAGATCGCGAGGATCTCCATATTGCCCACATCTGGCGCGCTGCAATTGAAGATCTCGGGTGCCACCAGCGACCGGCCGAACACCTCGCAGATTTGACCATATTCGAAATTCGAGAGCCCGGCTCCCTCGGGCCCGTGATTATAGAACAGGTTCCACAGACCTTGGGTGCGCGCCTTCTCCTGGAGGCTCCGCATGAGCGGCTTCTGTGTCCAGCGGCTATCCTCCGGTGCAGCTTCGAGCAGCGCTTGCTCATTGGGATAGACATGCTCATCCATGAAGGCCTGCATGCGCTCGAGCAGGTCGCGGGCTTTGTCTGAGAGCTCTCCGAACATGGCAACTCCTTGGGCATGCGTTGGACGGCCGCTCACGTGGCCGCGGCGCCGATCTTTTCCCGTTTGATGATGATGCCGGCCGTCTCCCGATCCCAGGTATCGGGGGTTATGCCCGCTTCCCGCAGGCTGGCCTTCTGGATCTTTGATGTCGGCGTGCGCGGCAACGCATCGACCACCCGGACATAGCGGGGGATCATGAAATGGGCGAGCCGCGGCTTCAGGAACGCGATCAGCTCAACCGGATCGAGCGACATGCCGGCATTGAGCGCGACCACAGCCAGCACCTCATCCTCGGCGATCTCGCTTTTGACGGCCACAACCGCAGCTTCGCGAATGGCGGGATGCGCAACGAGCTCGGATTCGACCTCGAACGAGGAGATATTCTCTCCACGCCGGCGGATCGCATCCTTGAGCCTGTCGACGAAATAGTAATTGCCGTCCTGATCGCGCCGGAAGCCGTCTCCGGTATGAAACCATCCATTGCGCCAGGCGCGGGCCGTGGCCTCGGGAGCGCCTGCATAGCCGTGATTCATGGCCCAGGGACAATCGGTGCGCACCACCAGCTCGCCCACCGCACCGACTGGCACCTCGCAATCATTCTCATCCACGATGCGCACCTCGACCCCGGCGCGCGGCCGGCCGGCGCTGCCGAGCGCGGTGGGATTGGCGCCCGAGACGATCGGCATGCAAAGCTCGGTCATGTTGAAATGGGTGTAGATATCCGTGCCGAACCGCGCGTGGAATTGCGGGGCGGTATCGTTCAGCGGCACATAGGTGCAGCTGCGCAGCGTATGGTTCTTGTCATCCGGCGATGGAGGCCGCTTCAGCAGAAAGCCGCCCATCACCCCGAGCAGGATCACGGTCGTGACCTTCGCCCTGCGCACCGTCGGCCAGAAACTCTCGGTGTCGAATGCATCCACCATGGCAATCGAGCCGCCATGGGCCAGCATCGCCGTGACCGGCATCACCCCGCCGGAATGAAACAGCGGCAGGTTGATCATGTAGCGATCATCAGGCCCGAGGAAGGGGGCTGAGACTGCCATCTGATGCAGATGCAGATAGGAGGACAACACGCCCTTGGAGGGGCCGGTGGTACCAGAGGTGAAGATGATTGACTGGAGATCCCAGGGCGCGATCGGGCGCTCGAGCGCCGGCGGGGTGGCATCAGTGCTGGATAGGGCATCAGAGCTATGGACCGTAAGGCCTGCGATTTGCGCCGGCGCACCGCCAAGCACCACGGCCTCTCGTAGAGTCTTACGATCAACCGTCTCGAGCCGCGGCACGAGATCGGCGTGAACCACCGCGAGCCGCGCTTCCGAGAGCCCGATCACATGTTCCAGCAGCCCGCCGCGATAGGCGAGATTGATGGGCACGAACACGGCGCCGAGATAGTTGAGGCCGAACCAGACCCGCAGGCAATCAGCGCTATTGGGCAGCCAGACCAGCACCCTCTCGCCCTGGGCGACGCCGAGCCGGCGGAAGGCATTCGCCGTCTCGATGGTAATCTTGAGCGTTTCCCCATAGGTCCATTCGCTGCCATCAGCGAAGACCGCGAAAATCTTATCCGGCTGCTGCCGCGCCCAGTGTTCCAGCATATAACGCTGCACACAGGCCTCCCGCGGCGGCATCCGCGGATCCAAATGCTCGACCATGGCCCATCCTCCCGCCCTTTGCCGATGATCAGCTTGTCCGGTCTTTATCGTGTTGGCCGCCGCGCGAGATCTCGGCGAATAGCGGCTTCTTCGTCAGTTTCATTTCGGCGGCCACATCATCATGGATGAACTGCCGGAGCTTGGCGGCCGCGGCTGCGGCATCGGCGTCATCCTTTCGCCTCGTCGCCCAGATGAGGAGATCGGCGATCTCTCCATCGAGCCGGTCGCGCTCTGCCGCAAGCGCCGCTGATGTCGTAAGCGACGCGAGGTCGGGCCGAGCTGGTTGCGCGGCCTTTGGTGCAGCGGGCACCATCCGCAGGACCTCCTCGATGATCGCGCGCCGCCCTTCCACGCCCGCAAGCAGCGGCGCTCGCGCCCATTCGATCCGCGACGCGATATTGTTCAGAATATCGATGACGCCGATTGCCTGCCCGCGCGCATAAGAATCACTCACATGCGGGATCACGTCTTGCCGGAGCGTTGCCATCATCCCGGCGAGCAGTCTCTCAAGGGAATTGGTCATGAGCACCGCTCCACTGCGGCTTCGACCTGCAGCAGCATGCGCGGGATTTGCAGGCCCATCCCAGCCATGCGCATGTCGTCATAATCGCGCGTCTCGAAGCAATGGCTCGCGCCAAGATGCATGACCGCGAGCTTGAACGTGCCGAACGCCTCCCAATAGCGCACCGCAGCAGGATCAACGGCGATCCCGGTCAGCCTCGCATAGCGCTCGAGCAGCTCCTCGCGCGTGAGCAGATGACACATATAGGGCGAGCGCCCCCGCCAGGCCTGCAGACAGACCCAGCCGAGATCCTCGACCGGATCACCGAGATGGACGAGTTCCCAGTCGAGAATGGCGGTAATCTGGCGGTTTTGCTCGAGAAAATTGCCGATCCGGTAATCCCCGTGCACGACGCTGATCCGCGGCGCTTTGGGCGCATTGTCTCGGAACCACAGCAAGGCCCATTCGAGGATCGGGTAGCGCCGCTGCGACCACTGCCGCATGAGCCTCTCCCAAAAACCGATCTGGGCGGCGGCTGTTTCGTTGGGATCGCTCGCACCCCCGATAGCTGCAACCGGCGTTCCCGGCCAGTCGAAATTATGGAGGCTCCCCAAAGCGCCCACGAACTGCTCGGCAAGCGCGCGCCTGGTCTCTTCATCAAAGGCCGGCCCGCCATCGGCGGTCCACGGAATGGGTGCTTCCCCATCGATCCGTTCACAGATGAAGAACGGGGCACCGAACGTGTCGCCGTCATCCGAATACCAATAGACCTTTGGCACCGGCACGGCACTGTCGGCGAGGCACTTGAGCGTCAGGAACTCGGGCGAGGCCTTATAGGGGGTGAACAGCCCATTGGGTGGACCAATCCGGAGGATGAGATCGCGGGATTGCGCGCGCCCGTTCTCTCGCCACTTGGCTGAAAAGCCATAGGTGATCCAGGAGAATCCAACCGTATAGCGATGCAGGGCCCCGAGCTCGACCTCGGCGCTCAGAGACATCTGCAGGAAGGACAGAAGACGCTGCCGCAGGCCGTCGAGATCGAACGGATCGAACCGAGGGGCGGGAGAGCTGGCAGGCAAAGCATTATGAGGCATCGCGAGCCCTAGCGTCTGGTGCCGCTCCTGCCCCGCTGGTTGCGAGGCTGAACAGCATCCGCAGATCCGCGGCAAACAGGCGGATCATCTCGAGCAGCATCAGCGCGAAAGCCAGGGGCATCATGATGATGATGGGCCAGAGCGGCCAGAAATCCGTACCGACCTGCATGGTGCGATGGGTTTTTATGCTGCTCCAGACGAAGCCTGTGACGTACCAGAGCACGATCGCGTAGATCCCGATTTCAACGGCCAGCACCAGGGCTGAGACAGCGGCCCGCCGTCGGGGCGGTGCCGACTCGGAAAAGGTTTCGAGCCGCGGGAACGTGCCCTCCCGGTGCGCCATGGGCAGTGCCCAGAAAACGAGGAGCGGAAAGATGACGCGTTCGACGATGTTATAGGCACCGGGGATCAGATCCGCATGCAGAACATATCGCCCGAACACGCTGATTACCGTGATCAGCATCATGAGGAATAGGCACAGCCCGGCGCCGATCGAGGCCATGCCCCACTCGAAGTCCCAAATGGCTTTCCAGAAGCGCATGCGACACCTCAATTGAGATGGCTGGGGAGCCAAGTGGCGAGCCCCGGAAAGATCATCATCGCGAGGGTGACCACAATGGCGGCGGCGGTGGAGAAGACCATCGCCGGCTTGAACACGGGGCCGACAGGCACTCGCGCCGCACTTGCCGCTGAAAAAGCCACAAGTCCCACCGGTGGCGTGAGCAGCCCGAGAGAGATCATGAAGCAGGCCATGACCCCGAACCAGATGAGATCAATCTGCGCTGCTTCGACCATCGGCAGAATGATCGGCACCGCAAGCACGATGACGGTCACTTCTTCAAGGAACATGCCCGCCGCGAAAATGCCGACCATCAGCACCACGACCAGCAGGTTCGGCTGCTCGACCAGTGGCGCGGCAAGGGCGAGCAGTTCCGTAGGCAATCGCGAGAAGGACAGGAAGCGTGAAAAGATCTGCGCCCCGATCAATAGGATCAGCAGCATCGCGGTCACTTTGACGGAGTCCGTGAGCGCGTCCATGATCTCGCGCATGCCGACGCGCCGCATGGCAACCATACCGACAAAGGCGGCGAAGGCGCCAAGCGCCCCAGCCTCGCCCACAGTGACGATGCCGCCATAGATGCCGCCGAAGACGACGAACATCAGTCCAATGACAAAGATGAACGCGTTGATTGACCGTCGCGTCGATGCGGGATCTTGCTCAACCTCGCCGGCGATGCCGTCGACCGCGCCGGGCTCGACTTCGCCAAAGAGGCGCAGGCAAACGATATAGATAAGGATGCACAGAATGCCTGGTCCGATCGAGCCGATGAAGAGATGGCCGATGGGAATGGTGGTGAGCGAGCCATAGATCATGATCAGCAGGCTCGGCGGGATGATCACTGATAATGAGCCTGAGATCGCCGCGAGCCCGATCGAGAACCGTCGGGTATAGCCGACCCGTTCGAGCTCCGGGCCCGCCAGCGTTGCAAGCGCCGCGGCACTGGCCGTGCCTGACCCCGAGACCGCGCCGAGAAGTCCGCCAGTGATCAGCGTCGCCACGCCAAGAGGAAAGCGGCGATAGCCGGCGATCCGGTGCCCGACCCGGAAGAGGTCGACGATGACGCCCCCTTTGAGCAGAAGCTGCGCCATGAGCAGATATAGCGGAATGATGGAGAGCGTGTAGGTCGAGGCCGTATAGAACACGTCCTGGCCGATAATGCCGGTCAGAACCCTCGGTCCCGCCCAGAGCACGATCCCGACGATGCCTGCGCCGAGAAGAACGGTGGCAACCGCCTGGCCCAGAACGAGGAATATGACGAACCAGAATGCGACGAGCCAAATCGTCAAGCTCTGTGACATGACAGGTAAGGCCTAAGCTGGAAGCGACAGGTCAGTAGACAAGGCGGAGGCCGACCTCCGCCTTCTGGTTCAGAGCCCGAGATATTCGGCAACGCCCTCGGGCAGCTTGCCGCCCTGCTCGACAATGAACTGGGCATAGAGCTTCGCGGTATCCCGTGCCGGATGGCCCGCAGCTTCCGTCTTCTCGATCCAGGCCCGCCAGGTTTCCGCCGAGGCTTTCGCGATATGGTCCTGCATCGCTTTCGACAGTTGCGAAATCGGCGTGAACTGGCCGCCATGCTCGGCGGTGGACTTCTTCTTCACGACCTCCACATTGTCTTCCCACGCCTTGGCATTCTCCAGGGCGATTCGCCGCGCGGTCTCGTCGAACAGCTTCTTCTGCTCGTCCGTCAACCTGTCCCAGGCATCATTGCTGACGGCGAGATAGCTCTCCCAATGACCGATCGACACATCGGTGATGCTATGCCGGAGAAGCTGGTCGATCGAATAGGACGGCCAGTCAGAAATCGCGATGATGACGCCCTCGATCGTGCCGCGCGACAGCGCCTCATAGGCTTGCGGTCCCGGCAGCGTCACTGGGGTTGCGCCGAGCTTCTCAAGAACGATCGTGTGCAGCGCCGCGCCGGCCCTGAGCGGCACGCCCTTGAAATCCTCCGGCTCCTTCAGAACCTTTGAAACGGTCGAGATGGAATAGGGCGCAGTGGCGCCGAGCGCCCAGGCGCGGATGCCCTTATCCCCAATCTCATACTCGTAGAAGGTCTTGCCATTGCTGAGCTTGACGTCGGAATCGAGCAGCTTTTGGAAAGCCTTGGTCACCATGGGCGAGTTGGTCCCATAGACCGGGAGCTGCGTGACGTCGGACAAGGGAAAGCGTCCCTCGTGATAGGGCGCGAGCAGCGGTGCGGCAATGTCGATCGTGCCACTGGTCAGCCCGTCAAGCTCGCGGCCGGCCGAGGTGAGCTCGCCGGAATAGAAGCGGGTGAGGGTGATCTCACCCTTGGAATCGCGCTCGATCGCATCTGCAAAGGGATTCATATGATAGGCCACCCACGCATGGGGCTGGCCGAGACCTGTGGAAATGATGAGTGTTTCCGCGGCGGCGGCAAGCGGTGCAAGGGCGATGACCCCTGCCGCGGCGCCCGCGAGCAGGTTACGCAATTTGGCAAGCATCAATTCTTCCTCCCATCCGATGCCGGCGGAGGCTTGCTTTGCCCGCTGTCTCGCGGTGAAGGCCGTTGACGGCCTCGCATTCTAACGCACCCCCGGGTGGGCCGGCATCATGGCCATCACGCTAAGTGGAATCGACGATGATGTAAATGAAAATGAACCATGGCTCATAATTCAATTTTATTGACAGGATCAGGCACCTTCACTAGCGTGCGCGGCGAAATGGAGAGAAGGCAGATGGCAGCGGCCGCTATCCCCGGCGCGACAGGGGAGGTGGTTTCGGAAACCCCGCGGCGCAGTCGGCGTGCCGAGAAGGCGGAGGCCACGAGAGCCCGCCTATTTGCGGCCGCAATCGAAGTGGTCGGCGAGCACGGTTATGCCGGCACCTCCGTCGCCCTGATAACCCAGCGCGCCAAGGTCGCCCAGGGCACCTTCTATAACTATTTCACCTCGCGCCAGGACTTGCTGGATCAGCTGCTACCCTCGATCAGCGTGAAACTGCTGGAGCATGTCCGCAAGAAGGTGCTCGCCGCCGAGGACAGCCCCGTTGCCCGCGAATACGCGCGCATCACCGGCTTTTTTGAGTTTCTCGAGCAGACACCGCACCTCTTCAAGATGCTGCACGAAGGCGCGATCCAGGCACCCGAAGGGTTCCGCCGCCATGTCAGCCTGCAGATCGAGAATTATAAGCGGGCGCTCGAATATGAGCGACGACGGGGCTTCCTCAAGGTTTCCGGCCGCGAGGAGATCGACGCCCTGACCCAGATGCTGATGGGCGCGCGCGATTATCTGAGCGCCCGGTTCTGCGTTCGCGACGGCGAGATCGTCCAGCCGCCGTCCCATGTCATCGAAACCTATATGCGTTTCGTCGTGAGCGGCATGTTCGTGGAGCCGGAAGCCACGGCGGATTAGCCGGTTATGGCATCATGGGCGATGGTGAGCTCGGCAACGCCGGCTCGAAGCGCCTTGCCCGTTGCCCCGACCGGCAGCGCTTCCACGATGCGGATGACATCCGGCACCTTGAAGCGCTCGATCCGGGCCGCCAGCCATTCGCGCAAGACCTGCTCATTGGCCTCACAGCCCTCTCGCAGCACCACTACCGCATGCAGGGCTTCACCAAGTCTTGCATCTGCGACACCCGCACACAGCGCCGCAGCGACAGACGGGTGCCGCATCAGCCAGCCATCGATCTCGGCCGGGGCGATCTTGTTGCCGGCGCGCGAGACGATGTCTTTCGAGCGGCCGACGATCTCAACCAGGCCATCGGGCCTGACCCGGGCAAGGTCGCCCGTGCGGAAATACCCATCGTCGAAGGACTTGGCGGTGAGCACGGGATCATCCAGATAGCCGGCCATGCCGAATGGCGTGCGGATCAACAATTCACCGACACCATCGGGCAGACTGTCATCATAGCGATCGATGCGGAAGCTGACCGAGCCCGTCGGCCGCCCGATCGAGCCAAGACCTGCCACGCGCTCTTCCGGCCTCAGGCAGAAATCGCACGATCCCGTCTCGGTGAGCCCATAGAGGTCGAACACACCCGCATTCGGAAAGGCCGCAACGAGCTTGTCGGAAAGGCCGGCCCCCAGCATTTCGCCACCCGTGAGCACCATGCGCAGCCCGGCCGCAGGTTGAAATATGTCCGCAGAAAACAGCGTGCGGAACATGGCAGGCACCCCGGCAAACACGCTGAGATCGCCAAGAACCGGCCTTAGGGTCTCGGGGGCGAACTTGCTGATGAGAATGAGGCGCGATTGGTTCATGAGGGCCAGCAGCGCGACCCAGATCCCGAAGATGAAGGTGAGCTGCAGGGGCAGCAACACCGTGTCCCGTGGTGAAAGCCCGAGAAGCTCATTGAGCACCGCGAGTTTCTTCGCAAAGGGCTCATGTCCGATCACCACCCCCTTGGGCTGTCCCGTCGAGCCCGAGGTGAAGATGATCAGCGCCGCATCGCGAAGCAGGGGCCGAACGGGCGGCACCGCATCCGAAAGAATTGTGAGCTTGCCGTCATCGATCGCGAACCGGCAGCCGGTGCGCGAGAACACGGTGTGAACCGTTGCCTCAGCCGCATTGCGATGCACGGGCACGGCCACGGCACCCGCACGCCAGACCGCAAGCAGTCCTGCGAGATCCGCCGGCCGATTGCCGATCCTGACCGCGACAGGCTCATCTGCGACAACACCGGCCTCACCGAGCTGACCGGCCATTGTCTCCGCCATCCCAAGCAGGCTTGCCGCTGCGGTTGAGCCACCAGCCCCATCGGCGATCCCATGGGGATAGGTCGCGAGCGCATCCCCGAGGAGCTTGGCGAGCGCCCGTGTCACGGCATCCGCTCCGGGAAGCGCGCATCCCGCCAGGCAAGCGCCGCCTTGAGACCCTTCTCCCGCGCAATGTCCATGAAGGCGATCTTGTCCGGCGAGCCGCCCCCCTCAATGGCGAGATCGATGTCGAGCGCGCTTTCCAGGGCTTCGAGCATGCCCTGGGCCTCGATTGCCCGGTTGAGCGCGCGCTTGGTCTGCTTCACCAGCTCCGGATCGATCGCCGCGAGATGGCGGCCCATCCGCGTGACGGTCTCATCCAGCGCGTCATCGGCGGTCACACGATTGATCATCCCTATGGCGAGCGCTCGCTCGGCGCTCACCCGATCTTCCCCGAGAAGGATGATCTCTTTGGCAATCTTTGGCCCCACGATCCAGGGCAGCAGCATCACCACGATCCCGGCGCCGAACCGCAGCTCCGGCTCACCGAAAAACGCATCGGGCGTGGCAACCGTCATGTCGCAGGCGAGCGCAAGCTCGCACGCCCCGGCAAGGCAAGGACCCCGCACCGCCGCAATGGTCGGCTTCGGGCAGTGCCAGAATCGCATCACCGTGTCGAAATCCTTGCGCAAGAGCGGCCGCCACTGCGCGACCCCGGTCGGGCGCCGCTCCATCTGCTCCTTGAGATCAAAGCCGGAGGAGAAGGCCTTGCCCGCGCCCTGAACCACGATCGCCCGCACACCCTCGTCGACTTCGGCCTCGTCCATCGCCGCGCAGATCTCGCTCAGCATCGTCTGATTGAGCGCATTCGTGCGCTCCGGGCGATTGAGTGTGATCCGCGCGACCCCGTCGACGGTCTCATAGAGGATGGTCGAAAACGCCATGCTTGTTCTCCCAGGTGTTCTCATCGCGACTTTACCGACGTCCTCCGGCCATGACATAGGCCTCAGGCGACCGCCGCAGGCCGGCCATGGCCGCGGCGCCGAGAAACGGGCCGACCGCCAGCACCGAAAATGCGAAATGCCAGCCGATCGCGTCAACCACATAGGGCATCAGGTGAATGCTGGCGAGCGTGATGAGATAGCCGATACAAGTCTGAACCGTGAGCATGGTGCCCACGAAGCATTTATTACTGAGCTCGGCAACAGCAGCGGAGAATTGCGCCGAATCGGAGACGATGGTGACGCCCCATAGAAGGGCGACGGCGAGAGTCAACGCAGCCGGGCCACCATAGGTGAAGCCGATGAGCATGGCGCAGCTGCCGCTGACGAGCATGGAGGCGATTGTCACGAATGTCCGGCCCATGCGGTCGGCAAGCAAGCCGCCCCCCAAGGCGCCAAGCGCACCGACGCCCACCACGAGAAAGGCTGCAAATCGCGCATCCAGCGGCGGAGTGCTGCCATAGCGCTCCGTGAAGCTTGCCGCCAGAAACACCCCGATCCAGGCCCACATGGCATAGAGTTCCCACATATGCCCGAAATAGCCGAGATTGGCGCAGCGCAGAGACCGGTCGCGCAAGGCGGTGAGTGCCACATCGAACTGGAAATGCTGGGTTGGAGCGACATTCGGCCCGGTCTTCGCAAACAGGATCAAAATGCTCGCGGCAAGACAGCCAAACGCGGCGGCCGCGATCGGCCATTGCCATCCGACGCCGCCGAATACCGCAATCGCATGCGGTGAGGCTGAACCGATCGTGAGCGCGGCAACGAGCAGGCCGATGAGCAGTCCGAGATCACCCTTGGCCCAGCTGCTCGCGAGCTTCATGCCCACGGGATAAACGCCGGCCATGCACATGCCGGTGATGAAGCGCAGGAAGGGGACGGCAAGCGAGGCGGGCTCGAAGGCGAGCATCGCGAGATTGGCGAGAGCGGCCGTGAATGCCGAGATTGAGAAGAGCCGCCGCGTATCGAACCGGTCGGCGAGCACGAGCAGCGCGCTGGCGAGCGTTCCCGCCACGAAGCCCGCCTGAACCGAGCTTGTGAGCAGGGCCTGCTGGAAATGCGAGAGTGCTGCGCGTGCGGTAAGGTCGGCTAGCGATGCGGTCGTGGCGAACCAGGCCGACATCGCAGCCACTTCGCTGATGAGGAGAAGTGTGAGCGAGGCCCGCTTGCTCCGGCCGGTGTGGAGGGGAGTGTCCATGGCAGTCGGCCGGTGCTGATCGTCTGTTTACTGAGACGATGCCTTTTTCAGCAGCGGGCAGGGGCTCTGGTCGAGCGGCCGGAAGGCCTCGTCACCCGGAATGGTCGCGACCACCTTGTAATAGTCGTAAGGCGCTTTCGATTCGGCCGGTGACTTGACCTGGACCAGATACATGTCGTGGATCGTCCGGCCATCCTCGCGGATCGAGCCTTTGCCGAACAGGGCATCTTCCGTCGGCATCGACTTCATCTGGGCAACCACCGCTGCACCGTCCCGCGCCTTCTCCTTGTCCATGGCCGCAATCGCCTTCATCCAGTGCAGCATGGAGGCATAGGTGCCGGCCTGGTTCATGGTCGGAAACTTGCCGTCATTCTGCGCGGCGAAAGCCTTGCCGAACGCCCGCGTCCCGTCATTCAGGTCCCAGTAGAAGGCGGTGGTCAGCATCAGACCCTGGGCGATATCGAGCCCGAGCGCATGAATGTCCGAGATGAAGGACAAGAGGCTCACGAGCTTCTGGCCGCCCGTGGTGATGCCGAATTCCGACGCTTGCTTGACGGAGTTGATTGTATCGCCGCCCGAATTGGCGAGCGCGATCACCTGTGCGCCGCTGCCCTGCGCCTGCAGCAGGAAGGACGAGAAGTCCTGAGTCTGGAACGGCGCGAGCGTATGCCCGACCACCTCGCCCCCATTGGCTTTCACCACTTCGGCCGCATCGCGCTCGAGCGCATGGCCGAAGGCATAGTCGGCAGTCAGGAAATACCAGCTCTTCTGCCCCTGATTAATCATCGCGCGCGCCGTGCCATTGGCGAGCGCCCAGGTGTCATAGGTCCAATGCACGGTATTCGGCGTGCAGGCCTTGCCGGTGAGATCCGAGGTACCGGCGCTCGCCACCAGGAAGACCTTGTTCTTCTCGCGCGTGATTTCGGCAACGGCGAGCGCGACCGACGAGGTCGGCACGTCCACGACCGCATCCACATGCTCGATATCGTACCAGCGGCGCACGATACCAGAGCCGATATCCGGCTTGTTCTGATGGTCCGCGGCAACCACCTCGACCTTGAACCCGTGCTTTTCCGGTTGGAAGTCCTTGACTGCCATATTGGCGGCGACCACCGCCCCTGGCCCGGCGATATCGGCATAAAGGCCGGATTGGTCGTTCAATACCCCGATACGGAAGACCGGCAGCTCCTCGGCCATGGCACTCGTCATGCCACCGAGCAGGATGGCTGCAATCAGGCCCAATCTCATGATCTCTCTCCCTAAGGAGTTTCCCCCAGGCGGCTCTCCGGCCGCTGTCTTATCTATGGCATCCTTAATTCTGATATTTGTCAAACAAATATTTTCCATTTGATCTTGCTCCTCCGGTTTGAGAAGAAGGCGCAGAGGATAGAGATGAACCCTTCGCGCGCCCAGTATGGACAGATCGTCACCCGCAGCGCGGCGAGTCAGATCGCCGATCGCCTGGAGCAGGAAATTCTGGAAGGGCGCCTGAAGGTTGATGACCGGCTGCCCACGGAAGAGGAGCTCGCGGCCCAGTTCGGCGTCTCCCGTCCCACGGTCCGAGAGGCGTTGAAGCGCTTGGCCGCGCGCCATCTGATTCGCTCCCGGCGCGGACCCTCGGGTGGCAATTTCGTCACGGGTCCCAGCCCCGATGATCTCGCCCAATCCCTGGGCACCGCCTTCGCGCTGCTCATGGCAACCGACAGGGTGAGCCTGGATGAAATGGCCGTCGCCCGGCTGGAGCTGGAGGCCATCTGCTGCCGCCGCGCGGCTCAGCTGCGCACCGAGGAGCATCTCGCCGGCCTGCGCGCCGAGCTCGAGATCCAGCGTCAGTCTAATCTAACCGACCAGGACTTCTGCGAGTCCGAGCTGCGCTTCCACCGCATCATCGTCGAGGCCTGCGACAACGCCCTGCTGCGTTTCATGATGAACGCTATGGTCGAAACGCTGATGCCCATCAGCAATATGATCATCTTCAGGCTGCGGGACCGGAAGGCGATCGTTGAGTTTCACGAGCGCATGGCGGAAGGGCTTGCCCATCGCGATGCCGAGGCAGCGATCGCCGCATTGAGCGATCTCATCGCCTATATCCACGCGCTCTATGCCAGGGCGCAGCAGGCGCGCGCAGCTCAGCTCGCTCGCGGGGAATAGCCAAAAGCCGTTGCGCGGCTGCCATCACTCGGCGATGGGCCTGTGAGCGGCTAGGCTTGCCTTCAGCCAGTTGCAGAAGGCGCTGATCACCGGATGCTCCCTCCGGTCGCGCTCACAGACGAGAAAATAGGCATCAGGCGAGGGAATGGCCTCTTCGAACGGCCGCACCAGCAGCCCGTCCGCAAGCGCTTGCCCGCAGACGATGTCATCGCCCATGGCGATGCCCTGGCCGGCAATGGCAGCCGCCTGCGCCAGATAGATGTCCGACAGGATGATGCCCTGTTCAGGCGGCGGCAGAGGCAGGCCGCGCGCGCCAAGCCACATCGCCCAATCCTCGTAATCATGCAGATGCAGGAGTGTCACACCGGCGAGATCTTCCGGCGAGCGCAGCCGATAGGCATTGAGTAGGCTGGGGCTGCAGATCGGGGCGAAGGCCACATTGGCCAGCAACTCCGCCGATCGGTTGGGCCATGATCCCGACCCGAAGGCGATGAACACATCCGCATCCGGATCACTCACGTCATTCAGTCGACGCGGGGTGACGAGCCGCAGCCGGATGAGCGGATAAAGACTGCGGAACTCGTTGAGATGGCCGCAGAGCCAGAAGGTTGCAAACCCTGGCGTACAGCTGATGGTGAGCGCGCCGCTGAGCTGGGCATCATCGATGAGCTCCGCAGCATGCGCGATTAGATCGAGCGCCTTATGCACCTCTTCCGCATAGCGCCGGCCGAAGGGAGTAAGCTCGATGCTTTGCCCTGCGCGCGAGAACAGCGGCGCCCCGAGCTCCTGTTCGAGAAACCGCATCTGATGGCTGACCGCACTCGGCGTGCGGTTAAGCTCGCGCCCGGCTGCCCACAAGGTGCCTTGGCGGGCCACCGCGTCCAGGGCGCGCAAGGCGCTCATCGAGGGAAGTTTGCGGGAAGGCCACGACATTGCTGCCCTCTCGTGAAAAAATTTCAAGAATCCGGTTAAGAAATATCACTTTAGGCAAGCGCATTTCATCTCGTAAGCTCCGCACGGGACGATCTCGGCAAACGGATGTCGGCTTGCGTTATTTTGGCCACGCCGCCGAGAGTGCCGGGTCCTATGGGAGAAGAGGTCGCTTTCTATGAGCAGCAGTGACGCTGAACGGCTGGCCTGGGGCTGGGTGGACGAGAACGTATCCACCCTGTCGCGTTGGACGAGCGAGATCTGGCACAAGGGCGAGACTGCTTGGCGCGAATACGACTCCGCCGCCTGGTATGTGGAGCGGTTGCGCGGCGATGGCTTCGCGGTTGAGGAAGGCTCGGGCGGCATGCCCACCGCCTTTTCCGCGGAATGGCGCAATGGCGACGGGCCGGTGATCGCATCCTACGCCGAATATGACGGGGTGCCGGGCAATTGCCAGGCGGCGACGACCGTGCGGCAGCCCCGCGAGGGCCTGACCGAATATGCCGGCGGCCATACCGATCCTCATTCGGCTTTGGGCATGAGTGCCTTTGGCGGGGTGCTGGCGGCCAAGGCGGCCATGGAGCGTTATGGTATCAAGGGCACCATCAAATTCTTCGGCGAACCGGCCGAGAAGGTGCGTGGCTCCAAGCCCATTCATGCGGCGCGCGGCTATTATGATGGCCTCGACGCGATGATCAGCTTCCACCCGTGCTACATGCTCCCACTGTGCAACACGGTGAACTGGGATACCCATTGCGGCGCCGCTTATGCGATGGTCTATCGCTTTATCTGCGACGAGCCGGAAACCTGGCTCCAACGCCCCGAGGGCCAGCCCATTCCGCAGGCCCACAGCGCTGTGCGCGCCCCCGGTGCCAATGATGCGCTCTTTGCCATGTATAACAGCGGCAAGGCCTTACGTGATTCGATGCTGCCCCATATGGGGGGCTGGTCGATCAGCGAGGCGATCCTGACCGCCGGCCAGGCCACTGCCGACAACCTGCCGGCACGTATCGCCGAGATCCAGTACATCATCCGCGTGCCGACGGTGGAGATGGCCGAGCAGGCGACCATGATGCTCGACCGCTTCGCTGCCGCCGCAGCCCAGCTCACCCACTGCCGCTATGAACGGATTTGGGTGTCGAAGTCGCGGCCGGGCCTGGCCAATCATGCGATCGCTGATCTCGTCTATAAGAAGCTTGAAGCAGTCGGCGCGCCGCGCTGGGGCGACAAGGCCAAGGCCATTGCCCGGGAGATTCAGACCAATCTCGGGCTCGAGCCCATGGCCGACCCCTTCTTGCCCGATTGCGAGCGGCTGATGCCACCTGAGGAAGCCGAGCGCATTCTGCGCCAGGACCTGCCACCCTCGCAGATCAACTATACGTCCGATGATTATACCGAGATGTGCTGGCATGCGCCGACTGCGCGTCTCTATATCGCGCGGCCCATGCTTTCAGCACCTGCCGGATATGCTTATCCAGACTGGGTGATGAATGCGCTGGGCGGCATTCCCGAGACCATCGACCCCATGACGGTCTGCGCGGCCAAGACCATTGCCTCGTCCATTCTCGAGCTGATGCAGAATGACGAGCAGCGTCTCGCGGCCAAGCGCGAGTTCGAGGAGCGCACCGGCGGCGGAATCGGCGGCAGCAAATGGCTCGCGCCTCTATGTGACTATGACCCGCCCGTCAATCTGCGCTGGCCGGAATATGTCGAAACCCGCCGCGGCCGCGAGTGGTGGATGCCGACGGCGGGCTATTGAACGGCAGGGAAGGGCGAGCCCATGCGTTCACTTTACGAGCATAGGCCAAGCCATGGGGCCCGCAGCGCCTATGCGGATCTGGCGCTGGTGAATGGCCGCATCTATACGGGCGATCCGGGACTGCCCTGGTGCTCGGCTCTGGCCGTGGCCGGCGGGCGCATCATTGCCCGGGGTGACCGGTCCGGCATCGACCATGCCATTGGCGCAGGCACTCGCATCATCGATCTCGGCGGCCGCTTCGCCATGCCGGGCCTCTATGACATGCATACCCATCCGGATCTGGCGCTGGCGCCGCGCTATGCCGACGATCTCGACATTGGCATCGTCGACCCGACGCCGGCCCAGGTGCGCGATGCGGTGCTTGCCTATGCGGCGGAGCACCCGGATCGCGAATGGATTTATGGCCAGTATTTCGTGCGCTACACCTTCCGGCAGGCGGGGCTGGTTCCGGGGAAGGACTGGCTCGATACCGTGATGCCGGACCGGCCCGTGGCTCTGCTCGATCGTATGTGGGGCACCATGATGGTGAACAGCCTGGCGCTGGAGCGCGCCGGCATCACCGCGGCAACCCCCGATCCAACCAATGGTTACCTCGAGCGGGATCCGGCGACGGGCGAGCCCACAGGCCTGCTGATCGACGGCGCCTATGCACTGATCCATGCGGCCATGCCGTCAACCCCGGTTCCGGTGCTGCGCGCCGCCTATCGTGATGGCATACGCTACCAGTCCGCCCGCGGCGTTGTGGCGAGCAAATATGTGCATGTTTGCGAGAATAGGCTTGAAGCGCTCCATGCCCTCGATACGGCCGGCGAGCTCACTATGCGCATCGAGGCGGCGATCAGCTGGCAGGATGATATCTTCCCGGTGCGCCGGCGCTGGGAGCTTCTGGCCGGTGAGCGCCATTATTACCGCTCGGCAAGGCTCAATGCCAATGCGGTGAAGTTCCATTTCGACGGAACCGTCGAGCCGCGTTCGTCCTACCTGATCACCCCCTGGGATGGGGCAAACACCGGCTGGGCCGGCAAGATCAATCTGACCCCTGAGCACCTCGCTGACATGCTGTGGGACATGGACCGGCAAGGCATCCGGGTCATCGCTCATTGTACGGGCGATGCTGCCTCCGACACCTTTCTCGACGCGGTGGCAGAGGCCCGCAGGCGACCCGGCGGGCTGGGCGTGCGCCATCAATGCGCCCATTGCACGATCCTCCATGGCAGCAATCTCAGGCGTTTCCGCGAGCTGGGCGTGACGGCCGAGTTCTCGCCCGTCTCATGGTATCCCTCGCGCTTCGTCTCTGGCGCGCGCTCGGGTTATGGGCCGGAACGGCTCGCCCGCGCCTATAATGTGAAGGGCGTCCTGGAGGCGGGCGGCATCGCCGTTATCGGCACCGACTGGCCGGTGAGCCCGCTCGACCCCTGGATCGCGCTCGAAACCCTCGTCACCCGTGCCAATCCCTGGGGCGAGATGGAAGGCCGCTTCGGTGAGCCTATCTCGCTCGAACAGGCCATCAGCGTTATGACGCGCAATGGTGCCTGGTCCATGGATATGGAGGATCGCGCCGGCAGCTTGGAGATCGGCAAATCGGCCGATCTGATCGTGCTCGATCGTGATCTGTTCGCGATCGAGCCGCAGGGCAATATCCATGCGACCAAGGTGGATCTGACCTTCATGGCCGGTGAGCTTGTGCATGACCGGCTGAATGTGGAGAGTGATGCCACATGGCAGGGCGAGGCGCCGAAGCTGTGGTGAAATCACCCGCCGTTCCTGTGACCGTGATCGGCGGCTTTCTCGGTGCGGGCAAGACCACCCTGGTGAACCACATCCTCCAGGGCGAACATGGGCTCAAGATCGCCGTGCTCGTGAATGACTTCGGCGCAGTCAATATCGATGCCGCGCTGATCACCTCCAGCGAGGGCGGGGTCTATGCGCTCTCCAATGGCTGCGTGTGCTGCGGTCTCAATCAGGGTCTGGTGGAGCAGCTCGAGGAGCTGCTGCAGCAGCGGGCCGACCCCTTCGATCACATCGTGATCGAGGCGAGCGGCGTGGCCGAGCCCGGCCGCATCATGGACACGGTGCGCTATGCGCGATTTGCCGGCAGGCTCACGCCCGATGCCGTGGTTGTGCTGGTGGACGTAGCTGGGTTTGATCAGGCCATGGCGGTGGCGCCCGGGCTTGCGGGAGCGCAGCTCGATGCGGCCGACCTGGTCGTGTTGAACAAGGTCGACCTTGCAGGCCCCCGCGAGATCGAGGCATGGCGCAAGCAATGGCAATGGCCGGGCATGCGCGTTATCACCGCCGTGAATGCCGAAGTCCCCTTCGCGCTGCTATTCGGAAACGTGGAAAAGTCGAGCGCACCGGGCCATCAGCACGACCATCATCACACGCATGCACACGCGCATGAGCAGCCGGCAAGCCGGATCTGGCGGTCCTCGGCGCCTGTCGACCTGCCCAGGTTGAGCGCGGTGCTGCAGGCTCTGCCCGCCTCGATCTACCGGGCCAAAGGCATTCTTCGCGACGAGAATGGCCGCAGGTTCACCGTGCAGGCGGTCGGCAGTCGGGTGCAGATCACCCCGCTCGCCCATGAGACCGAATCGCGCTTTGCGGGGGAAAGCGTTCTGGTGCTGGTCGGCTTCGGCGCAAGTCTCGGGTTTGAGCCCGTGCTCGCCAGCCTGGAGGCTTGTACGGTTCCGGAACATTGACCGTTGCATATCCCGCGATCGGCCCCAACTCTCCCATGAGGTCCTGAAACGAGGAGGCTGCGCGCGTGACCATTACGAGACAGGAGATCTCTTCCGTTCTGGGTCCGGTGGATGACAGTTTTGCCGCTGAGATCGCAACGCTTGCACCGACCAGGGAAGAGCTGGCCGAAGCCTGGGCATGGGTCAACAGCGACGAGGCCCTTGTGAATGACGGCCGGCCATTGCCGAGCGGCAAGGTCGCAGAGCTGATCGAGCTCCTGGCCTCTCCCGATGCTCTCGAGGATGAGGAAGGCTAGCCCCTTAGCACTCCGATGGTGAAAGTGCTAAAATCCCTCTAGCACTCTGATCCGGAGAGTGCTAAATAATGCCCAGCGGGAGCGGACCGGGCACCTGGCTCTGTGGCTGTTCCTGCTGGCCGGCGCGTCCGGCCCCCAGTTCTAAGACATCGCTGTTCTTCATAAGGAGGATTGCATGCAATTCCGCCCACTGCACGATCGTGTGCTTGTCCGTCGCATCGAAGCTGATCAGAAGACGGCCGGCGGCATCATTATTCCCGATACCGCCAAGGAGAAGCCCCAGGAAGGCGAAGTTGTCGCCGTTGGCCCTGGTGTGCGCAATGAGAAGGGAGAGCTCGTTGCCCTGGAGCTCAAGGCCGGTGATCGCATCCTGTTCGGCAAGTGGTCGGGCACTGAGGTGAAGATCAACGGCGAAGATCTCCTGATCATGAAGGAGAGTGACGTTCTCGGTGTGATCGAGGCGGCCGGCGCCGCGAAAAAGGCCGCGTAAGTCAGCGTGAACCGGGCTTGCAGTGCAACTGAGCTGAAGGAAGGAGACAGACTACCATGGCTGCCAAGGAAGTGAAGTTCTCGTCAGACGCGCGCGAGAAGATGCTGCGCGGCGTGGACATCCTTGCAAATGCGGTCAAGGTGACGCTCGGTCCCAAAGGCCGCAACGTCGTGATCGAGAAGTCGTTCGGCGCACCTCGTATCACCAAGGACGGCGTGACGGTCGCCAAGGAGATCGAGATCGAGGATAAGTTCGAGAATATGGGCGCGCAGATGGTGCGCGAGGTTGCCTCCAAGACCAACGATCTTGCGGGTGACGGCACCACCACCGCGACCGTTCTCGCTCAGGCCATCGTCAAGGAAGGCGCCAAGGCCGTCACCGCCGGCATGAATCCGATGGACTTGAAGCGCGGCATCGACTTGGCGGTCGCCGCAGTGGTCGAGGACCTGAAGAGCCATGCCAAGATCGTGACCTCCAACGAGGAGATCGCTCAGGTCGGCACCATCTCCGCCAATGGCGACAGGGAGATTGGCAACTATCTCGCCGAGGCCATGGCGAAGGTCGGCAATGAGGGCGTGATCACGGTCGAGGAAGCCAAGTCGCTGGAGACCGAGCTCGAAGTGGTCGAGGGCATGCAGTTCGACCGCGGCTTCATCTCGCCCTATTTCGTCACCAATGCCGAGAAGATGCGGGTCGAGATGGATGAGCCCCTGATCCTCATCCATGAGAAGAAGCTCTCAGGCCTCCAGGCAATGCTGCCGCTGCTGGAGGCTGTGGTCCAGACCGGCAAGCCGTTGCTCATCATCGCCGAGGATGTGGAAGGTGAGGCGCTGGCAACCCTCGTCGTCAACAAGCTCCGCGGCGGCCTGAAGGTCGCGGCCGTGAAAGCGCCCGGCTTTGGCGACCGGCGCAAGGCCATGCTGCAGGACATCGCCATTCTGACCGGCGGCACGGCGATCTCCGAAGATCTCGGCATCAAGCTCGAGAATGTCACCATCGACATGCTCGGCCGCGCCAAGAAGGTGGTGATCGAGAAGGAGAACACCACCATCGTCGATGGCGCCGGCTCCAAGGACGACATCCAGGGCCGCGTCGCGCAGATCAAGGCGCAGATCGAGGAGACCACCTCCGACTATGATCGCGAGAAGCTCCAGGAGCGTCTGGCGAAGCTCGCCGGTGGTGTCGCGGTCATCCGCGTCGGTGGCGCCACCGAGGTTGAGGTGAAGGAGAAGAAGGACCGCGTCGACGACGCGCTGCATGCAACCCGCGCTGCGGTTGAGGAGGGTATCCTCCCCGGTGGTGGCGTCGCCCTGCTGCGTGCCCGCAAGGTCCTCGACAATCTGAAGCCCGAGAACCCCGACCAGAAGGCCGGTGTCGATATCGTCCGCCGCGCGATCGAGTTCCCCGCCCGGCAGATCATCCAGAATGCCGGGGATGATGGCTCGCTGGTCATCGGCAAGCTGCTTGAGAAGAACGACTATAGCTGGGGCTATAACGCCGCCACCGGCCAATACGAGGATCTGGTGAAGGCTGGCGTGATCGATCCGGTGAAGGTCGTGCGCACCGCTCTGCAGGATGCCGCCTCCGTCGCCTCGCTGATCGTCACCACCGAAGCTCTGGTGGCTGAGAAGCCGAAGAAGGAGAAGGCTCCCGCCATGCCTGGTGCGGGCGGCATGGGTGACATGGACTTCTAAGCATTTGAGATGCTGGGGCGGAGTGCGCTCGCGCTACGCTCCGGTGAGAGATGCAGGAGTTCCCAACGCTGAAGCGCCTGGTTTCCCCAGGCGCTTTTTTATGCAGGCGCGTCCGGTTTGCCCGCGAGCCGGATCAGCGTCTGCTGGCCAACCGCGATCAGGGTTTCGTCATCCCCGGCGACGGCATAGACCTCGAGCTGGCACACGGTCAGCGTCTTGCCCGATTTGATGACTTTCCCGATGGCCTCCAGGCGCTCTCCCTTGGCTGGTGCCACGAGATTGATCTTGAACTCAACCGTGAGCACCGAACTGTCGGCGGGGAAAACCGAAAGCCCGGCATAGCCGCCGGCGGAATCGGCGATGGCGGCTGTCGCGCCCCCGTGGAAGAAGCCATGCTGCTGGGTCAGCTCAGGGCGATAGGGCAGGGTGATGCGCACGAACCCGCGGGCAACCTCGCTCATTACGGCACCCATGTGCCGCATCATGCCCTGTCGGGCAAAACTGTCCCGAACGCGCGCCGCGATCACCTCATCGAGCGGTTCGGCGCGGTCAGCTTGCGTCCACATTCAAGAGCCCTCCACACAATCCCCGAGCTCTGAATTTTGTGGCATGACCTTAACGTCAAGGCAAGAAAGCGAATGAAGCATCGCGCCGCCGTCTGATGCCTGTGGCTCAGCCCTCCATGGCATTGAGGAACCGGAGCAGCTCTTGAGCCTCCTCCTGCGCATGCGAGAAGGGAAGCCCATGCCGCACACCGGGCACGACCCTCAGCCGCGCATTCGGCGCGATCTCCTTGAGCTCCGCCCCATGCGCCACCGGCACGAACGGGCTCGAATCCGGCAGCGTGATGGAGACCGGCACATGAAGCCCCCGGAGCTCTTGCGTGAGATCGGACCGGGCCAGAACGCTGCCGAGGCCGATGGCCACGTGAGGCTTTGTCTTGGCCTGCTCCTGCTCGAACCACGCAAGCGCTGCGGGATCGCCCGCGCCCGGCGCGAAGCGATTGTCCATCATGCGCCGGCTCCAGCCCGCCGGCCCCCCTTGCGCGAATTGATCGCGCCAATAGGCAAGCTCGCCGATGCCCTTGCCCTTGAACGAGGCATTCGAGATCGAGACCGAGGCGACCCGCTCAGGATGCGCGACCGCTGCCGCCAGAACGATGGTGCCGCCCATGGATTCCCCCATGAGATGCACCTTTTCCGTGCCCGCCTGATCCGCGATCTCCCAGAGATCTTGCACCAGCTCATCCATCGACCAGGCATGATCTTCGCTCGGGCAGACCGACTGGCCGAAGCCGCGCATATCGAAGCGCACCACTTTGCGCTCTGCGGCAATGACCGGCACCCAGGCCGCCCAAATATCGCGATTGGTGCCGATGCCGTGATTGAAGATCACCGGAAGACGGGTGGCGGCCCAGGGTGGCCGAAAATCATCGATCACATAATCAAGGCCGCGGGCGGTTTTAGGCATGTTCCTCAACTCCCTGAAGGTCGATCATGCCCCGGTCGTTTTCTTGGAGCTGCCGGCGCTGGATCTTTTGTGTCTCGGTGCGCGGGATCTCGTCCACGAACTGCACATAGCGCGGCAGCATGAACTGGGCCACGCGGCCCTCGAGGAAATGGCGCACATCCTGCGGCGGGAAATCCCGCTTGGCCACGACCACCGCCTTGATCTCCTCGCCAAAGATCGGATCAGGCACGGCAACGACGGCCGCATCCGCGATATCGGGATGATCGAGCAGCGCGGTCTCGATCTCGAAGGGCGAGATATTCTCGCCACCGCGGCGGATGATTTCCTTCAGCCGGCCAAGGAAATAGAGGTACCCATCCTGATCCAGTGTGCCCGCATCTCCGGTGTGGAACCAGAAATTCCGCGAGGACTCCCACGTGGCTTTCGGATTGTCCCAATAGCCGAGCAGAATGGTGAACGGCGCCTTGGGCCGCACCACGATCTCGCCTGGCGTGCCCGCCGGCACCGGATTATCCTGCGGATCGAACACCTGCACGTCCACATCCGGCCGCGCCTTGCCGCAGGAGCCGAAGCGGTAATTCTCAGCGCTATTGCCGGTCACCCAGCCGCCGACTTCCGTCATGCCATAAAGCTCGTGCGGATCGATGCCGAACCGTTCCTGCATCGCCCGCCAGACCTCCGCCGGGCATCCGCCGCCCACGCAGCGGGTGAGCTTGTGGTTACGGTCCGGCGTCTTGATACGGCTGGTGAGCATCGAGAGGACCGTGCCCACATAGGTGAACATGGTGCAGTCGAAGCGGCGCGCATCATCGAAGAAATTGCTGACCGAGAATTTCGGCCGGATCACCAGAGTGCAGCCCACTTCGAGCGCCGACATCACCGCGTACATCTGCGGATTGGTGTGGAACAGCGGCAGGAACACCATGATCCTGTCCGCCTCGGTGATCTTGAGATAGCGCGACATCCACCGCCCGCTGGCGAGGAAGGCCTCATGGCAATTGAGCACGCCCTTGGGCAGACCCGTGGTGCCCGAGGTATAAATGATGCTCAGCGGGTCCGAGCCGAGCCCCTCATAGGGCGCATCCGCCGCAAGGCCCGAAAGCACGGCGAAGAGATCCTGCTCGCCGTCGAACACGATGACCGTGCGCCCCTCGAGCACCGGTTCGAGATCGGCGCGCTTGGCATCCAGGATGGCTCGCTCGATCATCACTGCCTTGGCGCTGCATTGGGTCACCGAATAGCGCAGGCCCTCACCGACCAGCCCCGTATTGAGGGAGACGGTCACCGCCCCGATATTGGCCAGCCCGAACCAGGCCACCAGGAAGGCCGGTCTGTTGCTGCACAGAAGCGCTACCCGGTCGCCCTTCTCGATGCCCTTGTCCCGCAGCATCGTTGAGCACCGCAGGGAAAAATCGCACAGCTCACGCCAGGTGAGCGAAAGATCATCCGAAATGACAGCCAGTGCGGAGCCCCGCGCGTCTGACTGCTGGATAAGCTTCGTCGTGAGTGTCGTCATCAGGCCGATTTCTTCCGCTGGTCAAGACCGGCAGCCGGCATCAGGAACTTGGCGATGGTGTTCTTGAGGATCTCGTTCGATCCGCCCGCGATCTCGTAAGCTTTGGCATCGCGCAGATAGCGGCCGAATGGGGCATTCTCCATAATGCCATAGGCGCCACAGATCTGTGCGGCCTGCGTGGCAACGGCAGTGGCGACCATGGAAGCCTTGAGCTTGGCCTCGCTGCCCCAGCGCGCGATCTGCTCCTTGGTGCCGAGCGCGTCGGCCGCCCGATAGATCAACAGGCGCGCCCCATCGATCTCCGTGAGCATATCGGCGAAATACCATTGGATGCCCTGGAATTCGAGCACCCGCTGATCGAACGCCACCCGGTCGCGGGCGAAGCGCAGCGCGCCCTCGAAAGCCGCCCGGGCAATCCCGAGGCTGATTGCACCCGCGAGCGTGCGGGAATGATTGAGCACGGTGGCCGCCTGCCGCACACCCTTGCCTTCTTCCCCCACGAGATGGTCGGAAGGCAGCCGCACATCATCAAACACCACATTCATATGCGGCCCGTTGCGCAGGCCGAACGTCGCCGAGTTCTCACCCTCATAGATCGAGACGCCCTTGGCATCCCGCGGCACGGCGAAGACCGAAACACCTTTTTCGGTCTCGGCCAGGATGATGAAGAACTCCGCGGCAGACCCCGAGGTGATGAAGTGCTTCTCGCCCTTGATCACCCACTCCTCGCCATCTCTTCGTGCCTTGGTGTCGAGCTTGCGGATATCGCTGCCATGGCTGGCTTCCGTCAGCGCATAGGAAGACAGGAGCCCCTCGGCGAAGGCCGGCAGATAGCGGCGCTTGAGGCTGTCCGCGCCAAAGCTGCGCAGCATGGTTTGCGCCTGGAAAATGGTGATGAGCGACACGCCCACCGCGGCGCTGGCGACCGCCACCTCCTCGCAGACGGCTGCTGCGTGGGTATAGGTGAGACCCTCACCCCCGAATGCGGGCTCCAGCACCACCGTGCTGAATCCCCGCCGTGCGAGATCCTTCATGATCGCCACGGGATAATAGTCGTCCCGGTCGATCTGGTCCGCCTCTGGCGCAATCACCCGGCCGACATAGTCCCGCACCTTGAGCACATAGGGCTCGTCCACATAGGCCGGCCACAATGCCGCGCTGTCGACGGGAGGCGTTCCTTGCATCATTGGTTATAGTCCATCGTTTGGGGAAGCCAGGTCGCAAGATCCTGCCAATAGGCCACCAGATACATCATGCCGATCATCATGATCACATAGGGGATGATCGCTTTGGCCATGTTCTCGAACGGGATCTTGCCGATCTGCGAGACGGTGAAGAGATTGATCCCGACCGGCGGCGTAATCTGTGCAACCTCGATCGCCAGCACCACGAAGATGCCGAAGGCAAGTGGATTGATGCCCGCCGTCATCGCCACCGGATAAAGGATCGGGATGGTGATCAGCATCATCGACAAGGCTTCGAGGAACATGCCGAGGACGAGATAGAACAGCACCATCACGGTGACGATGCCGAAAAAGCCGAGCCCCGAACCCGCAATGGCCTCGGTCAGGGCCTGGGGCACCCGCGTCACGGTGAGGAACTGAGTCATGAGGGCGCCAAAGGCGACCAGCATGAGGATCATCACCGAGGCATGGGTTGCCGCAAGCCCCGCTCGGTAGAACTGCGCCCAGCCGAGAGTGCGCGAGGCGAGCCCCACGACGACGATATAGACCACCGCAAGCGCGGCAACCTCGGTCGCCGTGGCAATGCCCGTATAGATCCCGGCGAAGATCAGAATGGGCAGGAGCAGGATCGGACCGGCATTGATGGTCGCCTTCACGATCTCGCCGAAGCTCACCGGTTGCCAATTGGGATCGCGCGGATTCACGACGATCGTGTACACCGCCATGACTATGGCGAGCAGAATGCCAGGCACCACGCCCGCCACAAACAGGGCGCCGATCGACTGGTCGGTCAGCACGCCATAAAGCAACAGGGCGATGGATGGCGGAATGAGAATGCCGAGCGTGCCACCGCCGGCAATGAGCCCGCCCGATCGCGCCAGGGGATAGCCGTTGCGCGACAGCACGGGAATGGCAACGAGCCCGATCGTGGCGGCGGTTGCAACGCTCGATCCGGAGATTGCAGCAAAGATGGCGCAGGCAATGACGGTCGCGACCCCAAGCCCGCCGCGAATGCCGGAAACCAGCGAGGCGGCAAACGAGAAAAGCCGGTCGGAAAGGCCCGTTTGCTGCAGCAGCGTGCCCGCGAGGATGTAAAGCGGCACGGCCAGGAGCACGAAGCTGTTCAGCGCGTTATAGGCACCGAGCGCCGCATCCTGCAGCAGGTTTGAGCCTCCCAGGAGATAGCTGCCTGCAATGGCGCTCACCCCCATGGCGACGAACACTGGCACGCTACAGGCAAGGCACACCAGGAAGAACAGGATGACCCCGATTGCGATGGTCATCAGATCACCTCGCTCGCGCCGGATTTGTCGCGAAGCGCGCTGCCATGCACGAAGACCAGCAGGAGGTCGCGAAGGGTGGCCAAGGAGAGAAGAACGCCGCCGATGACCATCAGGCCCTGCAGGATCCACATGGGCACCTGCAGGATGGTTGATGTCTTGAAATTCAGCATCGCCGAGAAGGAGGCGAGCTTCCACGCGCCGATGGTGAAGCCGATCGCAAAGGCGAGGCTGAGCAGCAGGGCGAAAATATCGAGCGCTGCCCGCACCTTTGGCGGGCAGAGATCGCGCAGGAACGTGACGCGGAAGTGCCCGTCTACGCCCTGGGTCGCGCCGACGCCGAAAAACGCCAGCGCGATCATGAGATAGATGCTGACCTCGGCGGGCCAGAGGGTCGGGATGCCGAGCGTTCGCAGGATCACATCATAGGTGACGGTGATCGCCAGAAGCCACATCACGATTGTCGCCAGAGCGCCTCCCGCATCACCAAGGCGGTCGAGCACCTTCAGCAAAGGCCGAACCCCCGTCGGCACCGCAAGGTCCGTCATCCCGCTCAGTCCTTGGCTTCGATCAGCGCCGCCACATCCGGGCTGAGCTGTGATAGGGTGCTCTTGAGCAGCGGTGCGGTCGCCTTCTGCCATTCCGCGAATTCGGGCATCTCAGGCGAGAGAATGGTGACCTGAAGGCCGCGATCCTTGTATTGCTTGGTCAGCTGATCGATTTCCTCGACGATCGCCTTGCGGTTGGAATGGCTTGCCTCGTCCACCGCCTTGAGGAGTGCCGCGCGGTCCTGCTCGGGCAGGCCTTCGATCCACTGCTTGTTGGCAGCCCATCCCATCATGGTGGTGCCCAGGAACGATGCCGGCACCAGCACATATTTGGAGACTTCATACATGCGCTGGCTGTCCACACCCTGGAAACCCAGGATCACCGCATCGACCGTGCCATACTGCATGGCGGAATAGACATCCGCGAACGGGATCGACACCGGCGAGCCGCCGAAGGCGCGCACCGCTTCCGCCTGGCCTTCCGAGAACACGCGCACCTTCTTGCCCTTGAAATCGGCGGGCGTCTTCAGCGGAACGTTCGAGACCACCGCCGGGGGGCCAAGATCCGCAAGGCCCAGAAGGACCGTGTTCTTCTCGTCGAACTTCTGCTTCAGCGCGTCCATGAGCCCGTTGGGCTTCTCGATGAGCGCGTCGAGCTCCGCCATGGTCAGGCCTGTGGGCGCATCCATGAGCTTAGTGTCGGGCACCGTGCCAGACCAGCCATTGACCGTGATCCAGCCGAATTTCACCTGACCCATTGGAATGCCGACCGGCATGTCCTTGTCCTGGGCGAGCTGGCCGCCCGGGAAATGCTGCAGCGTGATGGTGTTCGGCTGTGCCTTCTTGAGTGCCTCCTCGAGCGCCGGCACGAACTGCCGCACACCGATATGATTGGCGCCACCCCAGGTGGCCAGAGGCACGGTCGTCTGCGCTTGGGCGCCGGCGGTCGCGGTGAGCAATGCAGCCGCAATCGACAGACCGGCGGCGGCAATTCGTCCGAAATGCATCATCGGTTTCCTCCATATCGCCGGCCCTTGCCGAGGCCGGGACTTTCTCTCGGTTACTTTCCGTCGAACCGCTTGACCATCCGCGTGGCGGTATAGGTCAGAACGGTCTCGCCCTTCTGATTGACCACGTTGTTCACCGCCGTGACGATGCCGCGGCCGGGCTTCGAAGTGGGCCGCGCTTCCGTCACCTCGCATTGAACGTGGATCGTGTCGCCGGCAAAGACCGGCTTATGGACTTTCAGTTCCATGCCGAGAAAGGCAAGGCCCGTATGCTGCATCACCGATTGCATGAGCAGCCCCTCGGCGAAGCTATAGACGAGCGCGCCAGGCGCGAGCCGGCCTTTGATGAGCGATTCGTTCTCGAGATAGTCGAGGTTCGTGAAAAGGACCTCGAGCATGCCCGTGACGCAGACGAAATTCGTGATATCCGCTTCCGTCACCGTTCGTCCGACGGTCTTGAAACGGCGTCCGATCGTCCACTCCTCGAAGGGAATGCCAAGACCGACCGTCGGCAGGTCTGCCGCGTCTTGATTTTTATGCATGAGAACTCCTGGGGCCTGGATAGCGGGGGCTGTCGTGTTCCACGCAGCCGCTCTTGTTCATGATCCTGTATGTTCGTACACCATCGTGAATTGATGGGTCAACTCCGATGCACGCCGATTTTGCCGCAGTCCACATCAAGGCGCAGCAAATTGAGCAAGTCCTTGCTTTATCTGCAAAGTTGCGTCGAGCCCCGTGGATTTAGGACCGGCAGGGGAGGTCAGTGGACCCCGAATTCGACCTGCCGGGCCATATAGCGGTCGATCTCTTCCCTGAGGCTCGCCACAAGCTCCGGCACCCGGTCTGCCGTTCGATAGGCGGGGCCGGCAACCATCAGGCAGAACTGCCGGTCTTTGAGGGGAAGAGGGATGGCAACGCCGAGCAGGTCCGGCGAATAGCCATTATTGTTCATGAACCAGCCACGCTTGCTGGAAAGCTCGATTTCGGCCTCGACCTCTTCCGGTGTCATCAATGCGGCGGGAGCAAAGCGGATATATTCGGATTTGCGCAGCACCGCCGCGCGCTCCTTGGGCGAGACCATCGACAGGATGGCCCGGCCCGCAGACGTGGCATGAAGAGGAACCCGCTGGCCCACATGGGCAAAATAGCGGATGGGAGAGCTCGATTCGACCACTTCCAGAAAGATCGCGCTGAGGCCCGAAAGCGCCGCGAGAACAGCCGTCTCGCCTGTCTTCGCCGCAATGTTGGCCACCATCTGGCGGAGATCATCGGAGAGCGGACCATCCGCCACCATGTCTTGGGCAAGGCTCAAAAGCCGGTGGGTCGGATAATATCCGCCGCGATATTTCGGCTCGTAGAGCAGCCCCATCTTGCTCAAAGTTTCGATGAGGTTGAAGGTGCTCGAGCGTGGCCAGCCGAAATGATCAGCGATCTCCGACAGGGTCGCCGGGCTTCTCCGCGATGCGAAGAATTCCAGGATCTGGATGGCATACTGGACCTGCTTGACGATCATTGGCGGCCGGAAACTCGTGAACCAGGAAAACGACTTCCTCTAGCCCATTGCCCGATAGCAAGGCAATGATCCGGCAAGAAACGGATGAATGGGACAAGCGACCGAAAGACCGGACTCGGATTTCTTGCCTGTGGAACGGCCGCCAATCCTCTGGCGGCGGATGGGTCAGGACCTGAAGGGGTCTGAGGTCGATCGCAAGCGATTGACGTCGAAAACTGTGCCGGAAACGCGATTCCGGCCTGCATTCTTGGCGATATAGAGCTGCTGGTCAGCCTCTTTGATCCACCATTCGGGCTTGGCCCCGTTGACACATGGCGCCGATGCCACGCCCACGCTCACCGTCACATAGGGGGCTGCGTCGGAGCTTGGATGGGGAATTTCAAGGGCTTCGATGCGGTGCTGGATCATGCGTGCCATGTCCATTGCTTCCTCGAAGGACGTATCCGGCAGCACGCAGGCAAACTCCTCACCACCGTAGCGCGCGGCCAGATCCTCACCGCCGAACATCGCTCGGGTCAGGGCGGCGGCGACCATCATGATGCAACGGTCGCCCGCTGTATGCCCGAAGCGGTCATTGAAGCGTTTGAAGAAGTCGATATCGAGAATGATGACCGACAAAGGCCGCTCCGACCGCGCCAGTCGCGAGGTCTCGCGGTCCAGCGCCGTCTCGAGGCCGCGCCGGTTGCTCAATCCTGTGAGCGCGTCCGTGATGGCAAGCTTGGCCAGCTCATCCCGCATGCGCTTGATTTCGATGTGATTGTTGATTCGGAGCTTGACCACCTCAGGAGAGAGCGGCTTCGCGATGCAGTCCACCGCCCCGAGCGACAGGCCCTTCAGTTCCGCACTGGGGTCATCGGGCGAGCGCATCAGGATGATCGGCACATCGGCGAGGACAGGATTGTCCTTCAACCGGTGACAGACCTCATAGCCGTCCATGCCCGGCATATGGATATCGAGCACGATGAGATCGGGCAGCATCAACGAGGCAAGCTCGACGGCCTCTTCACCTGACCCGGCCATGTAGACGTCGTAATCGCTCTCGAGCACCGCGGCGAGCGGAGCGATCTCGTGCCGCTCATCATCGAGCAGCAGGATGGTGCCGCGGGCGCTCATTGCCCAAGGCTCCCACAGCAGAGCTCGCGGCGCAAATCCGGCAGAATAATCCCGACGGCATCACATCGATTGCGAGGGAGGTGAAGCCCAATGTCTTGCCTGCCCCCCATCTTGATGCGGCAATGCCCAGAGCGAACGAGCGCGAATGCAGAAAGCAAAATCATCCGACCGTGCCGTAGTGGCGCCGCCTGCCCGTAGGTCATGACAAGTCCGTAGGTGTCCTCGGAGTTGCGGTTTCCCCTTACCCGCGGCACGGGATACTATGTGATGGGGTTGCCATAAACCAGCGCAATATGCGCCTGATCAACGAGAATTCCATGGGATGGAGAACGCCAGCGCTGCCAATGCTGCTATTCGGCTGATGAAGGCGTATCTCTCCTTGTCTATTCGATTGCTTTTCTTCGCTCCGCGAGCACTATTGCCGGAAGTTCTCACTCGGGAAATCACATTCGGCGCGAGATGGTGCAGCCATGAGCGTGTTTTTAGATCGGGCGCGGCTCGGGGTGATTATCGCTCTCATTTCAGCTCTGACGCTCGCAATCAATGATGTTTCCGTGCCTTTTTCTTATGAACGGGGCTTCAATCCGCCCACCGTTGTTCTGATCCGCTATCTCTTCCTCGTGCTGGCACTCGCCATCTTGCTGCCGCTCATGAATCATCCCCTGCGCCTGCCCGCGGGCGCTGTAGGACATGCCATGGGGAGCGGCGTTTGCGCGTCCCTTGGGACATTGGG
Organism: Rhodoligotrophos sp. CJ14; assembly: GCF_038811545.1. Lineage (GTDB taxonomy): Bacteria > Pseudomonadota > Alphaproteobacteria > Rhizobiales > Im1 > Rhodoligotrophos > Rhodoligotrophos ferricapiens. Next base: position 4,311,111 of record NZ_CP133319.1, read on the forward strand.
CCTTCTCGGGTCCTTTGCCTATATCCCGGTAAGCCTGGCGGTCGTCGTGCTCTACATCTTTCCCTTCCTCACCGCGTTGATGGAAGCGATCTACCGTCGGCAGGTGCCGACCCCGATTGAGCTCGCCTGTCCGCTGGTCGCTTTGCTGGGCATCGGCATGGCGATCGGCCTTGAGCCCCAAGCGCTCGATCCTCGCGGTCTGCTGCTCGCCGCCTTGAGCGCTGTAGGCTATGCCGCATCGTTCTTCTGGAACAGCATCGCCTTACGCGACCACGACGGCACCACCGTAACCTTCTACATCGCCTCAGCCGGCGTGATCATCGTCAGCGCCTATGTTTTTACTATTCACGGCTTTGCCTCCGCACCCTTCTCGCTCGATGGCTGGCTGCCCGTGCTGTTTACCAGTCTTTTCTTCACCATCGCCTGTGTCTGCATGTTCAAATCGGTTGAGCTCTCAGGCGGCCCGACCGCGGCCATGGTGCTCAATCTTGAACCGATCTTCGTGGTTCTCCTTGCCGGACTTTTTCTCGCCGAGAGCTGGACTTGGTCGCGAGTCTTAGGATGTTTGCTGGTGGTTGCCGCGGTCATCACGGCTGAGATCTGGCGGACGACCCGCGCGCCGAAGCCAGCGCTGACATAGACTCGCCACTGCTTCTCAAGGTTGTGCGTTTGGTGGTTTCCCGCTCAAATTGAGTCTGAGCCAACGCTTAGATTCGGGGAGTGGCGATGGGCGTGGATATTGCAGGCCTACAGCTCATTTTGCTGGCCAAGAAAACTCATGGCCTTGATCTGTCAGATGTGGCGACGCTTGGCCGCCAGATGATTTACTTCAGCCCGAAGCAACTGCAGCGGGTTGCGCATCTCGGGCTGCCGGTTAAGGCGGAGAGTTATGCCGAGGAGCTGCTTCGTGCGCTTGGTGCGGCGAATCTGACATCCTTGGACGCAAGTGACTATGAGGGGGCGGATGTCATTGTGGACTTCAACAAGCCGTTGCCCCTAACGCTCGCAGGCAGCTTTTCCACCTATATAGATTTCGGCTCGATGGAGCACATTTTCGATGTGCGCCAAGTAATTCTGAACATCAATCACATTCTTCGCGAGCACGGAACGGCCCTGATCCTGACCATTTGCGATGGGCAAGCGGGGCACGGCTTCTACCAATATTCACCGGAGTTCTTTTACACGGTCTTTTCGGAGGCCAATGGATTCGCCAATACCAATGTCTATCTGATTGACGCGGACGCGTACCGCTACTGGTACAAGGTTGACCCGCCATCCGCTTTGGGCCGTCGTGTCATGACACCTGTGGCACCGCTTTTGATCGCCTGCGTTACCACAAAGCGGCACGGCGTCGGGGACATCACGGCCGTTCAATCTGATTACGCCAATTGCTATTGGCGAGGCCTTGATGAACGAAAACCCACCAAGAAATTGGGGAAATTAGCCGCGCGCTGGGCGGTTCTATCCCGTTATGCCGGCCTGTTTGGCCCTCTGGTTGGCCGCGAGCGTCGCTTCCACGCGGCGGCCAAGATTATTGATATCCGCGCCATGATCGGCATCTAAGATGACGGCGGATGCCACAAACATATCTGCTGTCGATCATGTATTCGCATGTTATTTTCTGCAAAAACATTTTTATTATTGCCAGATCTCGGAATTTTTCAGAGTTTGTGTTGATTTGTGATCCGGTGGGTGAGCGGGTTGACGCTGCGAGCCCTCTGGATTATCAAGCGCGTCGATGCGATATACAGATTTTTCTCGACTGCTTGCCGCCCAATCCTTGATGTCTGGGCCAAGATCATCCCAGCCGAACACTGAACGGAACCATCGCCAGCCCCGTCCATTGGCCGACCCAGGAATGTCGGTTAATGCGAAGAGAATGCCTCATTTGAGCAAGAGTCGCCCTTTTGCGTCATGCTTCGCTGAAGAGGGCGGGCTGTGTCGGTGGGGCGGAAATCGGCAAGCCGGGGATAGTGGGGGCGAGTGCCGGGCATGACGGCTGGGACGAGCACATGCATCAAGGTGAGCGGTCTCACCAAGATCTTTGGCGATCGTCCTGGTGAGGCGCTGAAACTGGCGCGGTCGAATGTCGGACGCAATGAGATCCTCGAGCGCACGGGTTGCGTGCTGGGCTTGCGCAATGTCTCCTTTGAGGTTGCTCAGGGCGAGATCCTGATCGTGATGGGCCTGTCGGGATCAGGCAAGTCGACGACGCTTCGCTGCATCAACCGCCTGATCGATCCCAGCGAGGGCAGTATCACCGTCGACGGCACCGAGGTCACCGAGCTCTCCGATCGCGACCTTCTGGCCTTCCGCCGAGCTAAATTCGGCATGGTCTTTCAGCAATTCGCGCTATTTCCCCACCGCTCGATTGCAGCCAATGTGGAATATGGGCTGGAGATCCAGGGCATCCCGCCGGCAGTGCGTCGCAAGCGGGCCTTGGAGGCGATCGAGCTCGTCGGGCTCAAAGGCTGGGAGAGCGCATTGCCGGCCCAGCTCTCCGGAGGCATGCAGCAGCGCGCAGGTCTCGCCCGGGCGCTGGCGGTCGATGCCAACATCCTGCTCATGGATGAGGCCTTCTCGGCCCTTGATCCGCTAATCCGCCGCGATATGCAGCGCGAGCTGGTGGCGCTGCAGAAATCGCTGAAAAAAACCATCGTCTTCGTGTCCCACGACCTCGACGAGGCGATTGCGCTGGGCGGCCGTATCGTTCTCATGCGCGACGGCGAGATCGTTCAGCAGGGAACGGCACTGGAATTTCTCACCGATCCGGCCGATGATTATGTCGAGCGCTTCGTCGCCCATATCGATGTTCTGGGTGTGCTCAAGGCGCGCGACGTGATGCGGCCGCTCTCCGAGGCGCCGCCGAATAGCAATGCGAGTGAGCTGCCGAGAATTCCGGGCGCGACCACGTTGCGCGCAGCCCTTGCGGTGCTGGCCTCCGGTGTGGCGGCCGTATCGGTGATGGGTGATGACGGCAGCCCTGCGGGCCTCTTGACTGAGCACGGTGTCATCGCCGCGCTGGCCGCGCAGCACCGGCGGGAAGCCGCCGTAACCGGCTGATCCGGAGGAGTTGAATGAACTGGGAGATCCCACGCTTTCCTCTCGCGGAGCTGGCCGATATCGCCTTGAGCTGGCTCACGGTCACCTTCTCCGGCGTGACACGGGCGGTGAGCCGTGTCGTGTCGAGCTGGCTGGATGCTGCAACCAGCGGTCTGCTTTGGTTGCCGCCCTGGCTCGTCCTGATCCTGGCTGCGATTCTCGTATGGTGGCTGGCAGGGCGCCGGGTCGCTCTGCTGACCTTCCTCGGGTTGGCATTCCTCTGGAATCTCGGCCTGTGGACGGCAACCATCCAGACCATCGTGCTGGTGGTGTTCTCAACCCTCATCGCCATCATCATCGGCGTGCCGCTCGGCATTCTCGCGGCGGTTCGGCCGCGGGTCTGGAAGGCCATCAGTCCGCTGCTCGACATGATGCAGACGATGCCCTCCTTCGTCTATCTTATACCGGCCATTCCCTTCTTCGGACTGGGCGCGGTGTCGGCCTGCTTCGCGACCATCGTCTTCGCCATGCCCCCGACCATCCGCTTGACCGCCCTTGGCATTCTCCAGACCCCTCCGCAGCTCATCGAGGCTGCCGATGCCTTTGGTTCGAGCCGGATGCAGAAGCTCGTGAAGGTGGAACTGCCTCTGGCGGTGCCGACCATCATGGCGGGGATCAACCAGACCATCATGCTGGCGCTCTCCATGGTGGTGATCGCCGCGATGATCGGCGCGGGCGGCCTCGGCGGCGAGGTCTGGCGCGCCATTCAGCGGCTGGAGGCGGGCCAGGGGGTCCAGGCGGGCATTGCCATCGTGCTCCTGGCCATCATTCTCGATCGGATCACCCAGCAGATCGCGCGACGGCTCCAGGCAGAGGCCCGGGGCAGCGCCACCCCATCGGAGGCCGGCGCCAACCCGGCCGAAGATCAACCGAAACCGGCATGACAACACAAGGGAGAGGACAATGCTGACCAGACGTTCGACACTGCTCGGGGCTGCCGGGCTGGCGCTTGCGAGCATGATCGCGGGCGGATCGGCGGATGCTGCCGAGAAAGACGTGACCATCGCCTATGTGGAATGGTCTGACGCCGTGGTGGCCACCAACGTCATCAAGACGGTTCTCGAAGACGCCGGATACAATGTGAAGATCGTTCCTCTTTCTGGCGCTGCCATGTGGCAGGCGGTGGCGACCGGCGAGGCGGACGCCATGGTGGCCGCCTGGCTTCCTGCCACCCATCAGGCCTATTACGAGAAGCTGAAGGACCAGGTCGAAGATCTGGGCCCCAACGTCTCTGGCGCCAAGATCGGCTGGGCTGTCCCGACCTACGTGGCCGATGTGAACTCAATGGAGGATCTCAAGGACAAGGCCTCGGAGTTCAAAGGGCAGGTCATTGGCATCGACCCCGGCGCCGGGCTAATGAAGGCGTCCGAAAACGCCATCAAGGAATACGACCTGCCGCTGAAGCTGATCGAGGGGTCGGATGCGACCATGGTCGCGGCGCTCAAGGATGCCTATGGCAAGAAAGAGCCGATCATCGTGACGACTTGGACGCCGCACTGGATGCATTCGAGCTTCGAGCTCAAATATCTCAAGGATCCGAAGGGCGTGTTCGGCGGTGAGGAAACCGTCAATACGGTCGTCCGCAAGGGGCTGAAGGAGGATGATCCGAAGCTCTATGCGATTCTCGACAATTTCGCGCTGAGCCTCGATCAGGAACAGGCGGTGATGCTCGAGAACGAGCAGCCCGGCGCCAACCCGGCCGAGACGGCCAAGAAATGGGTCGAGGCCAATAAGGCGACCGTCGATCAGTGGCTGAAGTGAACTGAAACAATCACACGCCGGGGGCGGGCTTGAAGCCCGCTCCCCCTAGGCAGCGGTTGGACGATGAGCTCCTCTCCGCACGAAGTAGCTTGGATGCGTCTCCTGTCCACCGCGCTCGAACGCTCTAAGCCTGTAGACCGGATTTCGGCATGAGCAGGCTGGTGCCCTTTACGATCACGGCATCCTCACCGGTGCTGTTGATGAGCCGCCCGGTCATACGCACCAAATAGCCGCCAAGACTGGCCTTTGGCGAAAGATCATCGATCGTCCATGCGATGGTGGCGCGCTCGCCGGCGCGAATCGCCCGTCGCAACGTGTAGTCGAATTGCAGGCCCAGCGACGCACAGCGCTCGCTGAGAAAACTCGCGACCGGTCCGGTGGTCACCGCCATCGTATGCGTGCCGCTGGCGATCAGCCCGCCGAAGCGCGTCGTCCGAGCAAAGGCTTCATCATGGTGCAGCGGATTGTCATCCATCGCCAGCCTGGCGAAGGCCTTGACCGTCTCCACGTCGAACAGGACGTCCCGAGTGAAGGTCTCGCCCACCGAGAAGGGCGGCACCCACCCGCCATCGGCTCCCTCTAATACGCTCAACTCATACTCCTGAAATCTAGAGGCCCGACAGTGCGGCCTGGCCTGGCAGTGAGGACGACGCTCAAAGAACGCCCCCGTCATGGCGTGATACTATGGATCGGGGCCGTCCGGTTCAACGACGACCTATCCTCGTCATTTGGTGTCAGGGTCCGCTGGTGCTGTTCTCATCAGCATCTCTTGCCGCGCCTGCCAGGTCTCGGCGCTTTGCGGCTTTATGAAAATGGTGGTGACCTCGGGCCGACTATGGCGGAGCTGCGCCTCGATGCGCTCGACGCAAGCTTCGACCGCCGTCACCGTCAGCGTGTCCTGAAATTCAATGCTGAGGCCCACCACCACCTGATCAGGCCCGGTATGGACGCTGACGAGCCCATTGACGCGCTGCACGTCGGGATCGCCGGCAGCTGCCGCCGTGATGCTGGCCTCCACATCGGGCAAAGCGCGCTCGCCGATCAGCAGGCCTTTGCTTTCCCGCGCCAGCAGAACGGCGGTGCCGGCAAGCACCAGCCCGACGCCGATCGAGGCGAGCCCGTCGAAAAAAGGAGCATTGAGCACATAGGCGGCAGTGATGCCGAGCGCGGCAATGAGCAGGCCGAGGAGGGCAGCGCTGTCCTCGAACAGCACGGTGAACGTGGTCGGATCCTTGCTCTGCCTGATGGCGGCGAAATAGCCAAGCCGCCCCTTTTCTCGCCGGAAGATCCTGAGGGCAACCAGCCAGGAAGCCGCCTCGAACAGGGCGGATGCGCCCAGAACCACATAGCTTATCGTCACGTTGCGAATGGGCTCGGGACGGAGAATGTGATTGACGCCCTCATAGAGCGATACCCCGGCGCCGAGAGCGAAGATGAGGACGGCGACGACGAAGCTCCAGAAATAGATCTCGCGACCATGTCCAAGGGGGTGTGTGTAATCCGCTGGCCGCGACGCCCGCCGGATTCCATAAAGCAGCAGAACCTCATTGCCGCTATCGACCAGCGAGTGGATGCCCTCGCTGAGCATGGCCGAGCTGCCGGTGAGCCATGCCGCAATGAACTTGGTGACGACAATCAGAAGATTGCCGATCAGGGCTGCATAGACCGCTTTCTTGGAGCCGCTATGCGCCGTCATGCGAGCAGTCCTCCCTGTCATTGGCCATGCATCCTGTCCCATGTGTCAAACGGGCCTATTTGCCCCGTCCCGCTTCTATGGTCTGCCTGAGCCCGCAAGAAAAGGGTTGATCATGAGCAGGTCAGTATCGGCCGTCTCCATCTGGAGCGGCATTCTTATGGCAGTCCTGGCGCTTGTCTGGGCTGGTATGGTCATCGGCGTGTCGGGTCTCGCAACGCCGGTGAAGTTTGAGGTTGCGGATCTCACCTTGCCCGTCGCGCTGGAGGTCGGCAACGTAACCTTCCAGCTCATGAACAAGGTCGAATGGGCTTTGGGCGCGCTGCTGCTGATCGCCGCGATCATCGCCCGTGGTCCTCGATGGCCTCTGGTGATGGCGCTGATCGCGCTCGTGCTGCTGGCTATGCAGTCGCTGTGGTTCTTGCCCGCACTCGCCGATCGCGTGGCGATCGTTGCGGCCGGAGGTACATTGCCGCCTGCCAGCTATCACATGTGGTATGTGCTGAGCGAAGCGATGAAGCTCATTGTGCTGCTGGCCTTGGGGATCGCCGCCATCAGGCGGGCAATCCCGCAGGACCAGCGCCTTTAGAACGGGCTGCCGCCAATTGAGCCGCCGGGTGCCGGCCCGCCGACCGCGTTGCCGCCGGGGCTGAACTTACCGATATTGGAGAAGAGCTGTTGCAGGATGGTCAGTTCCTTGCCGCGGGTCGGGGTCTGGCGGGTGTTGAAGTTGATCACGCGCCCGTCTTCGAGCCCATATGTTGCAAAGCTCTCCACCTGGTCGTTCTGATTGAAGCGAATCGCGAGAATCCGCCGGTCGACGACGGTGGGTTTGAAAAAGGCTTCTTGCTCCACCGTATCGGAAATATAATAGAAGCTGTCGCCGTGGAAATTGACGGTGGCCGTGGTCGAAGGGCTGCCGAGGAGTGCTTGCACTTCGGTCTTGCTCATTCCGGGCTGCACCTTCTGCAGGACATCGCCCTGGGGCAGATAGCCCCTATGGTCGACGACTGGGCTGCAGGCGGCGATGATGCTGGCAATTCCGATCGCGACGAGGCCGTTGCGAAGCACCGCACGGCGCGACAAATGTGAAGGACTGAGCACTCAATGGATCCCTTTAGCTTGAAGGGCGAACAACCCGACATTACCTGCTGCTCTTGGGTCTGAGTTAGCCCGGACTGAGCAATCTTGGCAAGCGCAGGGTCTCTCAACCCCCATCATCGGCTCTGGACATGATTTTCGATCGACTGCTTGGGCGGCGACGCCGCAACGGTACCCCTCGTGCCATCTATGACGCCATTGTGGCGCAGGCGCGGCAGCCTGAACTTTATACAGACCTTGGGGTGCCCGACACGCTGGAAGGGCGATTCGAGATGGTCGTGCTCCACACGCTCCTCGTTCTGCGCCGGCTGCGTCGCGAAGAGGGTCCGAGCTCGCCCTTGGGTGAGGATCTCTGCGCGGTCATGTTCAGTGACTTCGACCATAATCTGCGCGAGATCGGCGTGAGCGATCTTTCTGTGGGCAAGAAGGTGCGGAAATTGGCGGAAGCGTTCTACGGGCGGGGCAAGGCTCTCGATGATGCCTTCACGGCCGCGGATACGCGCGCCGCGATGAGCGCGCTCCTTGCACGAAATCTGATCGTCGAGAATGCTCCAGTTGGGAACAGCTTTGCGCATCTTGCAGATTACATCATCGCGACAGACAGGGCGCTCGATATGATGAGCATGGATGAGTTGATGGCGGCGCGTTTGGCCTTCATTCAGCCCTCGCAGCGGGGCGGCACGCTGCGCCCACGATCTGTTTCGCGCGAACAGGATGCAGCGCAGGGAACGGCCAATGGCTAACGAGGGCGAATCACCAACCGAGAGCGCCTCTGCCGGGTTTCACCGCCCGTTCGAGATCAATGCTCTCACCGAAGACGGCCAGGATGAGCGGCTTGTCGCCACCGAGCAGGAGCGGGAAGCCCTGGCGGGATGGCTCGGCCTTGCCAAGCTGGTGCGGCTTGAAGCCGAGCTTGCGCTGAAGCCCTGGCGGCGCAACGGATTGCGGGTCAGCGGCCGGCTCAAGGCGGATGTGGTCCAGATCTGTGTGGTAACCCTCGAGCCGCTCGAGCGCACCTATGAGCAGACATTCGAGCGAGCCTTCATCGAGGGCGCGGTTTTGGCTGAGCCGGTCGGCACGGAAGCCCTGATCGACATCGACCAGGATGATCCCCCGGACCCGATCGAGAATGGTGAAATCGATCTCGGCGCGGTTGTGGCAGAGGAGCTGGCGCTGGTCATCGATCCTTATCCGCGCAAGGAGGGCGCCGCCGTCGATTCGCGCTTTGAAACGAAATCTGAGGACAAGGCGGATGAGAATCCCTTTGCATCCCTGGCCATCCTGAAGAGAGCGGCGAACCCGAATGGCACGGAGAAATAGGCTTGGTGCGCACCGCTGCGCAGGTGTCATTCCCGTGTGTTTAGTTTCTTGTTGTTTCGACCGATCGAATGCGTATTGTGCCGAAGCCGATATCGGCCGGTCAGTCACAGCCCGGCGGCTGATGTCATGAGGGCCGTAACAGCTACGATTTATGCCTGATCCTCTAACCATAGCCATAGATGCGATGGGAGGTGACCGCGGGCCGGAGGTGGTCGTCCCCGGTGCGGATCTCGCCCTAGAGCGTCACCCTGACATCAGACTTCTGCTGTTTGGCGATCAAGCGAAGCTTGAGCCGGTGCTTGCGGGATTCCCGCGTGTCCGCGAGAAGTCGCAGGTCGTTCATGCCGATGTGGCGATCTCGATGGAGGAGAAGCCGAGCCAGGCTCTCCGCCGTGGCCGCAATGTCTCCAGCATGTGGGCGGCCATTGAGGCGGTGAAGGACCAACGCGCCGATGTGGTGGTTTCCGCCGGAAATACTGGCGCTTTGATGGCCATGGCCAAAGTGATCCTGAAGACCATGCCCGGCATTTCGCGCCCGGCAATTGCGGGCTTCTGGCCGACTCTGCGCGGTGATTCGATCGTACTGGACCTGGGCGCCACCATCGGGGCCGATGCGGACCAGCTCTTCGATTTCGCGGTCATGGGCGAGGCCATGGCCCGCTGCATGCTCGGTGTCGAGCGGCCCACGGTTGGTCTTCTGAATGTCGGCATCGAGGAAATGAAAGGCGTCGAGGAGGTGCGCGAAGCTGGCCGTCGCCTCCGTGAGGCCAAGCTGCCGATCGAATATTGTGGCTTCGTTGAGGGCGATGATCTCGGCAAGGGCACGGTGGATGTGTTCGTGATCGAAGGATTTACCGGTAATATCGCCCTCAAGGCCGCCGAAGGCACCGTGCGGCAGCTGACCACCTATTTGCGCGATGCCATGAACCGGTCGCTGCTCACCCGGATCGGTTATTTGCTCTCCCGCGGCGCCTTTGCGGCCCTCAAGGCCAGGCTCGATCCGCGGACGAAGAATGGGGGCGTCTTGCTCGGCTTGAATGGCATCGTGGTGAAAAGTCATGGTGGAACAGACGCGATCGGTTTTGCTGCCGCGATCGACGTTGCTGTGGAAACGACCCGGAACAATCTGATCGAGAAGATTGCAGCCGACCTTACCGCCAAATACAACGCCGCCCAGGCCGATGACAGCTCGGCACTGAACGCGGAAGGGGTTTGAGACATATGCGGCGTGCCGTCATCAAGGGCATCGGCTCCTATCTTCCCGCCAAGGTCCTCACCAATAATGATCTCGCCCAAATCGTCGACACCAGCGACGAATGGATTGTCGAGCGCACCGGCATTCGCCAGCGCTATGTGGCAGCCGAGGGCGAGACCACCTGTCATCTGGCCGTAGGCGCCGCGCGGGCAGCCCTCGCGGATGCGGGGATCGCAGCTGATGCGATCGACCTCATCATTCTGGCGACCTCGACCCCGGACAACACCTTTCCGGCAACCGCCACCTCCGTTCAAGCTGAACTCGGAATGACCCGTGGTGCGGCCTTCGATGTTCAGGCCGTCTGTTCGGGCTTCGTCTATGCCCTGTCGGTCGCCGACGCCATGCTGCGCGGGGGCGGCGCTGAGCGTGCCCTGGTGATCGGGGCGGAAACCTTCTCGCGAATTCTCGACTGGACCGACCGCACGACCTGTGTCCTGTTTGGCGATGGCGCAGGGGCCGTCGTTCTGGAAGTGGAGCAAGGGAATGGCGATATCGCCGATCGCGGCGTGCTCGCGACCCGGCTGCATTCCGACGGCCGTCACAAGGAAAAGCTTTACGTGGATGGCGGCCCGTCCAGCACTCAGACGGTTGGGCATCTCCGCATGGAAGGCAAGGAGGTGTTCAAGCACGCGGTCGTAAACATCGCCAATGTCATGGGCGAGACGCTGGCCGATGCCGGGCTCACCGCGGCGGATATCGACTGGGTGGTCCCGCACCAGGCCAATAAGCGCATTCTCGACAGCACCGCCAAACGCTTTGGTATCCCCGACAGCAAAGTGGTGCTGACCGTTGATATCCATGGCAACACCTCGGCCGCCTCCATTCCGCTGGCTCTTGATGTCGCGGTGAAGGACGGCCGTATCCGTCCCGGCGATCTCGTGCTGATCGAAGCTATGGGCGGTGGCTTCACCTGGGGGGCAGCCTTGGTGCGCTGGTAAGACACGCGTGCCCTGGTCCGACCGTTAGAGCATTTGCGAGCGAAGTGGATACCGGTTCGCGTGAAGAAATGCGACTAGGCAAAGAGCAAGCGTTTCGCGATTGAGAGAAAAGCAAAACGCTCTAGCGGGCGACCAGCGCCTTCATACCCGCTCGACGAAGCTTGCCAGCACCCGCTTTTCCCCGCCCTGATCGAAGTCGATCGTCAGCTTGTTGCCATCGACCGCGGTGATTGTGCCCTCGCCGAACTTGCCATGCAGCACCCGCTCGCCGCGCCGGAAGGGCACCGCGTCGGCATCCTCGCGCGCGATGAGCTCACCCTCGATGAAATGCGGCGCTGAGCGCACCGAAGCACCACTGTTGTAAGCCTGCCGGGCGCGCTTCCAACCAGGCGTGGTATAGTCGGTCTGGTACGGGTTCATCGTGTCGAAACGGCTTTCGCCAAAGCCCCAGCCGCGGCCATAGCTGCTATAGTTCGAGGAGGAGCGCTCAACCTCCACATCCTCTTCCGGCAATTCATCGATGAAGCGTGAGGGCAGGGCGCTCTGCCAAAGGGCATGCACCCGTCGGTTCTGAGCGAATGAAATCGTACAGAGCTTACGCGCTCTCGTAATCCCCACATAGGCCAGCCGGCGCTCTTCCTCGAGGCCCGCACGGCCATTCTCGTCTAGCGAACGCTGGTGCGGAAACAGGCCTTCCTCCCAGCCGGGAAGGAACACTGTATCAAATTCGAGACCCTTCGCCGAGTGCAGGGTCATGATGCTGACCTTATCGTCGGATGCCTGATTATCCGCATCCATGACCAGCGCGATATGCTCGAGGAAGCCGTTCATGGTTTCGAACTCGCCCATGGACCGGACGAGCTCCTTGAGGTTCTCGAGCCGCCCCGGCGCCTCCGGGCTCCGATCATTCTGCCACATGTCCGTATAGCCGGATTCATCCAGCACCATCTCGGCGATATCCGTATGGGGCATGCCATCGAGCAGCGAGCGCCAGCGGCGGAAGCTGAGCGTGAGCTGCTTCAGGGCCGTGCGCGCTTTTGCCGGCAGCTCGTCGGTTTGCACGATCCCTTCCGCTGCCTGGAACAGCGAGGTACCCTGCGCACGGGCGAGCTGATGCACCTTTTTGACGCTGGAATCACCGATGCCCCGCTTGGGCACGTTGATGATCCGCTCGAAGGCAAGGTCATTGTCCGGCTGCGCCGTCACTTTGAGATAGGCCAGCGCGTCGCGGATTTCCTGCCGCTCATAGAAGCGCGGACCGCCAATGACCTTGTAGGGCAGCCCCAAGGTGATGAAGCGGTCTTCGAATTCGCGCATCTGGAACGAAGCCCGCACCAGGATCGCCATTTCGTTATAGGCGTGGCCGCGTGCATGCGCCGTTTCGATCGCCTCGCCAATGGTGCGCGCTTCTTCCTCGGCATCCCAGTGCCCGCGCACCACCACTTTTTCGCCCGTGGCCACATCTGTGTGCAGCGTCTTGCCGAGCCGGCCCTCATTATGTGCAATCAGCCCTGAGGCTGCCGCGAGAATATGGCGTGTCGAGCGATAATTGCGCTCGAGCCGGATGACCTTCGCGCCCGGAAAATCCTTTTCGAAGCGCAGGATATTGTCGACATCCGCACCTCGCCAGCCATAGATCGACTGGTCGTCATCGCCCACGCAGCAGATGTTCTTATGTCCCTGCGCCAGAAGCCTCAGCCAGAGATACTGCGCGACATTGGTGTCCTGATACTCATCCACCAGCATATACTTGAACTTGCGCTGATAGGTCTGCAGCACCTCGCCATTGTCCTGAAACAGCCGGAGGGGCTCCAGCAAAAGGTCGCCGAAATCGCAGGCATTCAGCACCTTCATCCGGGCTTGATAATCTCCGTAGAGCTCGGCGCCGCGGCCATTGGCATAGGCATGGGACTCGCCCGCCGGCACCCGGTCAGGGGTGAGCCCGCGGTTCTTCCAGCTGTCGATAAGGCTTGCGAGATGGCGCGCCGGCCAGCGCTTCTCGTCGATCTCGGCCGCTGCGATCACCTGCTTGAGCAGGCGGATCTGGTCATCCGTATCCAGGATCGAGAAATCGGGCCTGAGCCCTGCAAGCTCCGCATGCCGTCTCAGGATCTTGACGCCGATCGAGTGGAACGTGCCGAGCCATTGCATGCCCTCGACCACGCCCCCGATCAGCATCCCGATGCGATCCTTCATCTCGCGCGCGGCCTTGTTGGTGAAAGTCACCGCGAGGATCTGTCCGGGAAAAGCACGACCGGTCGCCAGCACATGCGCCAAGCGCGTGGTCAAGACCCTGGTCTTGCCTGTTCCTGCCCCCGCCAGCACCAGCACCGGACCATCGAGCGTTTCGACCGCCTCCCGCTGCTCCGCATTGAGCCCGCGCAGATAGGGGGCATCACCCATGGGATGGGCCATCGCCCGCGCGGCAATGCTGCGACCCTTGGAGCCGCGTTCCTCTGGTCCGCCTCCCGACGGCATATCGTCGTCGAAATCGGACAGATCCATGGAGCGGGACGTCATCGTTCTGTATCCAGAGAAGAGCTCATGGGTCCTATATAGCATTGCTTGGCTATGATTCGACCCGTTGATCCCGCAACCCCGAGGTGCTAGGTCCGATCCAACTGTGCAACGGCGGGACGGGCAGGTGGAGGAGACCGAGCAGCAGCAGCGGTTGGGACAAACCCGATATATGGGTCTCGCCGCGATCATCGGCATCCTCGTTGGCTTCGCCGGCGCCGTCTTTCACCTCCTCATCGATTGGCTCATTGAATGGCCGAATTGGCTGGCAACGGTGATCGAAGGGCCTTGGCTGGTCGTCATTGCTGCCCTCCTCACGATGGTGATCACCATCGCCTCCGTCTATCTCGTGCATCATTATGCGCCCGAAGCCGGCGGCAGTGGCGTTCAGGAGATCGAGGGGGCGCTTGAGGGACTGCGCCAGCTTCACTGGCGACGCGTCCTGCCGGTCAAGTTCTTTGCGGGCCTGTTTTCGATCTCATCCGGCCTCGTGCTTGGCCGCGAGGGGCCGACCATTCACATCGGCGGCTCGATCGCTGCAGCCATCTCGGAATTCTCGCGATGCATCGACTTCGAGCGGCGCGGGCTTCTGGCCGCCGGGGCCGCCGGAGGTCTGGCCGCTGCGTTCAATGCCCCGCTCGCCGCAGTGCTGTTCGTGATCGAGGAAACCCATCGGCAGTTCCCCTATACCTTTCGCACCTATATGGGCGTGATCATTGCCTCATGCCTCGCCGCCGCTGTGGTCGAATCATTCGCCGGCGTTGAACCCGACCTGAATATCCCCTTGCAGGTAACCCCGCTCTGGGTTCTGCCAGCCTTCTTCATCCTCGGCTGCCTTCTCGGCCTCATTGGAGTTCTGCTCAATGCCGCACTGCTGGCCATGGCGGATTTCGGCGCGGCCTGCCATGCGCGAGCTCCTTATGCCTATGCTGCGATCGTGGGCCTGTTGACCGGGGCGCTCTTCGTGCTCGTGCCATGGTCGGTGAGTGGTGGCGAGAAGGTGATCGAGGCCTTGGCCAATCAGCCGCCGGCCTTCAGCCTGCTGCTCGGACTGGGCATTCTGCGCTTCATAACCACCGTGACCAGCTATTCGACGGGGGTGCCAGGCGGTATTTTCGCTCCAATCCTGACGCTTGCAACCTGCCTCGGCTTGGCCTTTGGCCAAATCGTCGACGGATTTCTGCCCGGTACCGATATCGCGGTCAGCGCATTTGCGGTCGCCGCCATGGGCGGCCTGTTCACCGCGAGCGTCAGGGCTCCGATCGTTGGGGTGGCGCTGGCCCTGGAGCTCACGGGGTCTTACGCGCTGCTCTTGCCCGTTATGGTCACCTGCGTCACCGCCAACATCATCGCCCATTGGGCCGGTGGCCGTCCGATCTACGAGCAGCTTCTTGACCGCACTCTGGCCCGGGCCGGCATTGATCCGCGCGCTGCAGCCTCCCGCGAGCCGATCGGACTGGGTTAGCCACACTTACGCGCTGGCAGCACGCGTCTGCGGGAACTCTAGCGCCCTGGCAAGCTCTTGGACTAAAGGTCCCGGCTCGCCAGAGCCAATGATCCTATCGTCGAGCCGAACCACCGAGCGCACGCCCAGCGCATTGCTGAGAATGATCTCGTCAGCCCGATAGAGTTCATCCGCTGTGAGCGATCGCTCGACGGCCTTGTGCTCGCTGATGATCTGAGCCCGCACCACTCCCGGCAGAACGCCATCCGCAAGCGGCGGGGTTTGCAGCACGCCATTGACCATCGCGAAGAGATTGGCAGCGCTCGCGCAAGCGACATGCCCAGCGCCATTGAGGAGGAGCGCATCCTCAGCGCGCCGCTCCTGCGCCTCGATCAGCGCCAGGATATTGTCGAGATAGCCGAGCGCTTTGATGCGCGACAGTGGCGAGTATTCGTTGCGTCGCGTTGAGCTGGCGATCACTGCCGAGATGCTCGTCTTGCGGCCAGCCCATGGGCTTGCGGTGATGATCACCGTCGGCATTGTCGGATCTGGCGGCAGAAGCCCGCGCGGTCCTTGCCCTCGCGTGATGGTGAGCCGCAGCGAGCCTTCGCGAAGGTCATTCACAGAAACCAGCGAAAGAAGGCGGGTGGTAAGGTCGAGATCGCGCAGGCCAAGCGGCAGCCGGAGCGTTTCGAGCCCCGCGCGCAATCGGGCAAGATGCGCCTCCAGGCGCAGAATTCTCCCCTCATGAACCGCGATTGTCTCGAACAGCCCATCGCCCAGGGTGAAGCCGCGATCGCTCAACCCGATGCCGGCCTCATCGGCCGATACAAGTCGCCCGTTAATCGAGATCTGCATGGAATGGCTGTCCGCTGGTGAGCTGCACCGCCTTGATCATCGCCCGCGCTTTGACCAGGCATTCCTCATATTCGTCTTGCGGGTCGCTATCGGCGACAATTCCGCCGCCCGCCTGGATGATGATCTGGCCATCGGCGATCACTGGCGAGCGGATCAGGATGCTCGAATCCATGCCGCCGGAAAAGCCGAGCCAGAAGGCCGAGCCGCAATAGGGACCGCGTGGTGCGACCTCGAGCTCGGCGATGATTTCCATGGCGCGGATCTTTGGCGCACCGGTGATGGAGCCGCCCGGAAAGGCTGCCCGTAACAGGTCGATCGCATCGAGTTCGGGCCGCAGCTTGGCCTCCACCACCGACACCAGGTGATGGACGGTCGGAAAACTCTCGAGCCCGAACAGGGTGGGGACCTTGACCGAGCCTGGCAGCGAGACGCGCGCAAGATCGTTGCGCATCAGATCAACGATCATCAGGTTCTCCGCCCGATCCTTCTCGCTTGCCATCAGTTCGCGGGCCAGTGCCTCATCCTCATGAGGCGTGCCACCCCGCGGCCGGGTGCCTTTGATCGGCCGGGTCTCAATGCGCCCGGCGCGATCAAGCTTGAGGAACCGCTCTGGTGAGACGGAGAGGAGGGCTGTATCGGTGTCGATCCTGAGAAAGGCGGAGAAGGGCGCCCGGCTCAGCGCACGCAGGCGCCGGTAAAGGGTGAACGCATCGAGCCCGTCGGGCAGGGGGGCGGTGAACCGTTGCGTGAAATTCGCCTGATAGATGTCTCCGGCGAGGATATAATCCTTAATCCGCTTGATCCGCCCGATATAGTCCTCATATGGCAATTCCGCCGTGACCCGCGCGCTGCCTGTCTCATCGATCGGCTCGAGTGCCGGAGCGCTTCCCAGCTGCTCGGCGAGCCAGCCGGCCCTGGCCTCCGCGCGGCTTAATCGCTCAGCCTCCTGCCTCGCTGGCAATCCCGAGGAGATGATCCAGGCCTGCTCGCGCGCGCAATCGAAGGCGGCGATCACGTCGTAGAGCCCGACGGCCATATCCGGGCAGGCAAGTGCTGGCCCATGCGGAGCGGGGATTTTCTCGAGATGACGGTTGAGCTCATAGCCGAGCAAGCCGGCAGCACCCCCCTGGAACGGCGGCAGCCCGCTTATCGGCGCAAGCTGGAACCGCCGCACCGTCTGTGCCAGCACATCCCAGGGATTGGCATGCGGAATGATTTCATCTGCCTCGCCCGCCCGACGCAGCTCTATCCGCCCGTCCTTGGCGATCACCGACGCGAAGGGAGAGGCGCAGATATAGGCATACCGTCCCCGTTCGGCCTCGACCACAGGGCAGTCGAACAGGATGGAAAGCGGCTCACTCGCCACCCGCTGAAATGCGGCCAGTGGGTCCCGGAACGGTATGCTATACACCACCGGCGCCGCGGCCGGAGAAGCGGCGGATGAAAGCTCAACGGGCAGAGCGACTGTCATTGGCGAATACTCCGCCGCCCCAATCCGACTTGCAGCGGCTCGCAACCCGAGCTCATGCCTTCCGCGGAATGCCCATGACATGCCCGACCTGAGGCGGGATCGGCAGATGCGCGTGGGCCTCGCGCATCGCGCGGATGCGTGCCAGCACGTCATCGGGGAAGGGAGCGCTCTTCTTCAGGCCCATATCCACATGCATGAACATTTGCTCGGAGGTGGCCGCGAGGAACCCTTCCTCCGCGTGGTACATCTGCTGGAAGATATGGCAGCGCTTGGTGTCGAAATCGAGGAGCTGAAGCGTGACCTTCACTGGCGCGTTCACGATCAGCTCGCGCAAATAGGTCACATGGGCTTCGAGAGTATAGAAGGAGGCGTTCCTCGCCTTGACGTAATCCGGTCCAAGGCCGAAGAGGGCGAAGGCTTCGTCCGAGCAGCGGTCGAACAGCACGTTATAATAGGCCATATTGAGATGGCCATTATAGTCGATCCATTGCGGCTCGACATGCATGGTCGTCGATTCGAAGGGTGCGGTATTGTCCATGAGCCTGTCTAACTCCCCCCAAGCATTTGCCAGAGCCGGCATGCGCGCCGGAATGCAAGCCATACCAGACGTTGGCGTCCGTGCAAGAGCGGCGGCGGCCAAAGTGGGCATCTGAGCGACAGTGAGGTGATCATGGCTGAGCCGGCCAGAACCAATGCGGAAAGCGCCTCGACCGAGGCCATTGCCCGCCTGCAAGCCCTTCTCGGCGACAGGCTTTCGACCGCGGAAGCGGTTCGCGACCAGCACGGGCGTGATCAGACCTGGAACGCTGCTGGGTTGCCCGACGCGGTGGCCTTTGTCGAGACCACGGAGGAGGTCCAGGCCATCGTGCAAGTCTGCGCCGAGACTCGGACCCCGGTGATCGCCTATGGCACTGGAACCTCGCTCGAAGGTCATATCACCGCACCATTTGGCGGAATCTCAGTCGATTTCAGCCGGATGGATCGCGTTCTTCAGGTGAATGTTCAAGATCTGGACTGCCGGGTGCAGCCAGGCCTCACCCGCAAGGCCTTGAACGAGCATCTGCGCGATACGGGGCTCTTCTTCCCCATCGATCCCGGGGCCGATGCGAGCATTGGCGGCATGGCGGCAACCCGCGCCTCCGGCACAAATGCCGTGCGCTATGGCACGATGCGGGACAATGTTATCAACCTGACCGCGGTCATGGCCAATGGCGAGGTGATCCGCACCGCGCGGCGTGCGCGCAAGTCCTCCGCCGGCTATGACCTGACCCGCCTGCTGGTGGGATCGGAAGGCACCCTCGGCATCATCACCGAGATCACTCTCAAGCTCTACGGCATTCCGGAGTCGATTGCCGCCGGCGTCTGCCCCTTCGCGACCCTCGACGGCGCCTGCCAGGCGGTGATCGAGACCATTCAACTGGGCATTCCGGTCGCGCGCATCGAGCTTCTCGATGCCGATCAGATCAGGCTGTGCAATGCCTATTCCAATCTCGGCCTTTCGGAGGTGCCCACCCTGTTCCTGGAATTCCACGGGACGGAAGCGGGCACCAAGAAGCAAAGCGAGCTCTTCGCCGAGATCGCGGCAGCCAATGGCGGCGGCGCCTTCGCTTGGGCGACCCACCAGGAGGATCGCAACAGGCTCTGGCAGGCGCGCCATGATGTCTTCTGGGCGGGCCGCGCCTATATGCCGGGCAAGGCCGCCTTGTCCACCGATGTCTGCGTGCCAATCTCCAGGCTGGCAGAATGCGTGACCGAGACGAAACGCGACCTCGAAGAACATGGGTTGTTTGGCCCGATCGTTGGTCATGTGGGCGATGGCAATTTCCACGTGCTTGTCTGCTGCGATATGACAGATTCCGCGGATGTGAAAGCTGTGAAGGCATTCACCGAGCGCCTGGCCGAGCGGGCACTCGCCATGGATGGCACCTGCACCGGTGAGCATGGGGTCGGTCGCGGCAAGATGCGGCTGCTCGAAGCAGAGCATGGGCCGGCTCTTGAGATCATGCGTCAGATCAAGCGCGCGCTTGATCCGCTGAACATTCTTAATCCCGGCAAGATTGTCGCATTCTAGTGCGAAAGGCGGCGTCGAATCTGAACTCTGGCGGCTATCGCGCGGACAACAAGACATGGTGAGCCCGATGATGGAGGTGGTAGGTCAGCGCGGCATTGATTATCTTGGGTTGCGTTCGCATTGAGTCACAGACGATCTCGATGGAAGGGATCACCTGTGTCGGGCCTGGCTGGTGAGGCGCATCTGCCGCCGCTATGGTCGCCATAAGGCTTAGAAATACCTGTGCGCCGACGGAAACAGCGACGATGAAGTCTCCATTGTTATGGGCCGGGATCCTGGCGATCTTCGTCCTCACCACGGCTTTGATCGCGCCCTTTTTCATTGATTGGAATCTCTACCGTGACCAGATCGAGGAATGGGGCAGCCGGGTTACCGGGCGGCAAGTCACCATTGATGGCGATATCACCCTTCGCATTCTGCCGGTTCCTCTCATCGGCATCGAGGACGTAACCCTCGGTGGCCGCCAGGGAGATGCCCCTCTGGAGCTTCTTCGGATCGAGCAGCTCGAAGCGCACCTTTCTCTGCCGGCGCTCCTGCGCGGCAAGATCACGATCAGCGATGCGTTGCTTACCTCCCCGGTGATGACGCTTGAGCGGACCAAGGATGGTCGGCTTGTCCTCCCGATCTCTGATCGCAGCCGTGTCGATGCGGAGATGCCGGTCGATGACATCGTGCTCGACCGCGTTTCGATCAGTGGTGGCACCCTGTTCCTGAACGACTGGCAGCATGAGCGGAGCGTCAGGATCGACAATGTCGACATGGAGCTCTCTGCAACCACGCTGGCCGGTCCCTATCGGATGGTCGGAACCGCCGATTATGCAGATCGGCAATTCAACTTCTCCGTGAACACGTCCAAAGCAGGTAGCGATGGCCTGGTCGCGCTCGCGGTGAAGGCCGCACCCGCGAAGGGCGTGGGACTGAGCTATGTCTTCAACGGCAGCCTCAAGGAGGGGGAGAGCCATGATCCCCTGACCGGGTCGCTCGCGATCGAACGGGTGATCCCCAGCCTCTCCGATGGTGTGGCGCCAAAGGGCGACCGCGGTCCGACCCCCGGCCCCTTTTCTCTGCGCGCCAAGGTGAGCGGCAGTTTCGAGCAGATTTCACTGTCCGATATCGAAATCGCCCTTGGGGACCGCAACGATGTGTCGCGCCTGATCAAGGGCAGGGCTGCGATCGCATTTGGGGAACAACCCTCCGTCGCGGTAAGTCTTGAGGCCAATCGGATCGCGCTGGCAAGCCTCACCGATCAGCGGCAGATCCCGTTTGAGCGGGCAGCCATTCTCGCCGCCCTGAAACAGATCGCCAGCGCATTGCCCGATGGATTGAGCGCTCAGCTCGGGCTTAAGGCCACCTTTTTCGAGCTGCCGCAATCGACACTCGAACATGTCATTCTCGTTGCCGATGCCAATGAGCGTGGAATCACCCTGCGTCGTCTCTCAGGCATTGGGCCGGGCAGAAGCAGGCTCACCCTGTCCGGCCGCTATGACAAATATCTGGACGGTTTCGCTGGCAATTTCGAGCTGATCTCGCGAAATGCTGCGGAAGCGCTCACATGGCTCGCGAGCACCGGTCCGAACCAGCCCGAAAATGTGACGTCTCCGGCATTGCCGGTGTCGCTTGAGGCCAGGGGCGATCTGACCTTCACCCGCACCAGCCTCGAACTGAACGACCTCGGCTTCTCCATTGATGGGTCCTCCGGAACAGGGGCGCTCACCATGAGCGGCGGCACGCGTCCCGAGTGGCGCCTGAACCTCTCCGCAGACCACCTCGACCTCAACCGGATCAATCCGGGCCTTTACAGGCTCGCCGAACCCATCACAGCCCCGGCCGCGGTTTCGCAAGAAGGGAGCTCCGAAGAAGCGGCTGTCGGCGAGCCTCCATGGCTGCGGCCGATCCTTACGGTGGTCGACCGCCATTGGCTCGAAACGGCCAATGCCACGCTGGATCTCAACATCGGCGATCTCCGCTATCGCGATATCGCCCTATCCTCCGTTCTCGCCTCCATGGCCTTGTCCAATGGCGAGCTCCAGATCAAGACAGTTGAGATTGCCAGTCTGTCTGGCGCGAAAGTTACGGGTACCGGCCACTGGCGGATCCTTGAGAAACAGCCCGTTGGCACCGGCAGCCTGGCCATTGATGCGCCAAAGCCGGAAAGCCTGGCACCGGTCCTCAAGCTTGCGCTTGGCCAAAACACCCAAGAGAAGGCACCCTCGCCGGGCTCTGCCGTCGCGCCGGATTCTGCGGTCGCGCTCCTCAACCAGCTCGGCGCCACTCTGCTGAATGTGCGGGTCGAGGCGGCCGCGAATACTGAACCTGGCGCAATCAGGCTCGACCTCGACGGGACCGCCGGAGGCACGAAGGTCGGCGCCGTGGCGAGATATGCTGGCGACCTGATCGGGTCGGGCGATGGAAGGTTCACTATCTCCGCGAACCTGGAGAATGCCGATGCCGCCGCATTGCTCCGGCAGCTGCCGGTCAATCTTTACGACACCGCCGCCGCCAGCGGCCGAGCCACGGTCAGGCTGAACGCGGAAGGTGAAACGAGCGAGACTATTCGCCTTCTGTTGCAGGCATCGCTCCTCAACAGCCAGGCAACGGGAGACATCACCTATCGCCTCGGTGGGAGCGCGGGGGATCTGCAGGGCAACATATCGCTCTTCTCGGTTGACCCTGCGCCATTGGCATCCGTGATCGGTCTGAGTGTTTCGGGAGCGGCTGCTGGCGAGGGCGCGGAAGGCCCGACGAAACTGCCAAGCCTTTCTGTGACGGCGAAACTGAATCGCGAAAGCGGCGTGCTGACTGCAAGCGATATCGAAGCCGAGTTCGGTGAAGCAACCGCAAGCGGCAACCTCAAGCTTCTCCCCCAGCGCAAGCTCGAGGGCGAGATCGCATTATCACGGCTCTCCGCATCTTGGGCCACCGGCGTAGCCCTTCTTGCCCACGGCGATGCAGACCCCGGAAAGATCAATTTCGCGCTTGATACCGATGAGCTCTGGTCTGCGGCCCCGCTGGCCCTCGATAGGCTTCACAGCCTTTCGACAGACCTGAGCATAAAGGCCGACCGACTGGACCTTGCTGAAACCTTGGCCTTGTCGGATGCCCGCTTCAGGATCGTCTCTGGCGGGGGCAAGCTGACCATCTCCGGCGCTCAAGCCGAGCTCTACGGTTCACCGGTTGCGCTCAATCTATCGGCCAGACAGGCGGGGATGGAGCTCGAGCTTCAGGGTGATCTCACCATGAGCGCGATGCCCTTGGCGCCCGTATTGCGGCTCGCGGGCGGCAGGGAGCCTGCTGCCGACGGCATGCTGGACATTCGCATGCATTTTTCGGGAAGCGGCCGCAGCCCCGCCGGCCTGATGGCAAACCTCTCCGGCGATGGAATTTACGCCCTGAGCAGCACATCGCTGCAGCATTTTGATCCGCAAACCCTTGCCGCGCGCCTCCGGGAGGTCACCACCATCGACGAGCTCGATCGCGAGATCGCATCAGCTTTCAGCTCTGGAGAGATGCGCTTCGCCGGGGCCACCGCCCCCTTGACCATCAGCGAAGGCGTGGTGCGTTTCGATCCCATACCCGTGACCGGTGATGCGGTACAAGGCCAGTTGCGCAGCTATTTCGATCTTGCGAGTGGCAGGCTCGACAGCGCCTTCGCCCTTCAGCTGACTGCTGTTGATAGCGAGCCCAAGCTTGAACTCGCATTCAGCGGGCCGGCTGATCAGCTGTCGCGCAGCTATGACGTGAGCGCCTTGCGCTCCCATCTAACCGTGCGCGTCCTGCGCGAGAATATCGAGCGACTCGAGGCGCTGCAACGCGAAGTCGACCGGCGGCGGAGCGAAGAGGAGGCACGAAAGAAGGAAGAGGCCCGCCGTGCCGCGGAGGCTGCTGCGCGTGCGACCGAGGAGGCTCGCAAGGCTGAGGAAGCCCGTAAGGCCGAGGAAGCGCGCAAGGCGGAACTCGCCCGCAAGGCCGAGGAGGCTCGCAAGGCCGAGGAGGCTCGGAACGCCGAGGAAGCTCGCAAGGCCGAGGAGGCCCGGAACGCCGAGGAAGCTCGCAAGGCCGAGGAAGCTCGTCGAGCCGAGGCGCGGCGCGCGGAAGAGGAGCGGCAGGCCGCCATCGCACGCCGCCAGGCGGAGGAGCAGGCTCGTCGTTCGCAGGAGACCAACGAGCCGGCGGCGGCAACACCCGCCCCGCCTCAGGCAAAACCGTCTCAGCCGGAAACGAGCGGCCTACCGTTGACGCCGGTGCCGTGGGTCGAAAAGCCCCTCTCTCCAGACCCGATGACCGTGCGTAAGCTCAGGCCGCTTTCGCGCCAATCGGCCGGCACGGCTGGGGGCGAACGAAATCCACCGGCAGTGAGCGAGGAAGGGTCCCAGGAGCAGACGGAACCCGCAACTGCGCCCCAGGAGGCGGATACGAGATCCACCCGTGTCCTGCCTTGGGAACTGCCGCCCGGAACGGCGGCCCCGCGCACCAGCCGGACCCAGCCTAGGGCGAGCCAAGAGAAGGAAACACCAGCCTCGCAACCCCGCGGCCGATCTCAGCCTGCGCCAACAGCGTCGGGGTTCAGTGATCCCAACCGGTTCAGATACTGGCCCAGGTGACGCAGCACATAGACGCGGACCGCGCTCGATAATCCGCGCTTGCCCCTGCCGTGATCGATCTCGGTGATCAGCTGGTTGATCGTAACACCTTTCTCCTCGGCAATGGCCTTGAGTGCGGCCCAGAATTCTGGCTCGAGGGAAAGGCTGGTGGCATGCCCAGCCACGAGAACCGACCGTTTTGTTGGCCGGTCCTCGGTGCTCTCAGGTGGCAGATCGATCCTCAATGGGGTCCGATCATGTCGGCCGGCCGGACCACCTCGTCAAACTCCGCGGCAGTGACATAGCCGAGCCTCAAGGCCTCCTCACGCAACGTGGTCCCATTCTTGTGCGCCGTCTTGGCGATCTCGGTAGCCTTGTCATAGCCGATACGGGGTGCGAGCGCCGTCACCAGCATGAGCGATTTCTCCATCAGCTCCTCGATCCGCCGGCGGTTCGGCTCGATGCCCACCACACAATTATCCGTAAAGCTGATCGCGGCTTCGGCAATGAGCCGGATGGACTGCAGCACGTTGAAGACCATCACCGGCTTGAACACGTTCAGCTCGAAATTGCCTTGGCTTCCGGCAATGGTGACCGTCACGTGATTGCCCATCACCTGGCAGCAGACCATGGTCAGCGCTTCGCACTGCGTCGGGTTTACCTTGCCCGGCATGATCGACGAGCCCGGCTCGTTCTCGGGCAGGTTCAACTCGCCCAGGCCAGAGCGGGGCCCCGAGCCCAACAGCCGGATGTCCTGGGCGATCTTGAACAGGCTCGCCGCGATCACGTTGAGCTGCCCGGAGACCTCGACCATGGCATCATGCGCGGCCAAGGCCTCGAATTTGTTCTCGGCCGTCACAAAGGGCAGCCCGGTGATCTCGGCCACATGGCGGGCAAAGGTTTCCGCAAAGCCCTTCTTGGCATTGAGCCCGGTCCCGACAGCCGTGCCGCCCTGCGCGAGCGGGTAGAGCCTGGGCAGAGAGGACTTTACCCGCTCGATGCCATAGGCCACCTGTGCCGCATAGCCCGAAAATTCCTGGCCGAGGGTCAGCGGCGTGGCATCCTGCAGATGGGTTCGGCCGATCTTGATGATATCGCTCCAGGCCGACACCTTCGCATCCAGCGCCTTCTTCAGATACTCCAGCGCCGGGATCAGGGTCCGGTGGATCTCCTCGGTGACGGCGATATGCATGGCCGTCGGGAATGTATCGTTCGAGGACTGCGACCGGTTGACATGATCATTGGGGTGGATTGGCGTCTTCGATCCCATCTTGCCGCCGAGAAGCTCGATCGCGCGGTTCGAGATCACCTCGTTCGCATTCATATTGGTCTGCGTGCCCGAGCCAGTCTGCCAAACGACCAAAGGAAAATGGTCGTCGAGCTTGCCCGCGATCACCTCATCCGCCGCCTTGACGATGGCTTCCCCGAGATTGGGTTCGAGATTGCCCAATTCCATATTGGTGCGGGCCGCGGCCTGCTTGATGATCCCCAGGGCGCGGATCAGCGGCTTCTGCATGGTCTCGCCGCCGATTTTGAAATTGCCCAGGGAACGCTGCGTTTGCGCGCCCCAATACTTATCGGCTGGTACCTCGAGCGGGCCGAAAGAATCCGTTTCGGTGCGTGTCTGCGTCATCTCTGCCATTCGTCTTTCGCAAGAGCCGGAATTGAGGCATGCACGCTTCATCGCCCGGGCGTAAGAGGCGGCATGCCCGCACTCGGTCCTGGCTTATCACGCAGCAACGCGCTTGAAAACCGGAGCCTGCGTCAGTTCAGGGTGCGGTGAGGACCGCAGCGCAGCTCTTGGGCAGATCTGCCAGCAGAACCGGCTTCGGCGGTTTCGGTGGATGCTTCTTGTCCGGCGGCGCATAGGGCTTGTCGGAAAGCCACCAGGCAAGCGACTCATCGCAACCATCACCTGGCGGTGGCGGCGCCTGGTCCTTGCAGGTCGTGGAGCCCTCGGGGCACCTCAGTCTCACATGAAAATGGTAATTGTGCCCATACATCGGCCGCACCTTGTTGAGCCAGGCCCGATCTCGGCCGGCCCAATCGCAGAGCGCCTTCTTGATGGCCGGATGCACGAAGATGCGCTGCACCTGGGAATAGGAGGCTGCGAGCTTGATTAGCCTTGCATGATCCTCGCTCCAGATATTCGGATTGATTTCCGACCGGCTGGCGATCACCGATGTGGCGCTGAGCGTCTCGCGCTCCTCGGCCGTGAGCCGGTGGTTGGGGGCAGGATCAAGCCAGATATCGGCATCGAGTCCGATTTGATGACTGGCATGCCCCGTCAGCATCGGTCCGCCGCGTGGCTGAGACATGTCACCCACCAGAAGCCCGGGCCAGCCGACCTTATCATGCGCATCCTGCGCGAACGTCTCGAGGAAGGCGATGAGCCGTGGGTGTCCCCAATGGCGATTGCGGGACAGTCGCATGCTCTGCCAATAGGTCCCGTCATTGGGGAGCTGTATGCCCCCGGCAAGGCAGCCCTTGGCATAGAACCCGACAGGAGCGGGCGGCAGCTTCGCGGGGGCTTTCACCGCACCGAAAAGCTGCTTTGCCGGCACGGGCTGTTCGGCATGGGCTGGCGCGAGTGCAGATGCAGCCAGCCACGAGGCCGCGATGAGCGCGGCGAGCCGGGATGCCTTCATAGAGGCCCTCTATGTTTACTTCTTGCGGAACATGTCGAGCTTCACGACATTGGCCTCCGGGCCATCTCCGGGGGCCTTGTCGGAATCGGAATGGGTTGCAGGGTCCTGGCCGGAGGCTGTCTCGCCCTTGCCGCGCCCTTTGCGGGATTGCGCGGATGAGCCTGCCGTGGCGGTCGCCTCGGAATCATCGTTGCGGCGGCCTTGAGCGCCTTGCCCGCTTGCGGGCAGCAACCCGATTGGGCTCACGCTGCCTTCAGGCACGGCGCCCTGGTCATGATTTTCCGCATTCTGGTTAGCCTTGATCACTTCAAACTGCAGACCAAACTGCACCGAAGGATCAAAGAAACCCTTTATGGCCGTGAGCGGAATTGAAAGACGTTCTGGAATATTGTCGAAGGAGAGATCGACCTCGAAACGATCATCGTAAACCTCCAGGCTCCAGAACTGGTGCTGCAGGACGATGGTCATATCCTCTGGATATTTCTTCCGAAGCCGCTCCGAGATCTTGACACCGGGATGTTTGGTGTCGAAGGCAATGAAGAAGTGATGGTCGCCCGGCAGTCCTGTTCGGGCCGCGCGCTTGAGGGCCGCCTTGACCACGCCGCGAAGCGCGTCCTGGGCCATCAGATCATAGCGCATCAAATCTTCGGCCATTTTACCTCGTACCTGATCATGCTGGGACCGCCGGCATCAGCCATGGGGTCGCCGTCAATCGGGGCTGCGCAAGTTTGGAAGCCCCGCAAGATGGGCCATGATATCGCGAAACCAGTTTCCGATGCTACGGTCTGGAACTCGCTATCTCAAATTATCGAGTGAAAAGAAAGAGAAATGGGGGCTTCTGTTGCCAGGTGCCCACCGGACCCCGCCTTGACCTGCTACAGCCAAGGACTTTGATTTCGGTGCTTAAGCTGCGTTACGCAGCCTGGGCAACCGGAGCATAGTTGTCGTTGGCAACTATAAATTTAGCCCGATAACGGCGGTACCATGCCGGGTGAAAGACCATCCTTTACGCTCTCGTCGATCCTATTTCACCCCCATCAGATACCGCCATCTGCGGCGGCATGTGGTGGAGGTGCCGGGTACCGCCCCCGGGTCCGATGAGTTTATTGCGACGTCCGTTTATCACCATAGTCGGTCGAGGACCGACAGCCTCCAATATAGGGAGGTTGGCGCCACATGAGAAGGCCATGTGAGGAATTTTCCGCTATGAGTTCATGGAGATGGCACCCGAGCTGCCCTTCCAGAATCAACTCCGGTCCGAAGACCATGCCACTAGCGAAGGGGCTGCGCATCTGCGCTGATCGGGCTCACCTTGACCGGCCCGCAGGCCGTGAAGCTGCCGGGGAAGGTTGCTGGCATCTCCGTGCCGGGGAGTGTTGCCCGCAATTCCACTGCGTTCCGGCAATCATCCGTATGGCGACCGGTTGGAAACTCGATGGCGAAGAACGCTTCATCGCCCGGATTCATCGTGACGGGTGTCTTACGCTCGGCCTCTTGGCCGGCCGCCTCATCCGAGGGCTCGATGGCCATATCGCTGATCGGCTGCCCCTTCGTGTCCAGCAGCTCGACACGGGGATGACCATCCAACGTGCAGCTCTTTGCCCCTATATTGGTAATCTTGTAAGCAAAGGCATTGGCGCCGTTGGTGGCATCCTGCCCTTCGCTGTCGATCTTGAGATTAAGGCCGGAGCAGGGCTGTGCCTGAGCCTCGTCCCAAGCGTTCGCCGATAGCACAATCAGTGCGGCGAATGTTAGAACGCTCCAATGTGCTCGCATGGTGCCTCCGGGTGAACACTTGCGTAAACTCCTTCCAAGGCCTCTGCCCGGCATCCGGGCATCGCGCGGCTCTGGGAATCAATCTATGTGAATGGCAATTCGTTGCGATGGGATTGCGTAACGAGAGGGTGGTCGAGTGAAGCAGTATCATGAACTGGTCGCGCGCATTCTCGGGGAGGGCGTGCGCAAGAACGATCGCACCGGAACCGGCACGCTCTCTGTGTTCGGCCACATGATGCGGTTTGACCTGGCCGAAGGCTTTCCATTGGTCACGACCAAGCGCCTTCATGTGAGGTCGATCATCCACGAGCTGCTATGGTTCATCCGCGGCGACACCAACATTGCCTATCTGAAGCAGAATGGCGTGAGCATCTGGAATGAATGGGCAGACGCCCACGGCGATCTCGGCCCTGTCTACGGCAAGCAGTGGCGCTCTTGGGGAACACCTGATGGTGGAGCGATCGATCAGCTTGGAAAAGTCATAGCCGAGCTGCGTGACAATCCCGATTCGCGCCGCCACATCGTTTGCTCCTGGAACGTGGCCGACCTCGACCGAATGGCGCTGGCGCCGTGCCATTGCCTATTCCAGTTCTACGTGGCGAATGGCCGCTTGTCGTGCCTGCTCTACCAGCGCTCAGCCGACGTGTTCTTGGGCGTCCCCTTCAATATCGCGTCTTACGCTCTGCTCACCCATATGGTTGCGCAGGTCACCGGCCTTGAGCCAGGCGAGTTCATCCACAGCTTTGGCGATGCCCACCTCTATCTCAACCATCTCGACCAGGCGCGCGAGCTTCTGCGGCGCAAACCGCTTCCCTTGCCGAAGCTCCGGATCAATCCTGGCCTACGCTCGATCGATGACTTCAAATACGAGGATTTTGAGATTGTGGGCTATCAGGCCCATGCGCATATCGCAGCACCGGTTGCGGTGTAGCCGGACGGCCGCACAAAGCGATCTCCTCTGATCTCAAAGGAAACCGCCCTGTCCCTTGTCTGTGTCTCGGGTTCTCCGGGACCGCGCGCCGGTCCTCAGGCCTTGTTCAGGCTCCAATCAAGGGTGATCTCGGCATTCAGCACCTTCGAGATCGGGCATCCCTTCTCCGCCTTCTCGGCGAGCTCCTTGAACTTTGTCTCGTCGATGCCCGGAACCTTGGCATTGAGCTTCAACCGTGACGAGGACACTTTGAAGCCTTCGCCCTCTGGCACGAGCTCGACCGCCGCTTCCGTGGTAAGCTCATCGGCTGTGAACCCGGCACCCTGCAGCTGAAATGCCAGCGCCATGGTGAAACACCCTGCGTGAGCGGCGGCGATCAACTCTTCCGGATTGGTGCCGGCGCCATTCTCGAAACGGGACCTGAAGCCGTAAGGCGTGCTCGAGAGAACTCCGGACACCGATGTGAGATGGCCGGTTCCGTCCTTCCCCGACCCGGACCAGACAGCTGTGGCTTTGCGGATCATTCTTCTCTCCTTTGCATTTCCGGAACGCCCCCCACCCACGCGGTCTGCGGGCTGCCAGGCGTTAACCGGCCTCGTGGCAGATGTTAACCCCGAAATTCTTCTTCCGTATAACCCTGAAGATAGAGCAATGCGGAAAGATCGGCATGATCGATGCGCACGTCCGCCGCATCCCGCGTCTTTGGCTTGGCATGAAACGCGACCCCCAGCCCTGCGGTTTCGAGCATCGGAATGTCATTGGCGCCATCCCCCACCGCCAGAGCATCCGCCGGCGTGAGAGCGCTCGCCTCGCAAAGCTCCCGCAATGCCGTAACCTTGGCGTCGCGACCAAGAATGGGGGTGCCGACCTGGCCGGTCAGGACATCGTTCTCGATGAGCAGCGCGTTACCCCGGTGGTGATCGAACCCGACGATCTCGGCGACATGAGCGGTGAACGCGGTGAAGCCACCGGAGATCAGCGCTGTCCGGGCGCCATTGGCGCGCATAGTCCGCACGAGCTGCCGTCCGCCTGGCGTGAAGGTGATCTTCTCTGCAAGAATGCGGGTGATCGCATCGCTCCTCAATCCTTTGAGCATCGCGACCCGCGCTTCCAGGGCCTGCTCGAAAGCGAGCTCACCGCGCATGGCTCTTTCGGTGATCGCGCTGATCTCATCGCCAACCCCCGCCATCACGGCGAGCTCGTCAATGCATTCCTGGCCGATAATGGTGGAATCCATGTCGGCGACCAGCAGCGCCTTGCGCCGGCCCTGGGCGGGCAGGATGGCAATGTCGATGGGAGAGGGGGCCAGCGCCTCGCGCAAGCTATCCTCGATCCGGCGATGATCCGCAGGATCGGCAGCAAAGGTCCATTCGCATGCCTTACCCGGCGCGAGCCATCGGGTGGGTTCGGCAAGGCCAAGCTTTTGGCGGACCACATCAAGCTGAGGCTCGCCGAGTGGTGGCCGTGAGGCAGACGGGTCTGAGGCGGACGGGCCCGAGACACTTGCAATGAGAATGAGGACGGTGTCCATGCGCTCTATGAATGTGGAGATGGCAAGCAATGCCCGTGCCTGAGCGCCCAGATGGAGGCAAGGACCGGCGATCGGCTGTTCTTATCGCAGGACCGACCGCCAGCGGCAAGTCGGCCTTCGCCTCTGCGATCGGTCGCAAGCATCCGGCTGTGATTATCAACGCGGATTCCATGCAGGTCTACCGCGATCTGTCGATCCTGACCTCGCGGCCAACCCTGGGCGAAATCGATGCCGTGCCACACTGCCTTTACGGCCATGTGGATGCCAGCGAAACCTATTCGGTGGCACGCTGGCTTCGGGAAGCGGAGCAAGCAATTGGCGCGGCCTGGGCGGCGCAACGTCTGCCCGTGATCATCGGCGGGACTGGCCTCTATTTCCGCGCATTGGAACGCGGCCTCGCGGATATTCCGCCGATACCGGAGAGCATTCGCCTGAAATGGCGTTCGGCGCTTCGGGAGGAGGGCAGCGTTGCTCTCCACCGAATCTTGTGTGAGCGGGATCCCCAGACGGCCGCCAGCATAAGGCCGAGCGACAGCCAGCGCATCGTCCGGGCCTTGGAAGTTTTGGACACGACTGGCCAGGGCTTGCGGCAATGGCATGGCGATCACCGAGGCGCGAGACTGCTCGATGATCGGGTGTGCATCGTCCGCCTGCTTCTGACGCCGCGGCGCGATCAGCTTTACCAGGCGATTGATCGCCGTTTCGTTCAGATGATCGAGACCGGAGCGCTGGAAGAGGTCCGCGCGCTGTCGGCGCGTGGCTTGCCATCATCGCTCCCGGCGATGAAAGCCATCGGTGTTGCGGAGCTCACCGCGGTCATCGAAGGGCACATGTCTCTCGATGATGCGATTGCCAGGGCGCAGCTTCGAACGCGCCGCTATGCTAAGCGGCAGATGACTTGGTTTCGAAACCAGATGGCAAGCTGGTCCGCAATTGAACGCCCCGACCCATCTCAGACGGAAAGCCTGCTCCAGTCCCTCGCCCTATGAGCACGCCCGGCCTGGTGGAGAGAGGGCGACGGCGATACGCCGCACTCGCCCACCAAGGCATCGTTCAAGCCGGATTGTAAGGGGCCCCATGATCCCGATGGAAGCACCGGGGCTCATGCGGCAGCATCGGCATTGATCTCGGAACGGTTTGCGGCCTTGCTCTTCAAGGTCCTGGCAGCATGCCAAAGATCATAGTCTCGCTGCAGGTTCAGCCAGAATTCTGGCCTGTTTCTGCAAAGCCGCGCCAGCTTGAGAGCCATTTCGGGTGTAACCGAATATCGCTCGCCGAGCAGACCATAAAGGAGAGTTCGGGAAATCTGCAAACGGCGGGCCATGGCGCTTTTGGTGAGTCCGATATCCGGAAGCACCTTTTCCCTGAGTACGGCGCCAGGGTGGGGTGGCGGGCAAGCCTTATCACCTTTCATGTTCAACTCCTCGCGTGATCAACATCCTCGACAACTTTGAGAGTGCTAAGCCTCTAAGAGGGCACCCGGACGGCTGGGTATCAGACGTTGTATTTCTGTCCCAACTCGCGCTACGATTGTGCTCGATACCCAATTCATCCAGATCGCGAATCGAGCCAACCTATGCGGTACGATGCAATTTATATTAGATTGTTATTTATTCCTACACCCTATGGTAGAAAATCCGCATCAAATGAATCAGCACTCGCTTTTCACGCTGCCATGAGCGCTTGACCGCGTGCCTGCGCCTCGCTATCGTCCGCCACCATCGCAAGCCGTCTCCGGACCGGACTGATGAACGCACAGATTCTTGTAGTAGGACCGCGCACGCCCCGGCCAGCACCGAGCTGAGCCGAACCACGGTGCGTGCGCGACAGGGGCCTTCAAGGCCCCTTTTTCATTTGACCCGACGTGAAAGTGGAGCTGACCAATGACCCAGGAGATGACGGGGGCGGAAATCGTCATCAAGGCACTCGTCGACCAGGGGGTCGAGCATATCTTCGGCTATCCCGGCGGTGCGGTTCTGCCCATCTATGATGAGCTGTTCCAGCAGGACAAGGTCCGGCACATCCTTGTGCGCCATGAGCAGGGCGCCGCGCACGCAGCCGAAGGCTATGCGCGCTCGACTGGAAAGGTGGGTTGCGTGCTGGTCACGTCAGGTCCTGGCGCCACCAACACCGTGACCGGTTTGACCGATGCCCTGATGGATTCCATTCCCATGGTGGTCATCACCGGGCAGGTTCCAACCCACCTGATCGGCAGCGATGCCTTCCAGGAATGCGACACCGTCGGCATCACCCGGCCTTGTACCAAGCACAATTGGCTGGTGCGTGACGTCAATGATCTCGCTCGCGTGCTCCACGAGGCATTCTATGTGGCGCGCTCCGGTCGCCCGGGCCCGGTCGTGGTCGACATTCCCAAGGACGTTCAATTCGCTAAAGGGCGCTATTCCGGTCCCTCCAATGTCGCGCACAAGACCTATAGGCCGCGGGTGAAGGGTGACCTCAACCGGATTCGCGAGGCGGTGGATGCGATGGTGGCCGCCAAGCGCCCTGTCTTTTACACAGGCGGAGGGATCATCAATTCCGGTCCGGCGGCAAGCCGGCTGCTCCGGGAATTTGCTCGGATGACCGGATTTCCCGTGACCTCCACCCTGATGGGATTGGGGGCTTTCCCAGCCTCGAGCCCGCAATGGCTGGGAATGCTGGGTATGCATGGCACCTATGAAGCAAACATGGCGATGCATGATTGCGACGTCATGATCTGTCTGGGTGCGCGTTTCGATGATCGTATCACCGGACGGCTTGATGCCTTCTCGCCCAACAGCATCAAGATCCATGTCGACATTGATCCCTCGTCGATCAACAAGAACGTGCCGGTGCAGATCCCCATCATTGGCGATTGTGCTCATGTGCTCGAGGACATGATCCGCATCTGGAAGTCCAAGGCCGCAATGCCCGAAAAGCAGGCATTGACGGACTGGTGGGCGAAGATCGATGGCTGGCGCGCCAAGGACTGCCTCAAATATCGCCGCAATGACGAGCTGATCATGCCGCAATATGCGATCCAGAGGCTCTACGAGCTGACCAAGGATCGCGAGACCTACGTCACCACCGAGGTAGGCCAGCACCAGATGTGGGCAGCCCAGTTCTATCGCTTCGAGGAGCCAAACCGCTGGATGACCAGCGGCGGCCTCGGCACCATGGGATATGGTCTGCCGGCCGCGGTGGGTGTGCAGATGGCCCATCCCGGCGCCCTGGTGGTCGATATTGCCGGCGATGCCTCTGTGCTGATGAACATGCAGGAAATGTCGACGGCCATTCAGTATGAGCTGCCGATCAAGATCTTCATTCTCAACAACCAGTACATGGGCATGGTGCGCCAGTGGCAGGAACTGCTGCATGGCAACCGCTTGTCGCACAGCTATACCGAGTCGCTCCCTGATTTCGTGAAGCTGGCCGAGGCTTATGGCTGCCACGGAATCCGCGCAAGCAAGCCTTCAGAGCTCGATGGTGCGATCCGCGAGATGATCGAGGTGAAGCGGCCTGTCCTGTTCGACTGCCGCGTGGCGAGCCTCGCCAACTGCTTCCCGATGATCCCCTCCGGCAAGGCCCACAACGAGATGTTGCTCGGCCAGGATGTGAATGATGATCTCGGCGAGGTCGAGCTGTCCGATGAAGGTCGGATGATGGTGTGATGAAGGCCCGGCATTGAGGGACATGACATGCTGAAGAAAAACGACCAGGTCGAGCGCCATACCATTTCCGTTCTGGTGGATAACGAGCCGGGCGTATTGGCGCGGGTCATCGGCCTGTTCTCGGGCCGCGGCTATAATATTGACAGCCTGACCGTGTCGGAAACCGAGCACGAGGCGCATCTGTCGCGCATCACCGTGGTGACCACCGGCACGCCCATGGTGATCGAGCAGATCAAGGCGCAGCTTGACCGGCTTATTCCCGTACATTCGGTCGCCGACTTGACCTTGGTCAGCGACGCGGTCGAGCGTGAGCTTGCCCTGATCAAGGTATCGGGCAAGGGCGAGAAGCGGGTGGAGGCGCTGCGCCTCGCGGATGCCTTCCGCGCCAAGATCGTCGATGCCTCGATTGAGTCCTTTATATTCGAGCTGACAGGCAAGCCTGCCAAGATCGAGCAATTCATCGCCTTGATGCAGCCTTTGGGATTGGTTGAGGTCTGCCGGACTGGGATCGCTGCCATTGCGCGCGGCCCTGAAGCGATGCGTGCCTGATGAGGGCCCAGCGGCAATCCCCTTGCCACGACCATTTCCGCCGCTATTGTCCGCGGCGATCTTCGGCAAGAGGCGCGCTGGTTGCGAGAGCTATCGGGGCAGGCGCCCTGGTTGAGGCAAGTTGAGAGAAGAGGAAGGGATATGCGCGTTTATTACGACAGGGATGCGGACGTTAACCTCATCAAGGGCAAGCGCGTCGCAATCATCGGTTATGGCAGTCAGGGCCATGCCCATACCTTGAACCTGCGCGACAGCGGCGTGAAGGAAGTTGCCGTCGGACTGCGCAGCGGCTCGGCCTCCGCGGCCAAGGCCGAAAAGGAGGGGCTCAAGGTGCTCGACGTGGCTGAGGCCGCGAAATGGGCCGACGTGGTCATGGTGCTGACCCCTGATGAGCTTCAGGCAGACATCTATCGCGACCACCTCCATCCCAATATGAAGGAAGGGGCAGCGCTCCTCTTCGCCCACGGCCTCAATATCCATTTCAACCTTATTGAGCCCCGCAAGGATATTGATGTCCTCATGGTCGCCCCGAAGGGCCCCGGCCACACCGTGCGCTCCGAATATGTCCGCGGCGGTGGCGTGCCCTGCCTCATCGCGATCCATCAGGATGCCTCGGGCAACGCCCATGACCTCGGCCTGTCCTATGCCTCGGCCATTGGCGGTGGTCGCGCCGGCATCATCGAAACCACCTTCAAGGAGGAATGCGAGACTGACCTGTTCGGTGAGCAGGCGGTGCTGTGCGGCGGCCTTGTCGAGCTGATCCGCGCCGGTTTCGAAACGCTCGTTGAGGCTGGCTATGCGCCGGAAATGGCCTATTTCGAGTGCTTGCACGAGGTGAAGTTGATCGTCGACCTCATCTATGAGGGCGGCATCGCCAACATGAACTACTCCATCTCCAACACGGCCGAATATGGCGAATATGTCACCGGCCCGCGTATCGTCACGCCACAGACCAAGGCCGAGATGAAGCGCGTGCTCGATGACATTCAGTCTGGCCGCTTCACCCGCGATTGGATGCTTGAGAACAAGGTCGGCCAGACCTCGTTCAAGGCCATGCGGGCCAAGGCCCAGGCCCATCCGATCGAGGAGGTCGGTGCGCGGCTGCGTGACATGATGCCTTGGATCAAGGAAAAGGCGCTGGTCGACAAGACCCGCAACTAGGATCCATCAGAGGAGATCAGCTGCATACGGAGCAGCTGATCTCGCCGCGCCGAAGAAAAACGCCTCCGCGGCAGCCTTCTCCCGCAGTTAAGCAGGGGTATTTTAACCGAACTAACTTTAATTGGCAGGTATGCGCCCGCCTCGGAGCGCTTCATTTACACACGCCGAACTTTCTGCCGCCATTATCCGTTGACGCTCAAAAGGAGGTCGACAATGGCGAAACAGCAGTCGAAGGCGCAGAAGGAGACGGTCGCCCGCGTCATGCACGAGTTCAAGCATGGCGAGCTGAAGATCCGCGGCACCGGTCCAAAGGTAAAGAATCCCAAGCAAGCGATTGCGATCGCGCTGCACGAGGCTGGCGCCACCAATCAGGAAAGCCCGGCCAAGAATAAAGCGAATTTGCGCAAGACAAAGACCAAGGAACGTAAGGGCGAGACGGCCGAGGCGCGCAAGGAGGGCAAGAGCGCCCAGCAGCGCACGATGAAGGCGGCGACGGAGAAGAAGTCGAGCGGCAAGTCCTCCTCGGCTGCCAAGAAGACAACGTCCAAGCCCGCAACGGCAAAGAAGCCTACCGCTAAGGCCACTGCGAAATCGGCAACAGCGAAGAAGCCTGCTGCTAAGGCGACCGCCAAGCAGGCGACGGCCAAGAAACCTGCTGCCAAGAAGGCCACGGCTAAGTCGGCAACGACCAAGAAGCCTGCTGCCAAGTCCACGGCCAAGCAAGCAGTGGCCAAAAAGCCTGCAGCCAAGAAGACCACCGTTGAGCGCAAATCGGCGAGCCCCAAGGCAAGCTCTGCGAGCAAGAAGGCTGCACCGAGCGCCACTGCCAAGACCAAAGAGGACCTCTATGCTGAGGCCAAGCGGCGGCGGATTCCAGGGCGTTCAAAAATGTCCAAGGACCAGCTCGAGCATGCGCTGACCCAGTAACCCGGGTTGATCGACCCGGTATCTGGGATGCCGTCATGCTCGGCCTTAGGCCGAGCATCCAGCATGTCGACCTTCGCTGGACTCTGGATCACCGGGCCAAGCCCGGTGATGACGTTGTATTTTCGTCGCCGCGGCTGGCCTCGCAGCCCACCCTCTGGACAATGCGTGCTCAAGCAAATCGTCATGCCCGGCTTGACCGGGCATCCAGGGCCACGCGGCAGAGATGGCGGTGGCGGCGGATCCTAAACGCCGAATGGATAAGTGTCCGGGGCGCCGGCCCGTGCATGCTCGGGCCCGAGCGGTGTCACCGCTTGGGTTTCGTCGAACCAGACATAGGCATCGAACTGTCGGGGCAGGCTCGCTTCGGCATAATGGCTCCAGAGTTCGCTCTCCGGCCGGTAGATCACGCCGATGAACCGCTCTAGTCTCGGCTCTAGCAGGCGCCGATGCAGGGCCGGTTGCCGCGTCTCGCTCAGATCAAGCAGAAATTGCGAGATGCCGGCATCATGACAGAGCCGCTCATAGCTGTCGGCCCGCGAGGGCAGAACCCGCATAACCGCCATGTCTTCGCCCCAGTCGCTTGCTGCCGCAACCGTTCCCACATGCGTCCCAAAGCCGATGAGTGCCGCCCGCTCGCCGAAGCGCTGGCGGCAGAGCTGGCCGATATTAAGCTCGTCGCGACTGATGCCCATGTCGGTGAAGCGGGCATCCCCAATATGCGAATTATGCGCCCAGACCACCGCTTTGGCGTGCGGCCCCTTCGCCTCCAGCAGATGCTCGAGGGTCTCGAACATATGCGTATCACGGAGATTCCAGCTCTCGCCGCCGCCATAATACATCACGCGATAATAGCGTTCGGCTGATGCGATCAGCCGGGCATTCTGGGCTGCGTCCAGAAAGCTCTCCCCGTCATCCTCTGCGGCATAATCGAGCTGCTTCCTGAGCAGCGCTTGGCATTGCTCGATGACGGCAGCTTCGCATTTCCGGTACCCCTCCGTAAGCACGGCGCGCCCATAAGTGGCGGGATCTTTCTGCCAAGGGGTAAGGCAGCCATAGCGCTCACGCGCGGCTTTCGCCGCAGTGGGATCCACCTGCTCGAGATAGTCCAAGACCGCGGTGATCGATCCGCTCATATTATACATATCGAGGCCATAGAAGCCGGCGCGGTGCTTGGCCTCGCTCACCCCCTTATTATGGTCGCGCATCCATTCGATCAGGGCATCCACCTCCGTATTGCGCCACATCCAGGTGGGAAAGCGTTTGAATGGTGGCTCCTTTGCCTTGGCGCCGGTGCGGTGGCGCACATAGCGATCAACCGTTGCAGCATCTGGCCAATCGGCCTCGACGGCGAGGATAGTAAACCCGTGCTTCGCGATCAGCTGTTTAGTGATCTCAGCACGCGCCCGATAGAACTCGGCCGTGCCATGGCTTGCTTCGCCCAACAGAACGACTTGGCGGTCTGCCCAGCGCTCGAAGAAGCGCCCGAACTCCGGATCATCGAGCGGGGGCAGGGGGATCGCCGCCTGTGCGATCATGTCAGAGAGACTGTCTCCGCGCGCATGGCCAGGCGTGTGATTGCTGGCTGATCGCGCTCCATCTTCGGCCCAGCCCTGCTCGCCGATCAGCGGCACGAAAGCCACCAATCCGCGGTCCTCTTCTGCATAATCGCTCTCGCCGAGGCGCGTGATCTTGATGAGCGTTTGACCACGCTCTTCGCCGACGGGAATGATGAGCCTGCCGCCAATGGCGAGCTGCTCCTTGAGCGCGGCCGGGATCTCTGGCCCGCCGGCCGCGACCAGGATCGCATCGAAGGGGGCCGCATCTTGCCAGCCCTTGCTGCCGTCACCAATCCGAAGCTCGATATTTGGATAGCCCAGTGCCTCAAAGCGTTCTTGCGCTGCCTCGGCAAGGACCTTTAGGCGTTCAATCGCGTAAACCCGATCGGCGATCTGTGCCAGCACCGCAGCCGCATAGCCTGAGCCCGCGCCCACTTCGAGCACCCTATCCCCCGGCGCCACCTCTGCGGCGTCGATCATCTCCGCGACCATATAGGGCTGCGAGATGGTTTGTCCTTCGCCGATGGGCAGCGGCGCATCCTCATAGGCGAACTCCGCCATGTCGGGTCCAACGAACCGCTCCCGCGGCACCGTGGCCATCGCGGTGAGAATATGCGGATTGCGAATGCCGCGACGCGCGATCTGGACATCCACCATATGCTGTCGGCGTTCTTCC
Organism: Rhodoligotrophos sp. CJ14; assembly: GCF_038811545.1. Taxonomy (GTDB): domain Bacteria; phylum Pseudomonadota; class Alphaproteobacteria; order Rhizobiales; family Im1; genus Rhodoligotrophos; species Rhodoligotrophos ferricapiens. Next base: position 4,350,627 of record NZ_CP133319.1, read on the forward strand.
AAGCTTCGCACAGGCAACCACCTCCCAACTGATGGCTCTCTGTGGCTAACGAAGCGGACCGCGCGGCGTTCCCCCGCGGCCTGGAACGCGTATCAATCCGGTTGCAGCCGGGTACCATAGGCCTCCGCCAATGGGCCCGAGATGCCGATCTCCGGATCCAGCGTAAACAGCTCCTGCGCACGGGCTATGCCGCGCAATGCAAACCGGCCTGCTGAGACGAACGCGCTCTGGATGGCCGCATCTAGAGCTCCCAGGAACTCGGCCGAGACCAGAAAATCGCGATCGACGGATCGGCACATTGATGAGATGCGGCTGACCTCGTTCACCGCAGGTCCGACCACCGTGAAATCCAGCCGGTCCTGGCTGCCGATATTGCCAAAGAACACCGTGCCCATGTGAAGCGCGACATAGGCAGAGGTCGTGGGATGGCCGGCCCTGGCGCGTTTCTCGTTGAGCGCGGCAAGCCGCCGCCGGAAATCCCGCTCGGCATTGAGCGCGGCGCGGCAGCCATTGGCAGGATCGCTCGCATCGAAAATTGCGAGCACGCCGTCCCCGATCAGCTTGAGCACATCGCCGCCCGCGCAGCAGATCGCCGTGATGGCCGCTTCCGCATAGTCGTTGAGCAGCGGAATGAGCTCGGCTGGCTCAGCGGCATCGCTGATTGTCGTATAGCCGCGCAGATCGGAAAACCATAGCACCGCGTTGATACGATCTGCGACCCCTCGCGAGATACGCCCGCTCAGCACGCGCTCCCCCGCGTCCCGGCCGAGATAGACATGCGCAAGCGTATGGGTGATGCGCGCGAGCGCCGCCGACTTGATGGCGAGCGCGAGCGTTGGCACGAGCATCCGCAACGCATCGAGCTGACGATCAGAGAAGCCTCGTGGCGCTCGGGTGACCCAATGCGAATAGACGCAGTCCATTTCGCCGATCACGGCCGTGCTTCCCAATCTATGGACGCAGGCGAGATAGTCCACGTGACCTTGGGCGGCGAGTTCAGCCAGCATTGTCGAGGCGATCGGCAGCTTCCGGTCGAGACGGACGCGCCAATCGGTCTCGCCTGTCTCCAGCAGGCGGTAAAACGGGGTGCGCTGCCAATTCGCCTCAGCCTCTCCGCTGGTGCGCCCATATTCGAAGAGCTCAGCGCCCCCATCCTGAGACCAGCGGAAGCCGCGCCCTTCAAGAATGGGATGCAGCGTATCGATGAAGATCAGGGCACGGGAGAGCGATAGCCCGCTTTCACAACAGCGCTGGCAAAAGCCGTTCAGCAGATCGACTTCTGATGTCCCCGACAGGCTCTTCTCGACCAGCCAGCAGTGGATTTCCCGCAGCGCGGCACCATCCATATTGAAGCTCCGATGCTGCTGCATTCCATCCGGCTCTGGGGCTGGTCATGATCAGGCACGTCAATGAGCAAGGGCACTGCTCTGGCATTGGCATGCTCGCTCAGATTGCCAATAATACCGCGAAAATGGCAATCACCACCAGCACCGCGAGGATCCATGGCCAAGTCCGCTGAAGGAATGAGCGGTCGGGCTCCTCGGTGGGCGTGCTCGTTTCATAATGCATTGCCGCGGCGACCTCTGCTGGCCTGGGGGACATCCCGGCCGCCTCGTCGTCAGTGCCCAGCGGTGCTGCGGCCGGATCGCTGACCGCGACTTTGTCCCTGGTCCGACCGGCATCGATCTCGGCCCGGAGCATATCGGTGTTTGGGTTGGCCCGATCCTGTGGCGTTCTCTTATCGGCCATCGCTGCCTCCCAGGCCCCGCTCACCATTGTCATGGCAAACAACGATTTCAGCGGTGGGCCGTTCCTTAGGACAGCATAATTTCAAGATACGCCGGATCCAACCACACGCCATGAGAGTTGTTGAAGCATTCGGCGAAGCCAGGGCGCTTCATCCTCAAGGAGAGGCCAATGCGGTCTGTGTGGAAGGATTATAGTTACGGTTGGATTACGCTCGCGCTGTTTCTGCTCACATTGACAGGACATTGGATATTTGGATGGTTTTCATATGTTAGCGAGCAGGCAGCGCATGGACAACCTGTTGAAGTCGGTGAATATACCATTCAGATGCTGCGAGATACTCTCGAGAACTGGCAGTCTGAATTTCTGCAGCTTCTCTGGCAGGTCGGCGGCCTCGCATTCCTGTTTTATCTGGGATCACCCCAATCGAAGGAGGGGGATGACCGGATGGAAGCGAAGATCGAGGCTGTTTTGCGCGCGGTCGACCGCAATGCCGACCAGGTGATCGAAAAGATCGACACCGCCTATGCGGGCCGCCACACCGATCATCACTACATGCAGGAGCAGAAGGAGCCATAGGCCCGTCTCTCTGCATCTGTCCTAAATATTATCCCAAGCGAATCTGCGCGGCAGACCTGCCAATCAGGTCCGCCGAGCGGATCGCGTTCTGATGATCAATTGCAGTCCGCTTCCACGATCAGCTTTTCGATCTCGCTCTTTGCCGCCTCATATTGCGGCCCGAGCGCTTCCTTTGGTGGGCACTGTCCGGCGGTGGCAGCCTTGGCTGAATCCCAAGCCGACTGAATTTCGGCCATTTGCGAGGGATCACCTGGACAAGCATAATTGATCGCGTCGAAGAAGCGCTTCTCGAGATCCGCAGGCATGCCTGCTGCCTCCAGGCAGGAATCGAGAATGGCGAATTCCGGCGCGGCAAACTGCATGTCGCCCATCTGTGTCGTGTCCATGAAGGCCTGCGCAGATATGGGCGCCGCGGCTATCGCCAAGCAGGCAAGAACAAGACGCCTTACCGGAAACATATCAACCCTCCCATCGGTGTTCGTGAAATGACGCATACTGCGCCGTCCGTTGCCCACCGAGCCCGGAACGTTGCAGGCATGTTCTGACTTTACGAAGCCTGCATTACGGCGCCAATGGCTTCTCGAAATCTATGCTAATTTTTCCCTTGTTTAGGTTTCATCGCACATGCCAGTGATCGGGGAGGCGCGGGATGGCTGACAATGGGGAGAACTCGGGGATTTCACTTCGTACATTCACCGATGTGGATGTCTCTCCAGCACTTGCGGCCTATATTGCCGGTCTGGAAAGCTTCGATGCGATCCCACAGCTTCAGGATCTGAAAGGCATTGCCAGACAGCAGGTAACACCTGGTGCATCTGTTCTCGATGTCGGCTGCGGCTTTGGGCTCGAGACCGAGCGCCTGTTCGCCGCCGCTGCCCCAGACGGGCTGATTTGTGGCATCGACAAGAGCGCAGCCTTCATCACCGAGGCCAGACGGCGCGCGGCCGAAAAGGGCATGGATATCGCCTACGAGGTGGGTGATGCGACCGCCTTGCCTTATGCACGCCGGCAGTTCGATGTGGTGCGTGCCGAACGGTTGCTGATCTATCTCGACGATCCGCTTCTCGCGATCTCGGAGATGAAGCGCGTCATGCATCGCGGCGCCTTATTGGCGCTGATCGAGCCCGATCTGACCCTAATGTCGGTCAATGTGCCGAACAGGGATCTCGTGCGGCGCATTCTAGCTCACGAGTGCGACACCGCGGTCCACAACAGCTGGCTGCCTGGCCGGCTCCGCGATATGCTGACTGGCGCCGGGTTCAAGGATGTGAGCCTTGCCACACGCGTGGTGGTATTCCCGCAGGACCTGGCAGTGCACTACTTTATCCCGATGGCGGAGCAGGCAGAGCGGGCTCGCAAGATCACGGCCGACGAACTTGCTGAATGGCGTGAAGCCCTAACCGCGCTCCACGCCCGCGAAGGATTGTTCTGCACAATCGGCTATTTCTTGTTCATGGCACGAGCTTGATCAGACGGCTGGCTTTCCGAGCCCCATGATGAAGCTGTCCTTCATGACGAGGGCGTGTGTGAGGCTCCATAGAATGAAGCCCGACGCCGGCGCCCGCACCTCGCCGATTGCATCCCCGAAAGTATTCTCGGCAATGGCCAGCACTTCGCCTCGCTCGATCTTCTGTCCGGGATTGACCTTGTAGCGATAGAACCCGTCTTGCGGTGCGGGGACCCACAGATATTCGTCAACGAAAACCGGCTCTCGTGATTTTGGCGGGGCCGAGGTGATCATGCCCAGAAGCTGTGCAACCCGAAGCACCCCGTTGAGGTGAAACTCCACATTCCGCTCCTCGATAATGCCGATGCGACCGGCTTCCGCAAAGGCCGCGTGCTGGCGGCGGGTGGCGCGGCCGGTGCAGCTGCGGCTGGGCTTTTCGAGATGCGAAGGATCAAGGCGCACGATCAGCTCCGCATCGAAACAGGCGGCGATCTCCACATTGCGCCGATCGAAACCCTCATCGCCCGTCTGCTGCGCCACCGTGAAATGCGAGACATTCTCGCAGAGATCGCCCCCGTGAAGATCGATCAGGCAATCCGCATCTTTCGCCCAGTCCAGCAATGCCCAGGCGAGCTGTTCGGAGAACGTCCCATCCGGCCGGCCGGGAAAGCTGAAATTGATGTTCTTGTTGTCCACCGGACAGACATATTGCGAGCGCACGGGCACGGCTGGCAGATTGACCACCGGGATGATGTGGATCTCGCCAGCAAGATCCTCCGGCTTGAGCCGCCGCTGCAGCCGGATGACCGCCTCGATGCTGGACGTTTCGTTCACATGCACGCCGGCGATGATCGCAAGCTTCGGACCTGGCTTGTGCCCCTTGATGATCACGGCGGGCCAGCGCCAGTCGGCAAGGGCGGGGAGGGGGAAAGAAATCTCTGTCCGATGGATTCCGGCATTCATGGCAAGGCCCGTTTGTTCTATTGTGCAGTGCATCGGCGGCGATCAGGACACGTCCTGTGAGGCGCCGTCAAGCAGAGCAATGACAAAATGGGGAGCAAGAAAACATGTCGGTAACGCGTCGGCACCTGTTGGGTGCGAGCCTTTCTGCGGCCGCGCTCTTGACTTTGCCTGGACGGGCCAGGGCGGAGACTACGCTGGAGCGGATCAAGCGCACGGGCAAGGTCTCGGTGGGGATTGCCAATGAGCGGCCATATGGCTTCGTTGACACCAGCGGCAAATTGGTTGGCGCGGTGCCGGATGTGATCCTGGCAGCACTCGAGCCGCATGGGGTGAAGGAAATGCAGGCCGAGATCGTGGAATTCAATGCCACCATTCCCGGCCTCAATGCCAACCGCTTCGATATCATCGGCGCCGGAATGTACATCACGCCGCCGCGTTGCCAGGCGATCGCCTTCACCAACCCCGTGACCCGGGCGGGCTACGGCTTCGTGGCCCTCAAGGGCAATCCCAAGGGGCTGCACAGCATCGCTGATCTTGCAAAGCACGAGGATGCCATCGTCGGCACCCAGAATGGCTCGGCCCAGGTCGGAGAGCTCGACAAGGCGGGGGTGCCGAAGGACCGGATCGTGCTTTATGCCAACGCCACCGAGGCCTTGGCGGGTCTCAAGGCGCATCGCTCCGACGTGATCTACTTCCCAGGTCTCGAGCTCGGCGATCTGCTCAAGACCGCCAATGATCCGGAGGTTGAGCGCGTTGAGCCCTTCGAGCAGGTGGTCGGCCCCGATGGCAAGCCGCAATATGGCTATTCCGCCATGGGCCTGCGCAAGGCCGATACCGACCTGAAGCAGGTGCTCGACGAGGAGATTGCCAAGATGCTCGCATCTGGCCGGCTTCTCGAAATCATCTCCAAATATGGCTATGGCCAGGACGAGCTGCCGACGGCAGAGGATACCGCTGAGCGTCTCTGCAAGGCCTGAGCCCAGGCCGTGCCTCAAGTTGCTGAAACCGCGCTGGCCCTGCTGCCGCAGCTCCTGAAAGGGGCTGCGGTAACCCTGCAAATCACTCTGCTCTCGGCAGTGCTGGCGCTTGTTTTGTCTTTTCTGGTCGCGGCGGCCCGCGCAGCGCCTTGGGCGCCTCTGCGGCTGCTGACGGTTGCCTATGTGGAGGTCCTCCGTGGCACCTCGGCGATCGTGCAGCTGTTCTATCTGTTCTTCATCCTGCCGAGCTTCGGAATCAGCCTCTCGCCCATGACCACGGCGGTGCTGGGACTTGCCATGAACTTCTCCGCCTTCGGCTCGGAGGTGGTGCGCAGCGGGCTGGAAGCGGTCGCGCGGGGCCAGCGCGAGGCCGCCGCCGCTCTCGGGATGAACCGGCTGCAGGCCTATTTCCTTGTGGTGCTGCCCCAGGCCGTGGTGATCATGCTGCCCTCCTTCGGCAATATGCTCATCGATCTGATAAAGGCCTCCTCGCTCGTCTCCCTCATCACGATCACCGAGCTCACCTTCGCCGGACGGCAGATGGTGGTGACGACCGGCCAACCCTTCACCGTCTGGGGCCTCGTGCTGCTCATCTATTTCTTGATGGCCTATCCCTTGACCTGGATGGTGCGCGCACTGGAGCGGCGCGCGGCGCGCTTCCGTGGGAGCCCCGCATGATCGATCCCAATTTCATGGCCGAGATCCTGCCGGAACTGCTGCGCGGCCTCGTCGTCACGCTTCAGGCAACTTTCGGCGGATTTGCGATCGCGCTCATCGTTGGCCTTCTGCTGGACTTGGGCCGCCGCTCGGGCAGCAAAATGGTCCGCCGCCTTTGCGATGGTTATATCGCCGTCATGCGCTGCACGCCGCTCTTGGTGCAGCTCTATTTCGTGTTCTACGTGCTTCCCGCCTATGGCGTGCGGTTCGGCGCTTTGGCCACGGGCATATTGGTGCTGGGGCTTCATATCGGCGCCTACCTCGCCGAGGTCTATCGGGCAGGAATTGATGCGATCGGCAAGGGCCAATGGGAGGCCGCCAAGGCGCTTGGTCTCTCCTGGCCCGTGACCTGGGCCAAGGTGATCCTGCCGCAAGCCTTGCCGCCAATGTTGCCCCCGCTTGGCAATTTTCTCATTGGCCTTTTCAAGGAGACGCCGCTCCTTGCCGCGATCACCGTGATCGACGTGTTTGGCGCCGCGAACAATATCGCCGGCCAGACCTATCGCTACAACGAGCCTTATACGGCTGCCGCTTTGATCCTGCTGGTGGTGAGCCTGATCGCGGCCTACGGGGTCAACCGCCTGGAGCGCTTCGTGAACCGCTCGCGCAGGGCCAAAGGTGAGGTTGCGCTGACCACTGCGGACCGGCCGCCGGTGCTCTAGAGAATGTTGAGCGTCACCACTTTGTTGACGAGATAATCATCCATGGCCTCGCTGCCGCCTTCTGAGCCATAGCCGGAGTCCTTGACGCCCCCGAACGGTACCTCGATCATGCCGAGTCCCTGATGGTTGATCGACACCATGCCGCTCTCGATGTCGCGGGCGATGTCGGCGGCGATGCGGGCCGAACGGGTATAGGCATAAGCCGTGAGCCCATAGGCGAGGCGGTTCGCTTCCGCCATGGCCTCATCATAGCTGGAGAAGCGCAGGATCGGCAGCACCGGGCCGAACGGCTCTTCGTTCATGATCCGCGCCGTAATCGGCACCTCCGTCAAGACCGTGGGCGCGAAGAAATAACCCGCATTGCCGATGCGCTTGCCGCCCGTGCGCAGTCGCGCGCCCTTCCCAACCGCGTCCGCCACATAGGCCTCCATGGCATCGAGCCGCCGACTATTGGCGAGCGGGCCCATTTCAATACCGGGCTCGAGACCATCCCCGACCTTCACCTCCTCCGCCGCGGTCACGAACGCATCGACGAACCGGTCATAGAGGCCATCCTGCACCAGGAGGCGCGAGGGCGACGTGCAGGTCTGCCCCGCATTGCGGAACTTGCGGCTGACCAGAATGTCGATGGCTGAGGGGAGATCCGCATCATCGAACACCAGCACCGGCGAATGTCCGCCAAGCTCCATGGTCACCCGCTTCATATGGCGGCCGGCAAGGGATGCGAGATGCTTGCCAACCACCGTGGATCCCGTGAACGAGATCTTGCGGATGGTGGGGTGCGGGATGAGATATTCGGTGATCATCGCTGGCACGCCGAAGACCAGATTGACGACGCCGGCGGGCACACCCGCATCGTAAAACGCCTGAACCAGGGCGGCACAGCTTGCTGGTGTCTCCTCCGGTCCCTTGAGGATCACCGAGCACCCGCAGGCAAGCGCCGCCGAAACCTTGCGCACCGCCTGATTGATTGGAAAGTTCCAGGGCGTGAAGGCCGCAACCGGCCCCACCGGCTCCTTCACCACATATTGCTGAACATGCTCAGCGCGCGATGGCACGATCTTGCCATAGGCGCGGCGGCCTTCTTCCGCAAACCAGTCGATGGTGTCGGCCCCGCGCAGCACCTCTGCATGAGAATCCGCAAGCGGCTTGCCTTGTTCGAGCGTCATCAGGCGAGCCACGTCATCGGCGCGCTCCCGCAGGAGATCGGCCGCCTTCCGCATCATCTTGTAGCGATCATAGGCCGAGATCCGCCGCCATGTACGGAACCCCTTTTCCACCGCCTCGAGCGCACGGTCCAGATCTGCGATATCGGCATGGGCGACCGTGCCCAGCACTGCGCCAGTGGCAGGATTGAGCACCTTGCCGCTGGCGCCATTGGCGCTGCGAGTCCAGGTGCCATCTATGTAGAGCAGAATATCGGGATACATCATCGGGTCCGTTCTGATCGCATTTAAGCCTGCGACCGAAGCATAGGGCGTGTGTGCGCGGATTATAGGAAGTGCCGGCCGGTTGCAAAGAGATGCGCCATGCGAAAGCTGCGGATGCACTGATGCAGGAAATGCATGGCTTGTCTGAGACGGCCGAGGTGACTTTGGCGGGTCTTGCCGGGGGACGTCCAATCGGATCCAATGATGGCCACAAGCCGACTGGGGTGACGGGAATGCTGAGCGACGAAGCAACATCGAACAAGCCGATGCTCAACCGGCTGGATGTGCTTGCCAATGAAGCGCTCACCCGCTGGGAGCTTCCCGCTGGCGCCCATGCAAGGCTGATCAACCTCTCGGAAAACGCGACCTATCTCGTTGGGGCCCCCTGCGGCTTTCGCTCGATTCTCCGCGTTCACCGTGAGGGATACCACTCGCGCAACGCCATTGCCTGCGAGCTCGAATGGCTGCGAGCGCTGAAGTCTGATGGCGGCGTCTTAACCCCTGATGTCATTGCCGGCCGCGATGGCGAGCTCATTCAGACCTGCGCGGTTTCCGGACTTGCAGGCGAGCGGCATACGGTGATGTTTGCCTTCATCGAGGGAAGCGAGCCCGATCCCGACCACGACCTTGCGCGATCCTTCGAGGAGCTTGGCGAGATCGCGGCGCGCACGCATCTCCATTCTCAAACCTGGCCCAAGCCAGAGGGCTTCGAGAGGCTCGTCTGGGATGTGGACGCGGTATTCGGATCAACCCCGACCTGGGGCAATTGGCGCGACGGTCCGAATGTGGACGGCAGCCTACGGCCCGTTCTGGAGAAGGCTGAAGAGGTGATCCGGCATCGCCTCCACGCATTCGGCAAGGACCCCGACCGCTATGGGCTGATCCATGCGGACATGCGGCTTGCCAATCTGTTGATCGACAATGGCGTGACCCGCCTCATCGATTTCGACGATTGCGGCTTCAGTTGGTTTCTCTACGACTTCGCCGCGACCATTTCCTTCATCGAGGACCACCCGCAGGTGCCCCGCCTGAAGGAGGCCTGGGTGAGAGGCTATCGTAAGGTAAGAGCGCTTTCGGCCGAAGAGGAGGCAGAGCTCGATACCTTCATCATGCTGCGCCGGATGGCGCTTCTTGCCTGGATCGGCTCGCACGCGGAGGTGCCCTATGCGCGCGAGCTCAGCCCCCATTTTGCCCAGGGCACAGCCAAGCTGGCGCAAACATATCTGAGCCGTTTTTCTTGACAGCGCACCTCAGCAGCCTGCTCTAATCCGCTGAGATGGCGATAATTACTTCACCCGAGCCGTATAGAGCACCGGCCAGTCGTCGGGCGAAACCCCATTACAGGCTGTCATGGTTGCATAGGACACGAGCCTGAAGGCCGAGCCGTCAAAGGCCCATTCGCTCAGTGTCCCGCAATCGCCAAGGCCGCGGCCCTTCTCGAAAGCGGTCAGCAGTCTGCCATCCCGGGAGAGCCCGGGATTGGTGAGCAGGTTCGACATCTGGTCGAGCTGGAGCGAAGCAGGTACTGTGAACGTGGCCGGATCGGGCGTGGTCGTCTTGCCATCCCGTTGGCGAGTGATCCAGAAGCTGTAATCGAAATTGTAGGCAGCTGCGCTCTCGCACACGCCCCACACGATCTTACCACCCGGCATTTGGAGGGCCATGGACGCATAGCCCTCGCAGCTCTCATCGCGATTGAGAGTCAAGGCGTCAGGCAGGTCGAGATCCCGTCCCGCCGCTTCGATCGGAGCCGTTTGAGCCTGCGCTTGGGACCCTTTCGCAGATTTGAGTGGCAACTCTGTCATGATTTGAGCCTCGATGACAGGCGCCGCTGGTGGCATGGGAATGCTGCTTGCCGCCGTCGTCCCCTTCTTTACGAGAGCTGTTTCGGTGCCGGCGCGAAACTGCTGGTCATCCATATAGAGCAGCGCTGCGACCGAGCCCGCAAGCGACACGGAAGCAGTGTCGGTCTCGCTTCCCTGCGCGTCTTTGAGGTTCAACGTCAGCCCCTTGGCGCTCTTGAGCCTCTCGATGATGCTTGCCGCATCTGACCCGCCGAGCGTCACCTTGGCATAGGGATCCACGACTTTCGCGGGCCAGTGCAGATCGCCGCGCGCCGGTTTGCCATCGATGCTGACCGAGAGCACTGGCGATTTGAGCGGGGATTGGGTGAGAACGCTGAAGGTGAGGCGGGGTCCTGCATCGGCCAGACCGTCTCGCTGAACGACGATGTAGCCGTCGCTGCCCCCATCTTTCATCAGGCCGAGCGCCGTGCAGCGGCGCAGATTATCACAGCCGACCACCCAATCCTTGAACGCCTTGAGCTGTCCGGCCGAGTCATCGGCATTCGCCGGATGGACAGCCCATCCCGGAACACAGCCTGCGATCAGAACTGCGCCCACCAGTAAACGTTGTGGCCACCACATATGCACGCGTCCTTACAGTAAGGCACACGCGCATACACCCTCAACGGTCGGCTTGCAAGGATTAGGTTGGCAATCATGTACCTTTCGGCTTGGCCCTCGCCGTTGCTTGTGCGCTCAGCGGGTCGTCCGGCCAGGAATGCCGGGGATAGCGGCCCTTGAGGTCCTTGGCGACTGCCTTCCAGCTGCCGCGCCAGAAGCCCGGCAAGTCCCGCGTGGTCTGAATGGGCCGATGCGCCGGCGACAGAGCACGATGAGCAGCGGAATACGCCCGTCCGCTATGCTGGGATGCCGGTCGAGCCCGAACAGCTCCTGGACGCGTATCGCGAGAACAGGCCCGTTCTCGGCTTCATAGTCGATGGGGACCCGCGATCCCGACGGCGCGTTGAAATGCGACGGCAACAGCCGTTCGAGCTCTGCCCGCTGGGCATAGGGGATCAGGGCCTCGAGCGCGGCATCGAGATCCTCAGGTTCGATCTCGGTAAGTGCGCTGCGCCCGATGAGATGCGGCGCCAGCCAGGACGCCCCCTGTGCAGCCAGTGCCTCATCAGACAGGTCGGGCCAGGGTGCGCCGATCTGTCGGGCAAGGTAGGTGGCGCGAGCGCGCAGCGCGATCTGCGCCTTGGTCCAGGGCAGGGCGGCAATACCCATTTGTGCAACCCCTGCCGCGAGCAGCCGTGCCGCCTCATGCGCATCATCGATGGCGGCGGGCGCTTCGCTTAGCCTCAGCGCGCCGAGCCGGCGAATGCGGCGCGCCCGGACGGTCTTGCTGGCTGGATCGAAGCCGAGGCTTGTCTCCTCAGTGATATCGGCTGCAAACAGCGCTTCGATCTCTGCGCGCTCGAGGGCGGCACAGCCCCGGATACGGCCCGACCCGGCCGAGCCGGTGATATCCGTAATGACGAGGAATGGTTCACGGCTCAGTGGCACCATACTGTCGAGCGAAGCGGCGCGGCCATTCGCCATGCGAAAGCGCACCACATCACCGCCCGGCCCCTTTGCGGGGCTGCCAATGCTCTGCGCGACCCGATCGGGATAGGCCAAAGCCAGATGCTGGCCGATGGAGATGGTCTCGTGAGCCATGCTGTCGCCCTTGCCCGCCAGTTTCGCCCACCGCCGGGCAAGGCCCCGGGCATTCTCGGCGCGAGTTGAACGATCCCCGCGAAAGCGGCGCAAGCGCTCGGCAATATCAGCATCATCGCCGCCAAGCCCCGGCTCGCTCAGGAGAACCGCAAGCTCTGTGGCTGTCGTGACATCCCCGAGCCTTGCTGCCCGATGCACCATATGCGCAAGCCGGGGATGCAGCGGCAGGCGCGCGAGCGCCTTGCCTTCCGCCGTGATATGCCCGCGATCATCGAGGCCATGGAGCCGCTGCAGCAAAGCCACCGCCTCCGACCACGCCACTTTGGGCGGAGGATCGAGAAATGCTAGCTGCTGCGGATCGCGGACCCCCCAATTTGCGAGATCGAGCACCAGGCTTGCGAGATCTGCCTGCAGGATCTCCGGCTGATCATAGGGGGCGAGCGCTGCTGTCTGCCCGCTATTCCAGAGCCGATAGCAGATCCCGGGTGCCGTGCGGCCTGCGCGCCCGCGCCGCTGATCGGCGGCAGCCCGTGACACCCTCGTGGTGACGAGCGTCGTGAGGCCCACCGCCGGATCATACGCGGGCTTGCGCGCATAGCCGCTATCGATGACGATCCGCACCCCCTCGATCGTCAGCGACGTTTCTGCAATGGAGGTGGCGAGCACCACCTTCCGGCGCCCCGGCGGCGCCGGCTGCACGGCGCGATCCTGTTCGGCCCCGTCAAGCTGGCCATGAAGGGTGAAGAGGTCCACGTCTTGGGGAAGCCGTCCGCGCAGGTGTTCGGCTGTGCGTCGGATTTCCGCCTGGCCGGGAAGGAAGGCAAGCACCGAGCCTTCATCTCCCTTGAGCGCTTGCATGATGACACTGGCCATCTGCGCCTCCAGCCGCAATTGTGGATCGCGATCCACGTAACGGGTCTCGACCGGATAGGCCCGGCCCTCCGAGGAAATGACCGGCGCATCCCCCAGAAGCCGTGCAACCTGCGCCCCATCGATCGTGGCCGACATCGCGAGAAGCCGCAGATCCTCCCGCAGGATGCGCGCTTCCAGCGTCAAGGCCAGGCCGAGATCACCATCCAGGCTGCGCTCGTGAAACTCATCGAATATGACGGCCGCGACACCGGACAGCTCCGGATCATCCTGCAGCATGCGGGTGAAGAGCCCTTCGGTCACAACCTCGATCCGGGTTGCGCGGGACACCTTCGAATCGAGGCGCACCCGATAGCCGACCGTTTGCCCGACCTCCTCTCCAAGCATGCTGGCCATGCGCCGCGCAGCCGCTCGCGTTGCCAGCCGGCGGGGTTCGAGCATGAGGATGCGCCCATCCCGCCGCCAAGGGGCGTTCAACAGGGCGATTGGCACCCTGGTCGTCTTGCCGGCCCCCGGCGGCGCGATGAGCACCGCTGAACCAGCGGTCTCGAGCGCCGAGAGGAGATCGGGCAGGGCGGTTTCGACGGGTAATGGCTCTTCGGGCTGGCGCATGGGGCGCTTCATGACGAAAAGCCATTGCCTTCGCAAGTCTGCTCGTCGCGTGGGATATTCGGCTGGCTGAGATGGGCACGTCGCAATGGCTGTGGCATGTAATGCAATGGTCGTTTCGGCCATGGGCGGGCCGTACCGGGATCGGGAGCAGAGAGAAAATATGGAGGAGACGAGGGGCACTGAAGCGGCATTGCCGAGCGCGGGATCTCCCCGCGAGGTCTTTCGTGTATTCCTTCTGCTGGGGCTCACCTCCTTTGGCGGGCCTGTCGCCCATCTCGGCTATTTTCATGAAACCTTCGTGCGCCGCCGTCGCTGGCTCGATGAGCAGGCCTATGCGGATCTCGTCGCCCTGTGCCAGTTTCTGCCTGGGCCTGCTTCGAGCCAGGCGGGCATGGCGATCGGTCTGAAGCGAGCAGGTTTCGCTGGAATGCTCGCCGCCTGGACGGCATTCACCTTGCCCTCCGCCCTCCTCATGGTGGCTTTCGCCTATGGAGCCGGATGGATTGGGGCCAGTGCCGGACATGGCTGGATCGCGGGCCTCAAGGCTGCGGCGGTGGCCATCGTTGCCCAAGCGGTTCTGACAATGGCAAGGCAGCTCGCTTGGGGGCGCGCGCGCGCCACCATCGCGGCGCTCGGCATGATCATGGCCCTCTCAATGCCGACCGCCTTGGGCCAGGTGCTGGTGATCGTGCTTGGTGGGCTGCTCGGTCTCATCTCTCTGAGCGTGTCCGGGCGAAACGGCGCAAGCGACCTGATCACCTCTCAAACCGCACGCACCGGGCAAACAGCGGCCCTGGCAAGCCTTTGCCTTTTCTTCATCCTGCTTCTGGGCCTGCCGCTCGTGGCGGCAATGACCGACAATGGCCTGGTGCATATGTTCGACAGCTTTTATCGCGCCGGCTCGCTGGTCTTCGGCGGAGGGCATGTTGTACTGCCGCTTCTCCAATCGGAAATGGTCGGAACCGGCTTGGTCGACCGGCAGAGCTTCCTTGCGGGCTATGGCGCGGTGCAGGCAGTGCCCGGACCGCTATTCTCGTTCGCAGCCTATCTGGGGGCGATTGCGCGAGAATGGCCTTCGGGTCTCTTTGGTGCGGCCGTTGCTCTCATCGCGATCTTTCTTCCCTCCGCCTTGCTCATCATCGGTGTGCTGCCCTTTTGGATCCGGCTCAGGAACATGCCGCGCGCGGGCAGCGCCCTGGCGGGGATCAATGCTGCCGTGGTCGGCCTGCTCGCCGCTGCCTTTTACAATCCGGTTTTCCTCGAAGGTATCCCTTCGGCCCCGGCCATGGCTGTTGCGGTGGCCGCCTTTATCGGCCTGCTCGCCTGGCGTATCCCGCCCTGGGCCGTGGTCATCCTGGCCGGCCTTGCCGGTTTTCTCGTGCTCTGACCGTGTGACATTCCGGCTCCAAACGTCCTGATCGTTTTCAATTAACTCGTTCGAGCAAGAGATTCGCCACTCATTCGCGCGATAACGGGTGACAGAGAGCCCGTTTAAGGGCCTGTGACACAGGGCGGCGCCAGACGAGCGCAGGAGAACGTGAATGAGGAAAGTGGCCGTCTTAGGCCTCGTTTTCGCTATTGCTTGCGGAATCGCGCAAGCCGATGCGCAGATCTCCGACAATGAGGTAAGAATTGGTATTCTGACCGACCAGTCCGGTCCCTATGCGGATTTCGGTGGTGATGCCTCAGTCACGGCCGCGCAGATCGCCGCTGAGGACATGGGCGGAATGGTACGCGGCAAGATGATCCGTATTCTGTCGGGCGATCATCAGAACAAGCCGGAACTGGCGTCCACCATTGCCGAGCAGTGGCTGAACGATGACCATATCGATGCCGTGGTGGATGTGACCGGTTCGGCGGTCTCGCGCGCCGCCCGGCAGATGATCAGTGAGGCCGGCAAGGTGGTCTTCTATTCCGGCGCGGACAGCGGCGGCACCGCTGGGCCCAACTGCTTTGCCACCACCTTTCAGTGGACTCCCGATTTGCACGAGCGCGCATTCGGAATGGTGCGGGCCGTAGTCCAGACCGGCGGCAAGAGATGGTTTCTGCTGACCGCCGACAATGCCTCCGGCCATGAGATCGCGGATATTCTGCGCAAGGAGATCGCGGCAAGAGGCGGCACGGTGATCGGTGAGGTTCGCCACCCCAGCGGTGGAACCGATCTATCCGCCTTCTTGCTGCAGGCCCAGGTCTCTGGCGCCCAGGTGATCGGCCTGGCGAGCAAGGGCTCGGACGCACTGACGGCGATGAAGCAGGCCGGCGAGTTCGGCATCCCCGCCGGGGGCCAGAAACTGGTCGCTCTGAGCCTGGCGCTCAGCAATGTGCATGCCGTAGGGCTGGATGAGGCCCAGGGCCTTGTTTCGAGCACCGCCTATTACTGGAACTGGGACGATGCCAGCCGCGCCTTTGCCGAGCGGTATGAGCGCCGCGCCGGCCGCAAGCCGGGTATGGTGCAGGCGAGCGTCTATTCAGCCGTTCTCCATTATCTGAAGGCAGTCCAGGCATCGGGCAGCGACCATGGTCGGGCCGTCGCGGCCACCATGCGGCAAGCACCCGTCAGCGACTTCTTTGCTCGAGGCGCCCGCATCGGCGCGGATGGCCGGCTTGATCAGCGCCTGTTCTTGGTCGAGGCCAAGCACCCCAACCAGTCCAAGGGGGAATGGGACTATTACAGCCTGCTCAGGACGATCCCGACAAGCGTGGGGAAAGACCCCGCAGCACGAGGCGGCCTTCGCGTGAGCCGGCCCTTCTCATGCCGCAATACCACTGGAATATTGGCGAGAAGCGAGTTGGCGGACTGAAGCATTATCGAGCGAAGCGATCCCCGCTCGCGTGAGCTAATGCGACCGGACCAGGCTGCGACGCTGCCGCTGGCCATCTTTAGTTATTATTCGCGCTTACAACTAGAGATTAAATTTTACAACCTTTGGTTCAATTTGTCGCAGCTGATTCCCAAAACGGGATCGCTAACGCGCTTGCAACCGTTCACGGCCACGATACCCGCACGTCTGGCCTGAGAGGTTGCGAGCATACGGACCAGGTGCTGGCGAGGCCGGTGCCTGCGCAAAACCTCCGACGGCAGCCGAGTTGTGGAGAATCGGATGATCCGCACGTTGCCCTTAGCTCTCCTGCTCTTTGTTTCACCCGCGATGGCCCATGATTGGTACGACGCGGACTGTTGTCACAATCGAGATTGCCACGCCCTTGCCGACGGCGCGGTGATGGCCACTTCAAAAGGATGGTTGATCAGGGAAACCGGCGAACTCATTCCTTTCGGAGATGCCCGCGAACGCCGTAGTCAGGATAGCCATTTCCATCGATGCGAGCCGAAAGCCGGGCGTACGCGCTGTCTTTATGTGCCGCCCTTCGGCACCTGAGGCAGGATGCCAGCGCGTAGGCCCGCATCCGGGTCCACCGGCATGCAGCTCGGGTGAGAGCACGCTGATTGAAGTCGAGCTGGTTTAGTGTAAAGGTGGATATTACTCATACATTTTGAAGCAATCGATCTATCCATTTGTATGTTTGCAAGAAATGCAATTTTCATTTTGGGCAATTGTTTACTTATGAAATGTTTTATTGTTGAAATGTGTGTAGATAGCGGTTCTTCTGGTGGACAGTGAAGTCTGTCGAGGCTGTCTGTCCACTGGAGTAACCGGAAATGCTGACCCGTCTTTCTGCTGTAGCAGGTCTTGCGTTAGCTGCATTATTGGTTTCACCGCCGGCCCATGCGCTCTCCATGAAGGAATGTAGCGCGAAATATCATGCAGCGAAGACTGCTGGGACACTTGGCGGCCTGAAGTGGAATGACTTCCGCAAGCAGCAATGCGGAAGCGAGGCGGCGGAAGACGAAACCGTGCCCGCGCCAACTGAGGCGCAGTATACACAGGAGCCACCGGCGCCGACCGCTCCGCCTCCTTCAAACGTCGGACTGCCCAACAGCATTTCGCCGAAATATTCCTCGATGTCTCCAGGTCAGGCCCGGATGCATACCTGCCTGGACAGCTATTATGCTGCCAAGGACAACAACGCCTTGGGCGGCATGAAGTGGATCCAGAAGGGCGGGGGCTATTACAGCCTGTGCAATGCTCAGCTGAAGAGGTCGTCCTAACCCGCGCTCCGCTGAACCGGATCTGTTTCGACGAAACCCGCCGGGCCTCCTCGGCGGGTTTTCTTGTGAAATCGCCCGTGCGGCGCTCCGACCAGCCGCATGCTTCCGCCATAGAGGATGTGAGCGATGCTATAGCGGAGAACCGGAACGCGACGGAGGGGCCATTCAAGTGCTAAAATTCAGGTACGCCGTGCACGAGACATGAGCCATTTGAGCTACCGGCCGTCCTCTGCCATTGAGCGGGTCAATTCGAGAACGGCCTGCTTTTGCCTTTCAGACAATAGCGCATAGGCCCTGAGCAATTCCTCTTCGGGCTTTTTGAGTTCGATTCCGTAGAGAATCCACGAGAGGCTGACCCCCAGCACGTCAGCGATGCGCATGAGCCGATCGATCGTGGGCTCTTTGCCCTCACTGAGAACATCATGCAGATATCCCGCGCCGCATCGTGCTGCCAGAGAAACGCTTCGCTTTGATTTGTGGGATGCCTCGAGAGCCTGCTCGAGGCGTTCGCGCCAGTGTCTTTCCATGGCCGCAATATCGGTTAAAGAACGCGTCAGTGCACGTCCTCTATAGCGGCTATAATGCAGGACTGAGCAACCTCGTGAGCTCGTCCGAACAGCAGCTCCTGCCGCTCCGTCTCTGGCGTGTTATCGCCTCTGAGCAAGCTTGCCACGGCCGCCCGATGCAGATGCCGGCCTTCGCGATGGCCTTGCCAGTAGCCAGATCCCGGTAACGGCGGCCGCCCCAAGAAGGGCTGTGAGCAGGGCCCGCTGCTCCGGTGACCGGAGATTGCCATCGACCCGCCCGGGAAATGGGGAGGCTCTGAACAGGTTGCCTTCGCTCATGGCGCGCATGTCCGCGCGCTTGAGATAGCCCTCCATGAACCGCGCAAGGATGCGTGCAGTGAGATTGGGTGCCACTCCGTGGACAATCCGGGTGAGCCGCGCGGTGGAACCGACGATCGTTGTCGGCTTCGGATGGTCGGCGAGAGTAAGGATCGCCGATGCGACCCGGCGCGGATCGATCACCGGCGGTGGCGCCGCCAGCTTGCGACCTACATAATTGGCCCCGTGACTAAGCCCCGGTGTGTCTGCAAATCCGGGATAGACATCGCAAATATGGATGTCCGGAATATCGGCGATCTCTGCGCGGATCGCTTCCGAGAAGCCCCGCAATCCGAACTTGCTGGCGCTGTAAGCGGCGGCAAAGGGAGCGGCCGCAAACCCGCCGAGTGAGATCATGTTGACGAAGATGCCCCGCCGTTGCCGCAGGAAGATGGGCAGCACCGCATGGGCTTCATTCATATGGCTGATGAGATTGGTTCGGATGACCTGCTCATGTGCCTCGATCGGTGTCTCATGGAAGCGTCCAACCGCACCCACGCCGACATTGCTGACCCAGATGTCGATGCGGCCGGCATTTCGCAGCGCATGTTCGGCAAGTGTGCGCACAGCGACGATGTCGTTGACATCGGTCTGTACCGGGAAGGCTTCACCGCCAAGCGCTCGGCAATGACTGGCCGCTTGTTCGAGCGAGGCCAGATTGCGAGCAGCCAGGGTGAGGATGGCCCCTTGCCGCGCAAACGCTTCGGCCGTCGCAAGCCCGATCCCGCTCGATGCGCCGGTGATGACGACGCTGGTTTGGGCATGATCCTTTCCTGGCATGCGATCTCCGCAAACTTACTCTCTCGGAGCAAATTCACGGGGCGCGGGCCGGTTGCATTTTGCGAGTGCGGGAAATGACGGTCAGATGGCACTCTGCTCTGGGTCCGCTGTTATATCTATGGGAGCAGTCAGGCAAAAGGAGACGCGGCGTGAGCGGTGACGTGCGAGATAATCCGGACCGAAGCCGGTTCGAGCTCGAGATTGACGGCCAGATCGTGCGCGCCGATTACCAGCGGCGCGGCGCGAGCGTGATCATCACCCATGTGGAGGCGCCAGTGCCGCTGCGTGGCACCGGGGCGGCCGATCGATTGATGAGGGGTATTGTCGCCATGGCCGAGCAGGAGGACTGGCAGCTTGTGCCGGTCTGCGGCTATGCAGCCGCATGGCTGCGCCACTATGCCCGCAGGCGTGAGCGTCGCGGTGATCGCCAATAAGGCGCGGGTGACTCCCCACCTGTTGCGAGTTGTATGAAGTGCCGGCGGGCCAGTGGCTTGCCCGATAGCGTCCATTCGATCCTCCATTGTCGGGCCTGCGCCGTCCCGCAGGGCCGGTCCCGTGGCTGAGCGTGGACTAGCTCCGTCGGATCTTCAGGCTTAAGATTCTGATTCCCGCCACCGTTTTACCTGTAATTCGCCGACCTCCTGCGAGCAGATGACGCCTTGCGTTCCTCAATGGGCGGTATAAATGGCGGACCTGTCAGCAATACCATGACGAGATCGATAGATTGTTGATCAATAATCGTCATGGAAAACTATAATATGAACATAGATTTTAGAAAGCATCACGTTGCTTGGGCGGATAAATCCGGAAAAACATTAGATATTATTGTCCATTCAGGCGTTGATAGTGCGTTCATAGCCTGGAGAGCTCCGTTTGTTCCTGGATGCCGCGGCTTTGCGCTGCGACGGAAGATCAGAAGAGCAGATGGCCGTTTGGCCAGTCCGAATGCCATCCACCATGGCGATGCCCAGGGCTTCAGCGAGGAAATCGTGGCCAGCTGGGTCGGTTTTGCAGACGGGCCGTCGGTCAAGGAAGGTACGCGCAGGCCGACCACCCGCTGGCCCATCCAGAAATATCTCTGGTCCGACTTTGCGGTTAATCCCGGCGATCGGGTGGCTTATCGCGTCGCTCCTATGATCGGTCCGGAAGCAGCGATGAGCGAGGCGGATGATCTGGCATCGGGCTGGAGCGCTCCGGTCGTGATCGGTGCGGAAACGAATGGCGGAGTATCCTGCTTTTTCAACCGCGGTATTGTCGCCAGCCAGTGGTTGGCTCGGCTCCTGCCGGACGATGCGCCCGCACGAACGCTCGCCACGGAAATCGCGGACCCTGGCAGCAATATCCGGCATTTCCTGGCCGGCCCAATCCGAAACGAGCTGGTGCGGCTGCTCACCGACGCGGCCAATTCAGAAGCCCACATCTACGCAGCCCTGTTCGAATTGAATGATCCTGAACTCGTGCCATTACTCCAGGCGTTCGGAAAACGCGCTCATATCGTTCTCGGCAACGGCAGCGTCAGAAAGAAGGGGCAAGACGCGAACAGTCATGCCCGGGAGGTGCTGGCCGACTGCGATCTGCACGATCGCATGAGCGCCCCGCGCGCACTCGCCCACAACAAGTTCCTTGTGCTCTGTGACGCGGATAACAAGCCCCAGGCCGTTTGGACGGGAAGCACGAACTGGACAAAGACGGGCCTGTGCACGCAAGCCAATAATGCAATTCTTGTCCGCAATCCCGTGCTCGCCCGCTTCTATCGCGATCAGTGGCGTTTGTTGGCAGCCGCTGGCGATGGGACCCCTGACACTCTCTATGAGTCCAACGCAAGCCCGCGCACGACCGACACTGCGAAGGGGACGACGCTCTGGTTCACGCCACTGCGCGGCCGCCGTGATCTGGCTTACGCGAGCGAGCTTATCGCTGGAGCCAAGCACGGTATCCTTTTCCTCATGTTCAATCCTGGGCCGCGGGGAACGCTTCTCAACGACATTATCGAACTGGCATTACCGGGCGGAGCCAACCACAGGCCAGAGCTTTACATTCAAGGTGTCGTGAACCAGAACCCCGGAACTGAGAAGAACCCAGTCGTGCTGTTCAATCGCGGTGAGCGCATAGACGCAAATTCTGATGTCGTTCTTCCAGCCGAGATTCCGGGGCCGCTCAAATATTGGAAGCAAGAGCTTTTGAAGCTCCCCAGGGCACATGCCATGGTTCACAGCAAGATCGTTGTGATCGACCCCTATGGTGATAAGCCTGTCGTCATGACGGGGTCACATAATCTCGGCCCTAAGGCGAGCAGCGTGAATGACGAGAACCTCCTCATTATAGAGGGGAACGGAGCGCTCGCTAGCCAATACGCCAGCAACGTCATGGAGATCTACGCCCAGTATCGCTGGCGGCAGTCAGTCCAGAAGCAGGGCGGCAAGCCGAGATGGGCCGGGTTGATCGACAGCGACGAATGGCAGATTAGCGATCCATCGAAGCCTTATGATAAGCGCCGGATCCGTGAACTGGATTTCTGGTTCGGCGGCCGCGGCTGATGGCTGCTCGGCGTGGAGGCGTTATGTCTCGAGCTGGGGCGCATGCCGAACAGAAAGATCTCTGGATTCCCCATCCGGTTCAATGGGATAGATGGTCGGAGCGGCGGGATTCGAACCCACGACCCCTAGTCCCCCAGACTAGTGCGCTAACCGGGCTGCGCTACGCTCCGACACTGGCGCACGATCCCTACCGCGTTCAGCTACCTGGATCAAGCTTAGAATGGTCAAGCGTTCGGAGCGAGCTACTTCTCAAGCACGTCCGAGAGCAGGGCTCGCGTCTCCTCAAGATCCCGGAGCGCCGCTCGCAGGAACTCTCGATTCAAGTCAGCTACGGGCGCAAGTGCCTCGCGCCTCTCCGGCTCACTGAAGCCTGATGGGTCATCCTGCGCCGGCAGCGAGACCGGCCCACCATGAAATGGGAATGTATCGGGCTCATCATGCTCGGCGATGAGCAAGGGTTCGCTGCGTGGAAGCTCCAGATTGGCATCTTCCGACCCTGGACGATCGCGCCCATGCCCCGTCTCGAGATAGATGCCGCTGTCGTCCGGGTGCTCGCTGAGGTTCTCCGGGATCGGACGCCCTTCCGCCCGGGCTTTTCCTATTGCTGCGACGGAAGCTGCGCCCCGTTCTTTAAGCAGCTTCTGAACGCCGCGAATCGTGTAGCCCTCGCCATACAGCAAGTGGCGGATGCCGCGCAGCAGCTCCACATCATTCGGCCGATAGTAGCGCCGGCCGCCGCCGCGCTTCATCGGTCGGACCTGGTTGAATTTGCTCTCCCAGAATCTCAGCACATGCTGAGGCACATCGAGGTCTTCCGCCACCTCGCTGATCGTCCGGAAAGCGTCCGGCGCCTTATCCATCGATCACTCCCCGGAGTGGTCGCATGGCATCACGAACACATGCGCAACCTAAACGTCACTCTTTGCGGCTGCCTGTCCCATCCGCCTCGTTGATCGAGTCCTTGAGCACATGGCTAGGCCTGAAGACGAGCACCCGACGCGGTGAGATCGGAACCTCCTCGCGCGTCTTCGGATTGCGCCCGACACGCCGGGCTTTGTTCCGGACCATGAACGTGCCGAACGAAGACAGCATCACTGAGTCTCCATTTACGAGCACATCTGCAATGTGGTCCAGGACAGATTTAACGAGCGCCGCCGATTCAGTCCGCGATAATCCGACCTGCCGGTGTACGGCCTCGCTCAGATCGGCGCGGGTCAGAGTTTTGCCGGACATTCCAGTTCCCCAACCTGTTCAATTCAAACTAGTCCCAGGCCGCAAGCCGGGTCAATAGCGGTGCACGGTTCTATGGGCACCTGCTGTGACCAAGTTTGCGCAGGAACGCCTTTATCTTAGACCCGGCTATTGAGAAGTTGAGTCAGCAATTCGCGCAAGTGCAACCGGTCATGTCTCACTCGCCCGCCGCGAGCAGGGCGAGGTCGCGAAGGCCGCGGCGCCTCAGCAGATTGGCCGCCCGGAAGGCCCGGACGCCGCTGCGGCAGCAGAGCACCACGCGACGATCCTCAGGAAGCTGTGCCTCTGTGATGTTCTGAGGCAGGATCCGCAGCGCGTCTGCCGTGATCGCCTGCGGTGCCTCTTCGGCGTCGCGCAACTCGATTATGACATCACCCTGTCTCAAATTTGCGCGTCCTATGAAGGGGATCGGTGGACCTGCAGGTTCCTCCGCACCGCTGAAATCGAAGCCGCCGAAGCTGAGCGACTTGAGATCGACGGTGACCAGCCGGCCGAGCGGCGATGGCTCGTGGCCGAGCAGCAATTGCAGGGCAATATGGGCCTGAAGCGAGCCGAGAACGCCTACAGCCGAGCCGAAGACCCCGTTCAGCGCGCAGGACCCGATCACCGTCGGCATGTCGGGAAAGACAGCCCGGTAGCTTGGCGCGCCGGCGCAGAAAGCCCCGACATAGCCACGCTGCTCGAGCACCGATGCCGAGACGAGCGGGCGACCTTGGGCCATGCAGTGATCGCTCAGGATATAACTGACCGCCAGGCTGTCTGCCGCATCGACCACGAGATCGACACGGGCGACCAGAGCTTCCGCATTGTCAGGCTCGAGCCGCGCGACCACCGCCTCGCAGGCAATCTCCGGGTTGAGCGCGTGAATGGCCGCGCATGCAGCCTCGGCTTTGGGCTTGCCGATATCAGCCATCCTGAACAGTGGCTGGCGATGCAGATTGGACAGATCGACAACGTCATGATCGACAATGACGAGTTTGCCAACGCCCGCACCGGCGAGCGCCGGCAGCACAAACGAGCCAAGGCCGCCGGCACCGACCACCAGCACCCGCGCACGCTGAAGCAGCTCTTGGCCCTCGGGCCCGATCTCGGCCAGCACCATCTGGCGGGCATAGCGCGACCCTATCGTGTCACCGCGATCCATTGTCTTGTCCGCTCTTGGGGATTGGTGTTGTAGAGAATATCCGTGACGACGGCGGCACTGTCCGCGCCGGCATCGAGCACCTGCCGTGCCCGTTCAGGGGTGAGCCCGCCAATGGCGACCAAGGGCAGCTTGCCGACCCGGCGCTTCCAGTCCGCGACTTTCTTAAGACCCTGTGGGGCCCACGGCATCTGCTTGAGAATGGTCGGGAACACCGGGCCAAGCGCCACGTAATCGGGCTCGGTGGCAAGCGCGCGCTCGAGCTCCGCATCGTCATGGGTGCTGACCCCGAGCCGGATGCCGGCACGGCGCAGCGCGGCAAGGTCCGCCCCGTCGAGATCTCCCTGGCCGAGATGGACGAAATCGCACCGCTCATCGATCGCGATCTGCCAGTAGTCATTGACGATCAGCTGCGTCCCGAACCTCGCACAGAGTGCTTTGGCCTCGGCTATCTGCTGCTGGATCTCGGTTGCCGGCTTATCCTTGATGCGCAGCTGCACGAGCTTGACCCCGACGGGTAGCAGCCTTGCGAGCCAGGTCACGTCGTCGACGATCAGATAGAAGGGATCAAGCACCGGTCAGCTCCGAAATGCCATGCCGAGGAGTGGCGTTGAGGCGGCAGCCATGTCGCGCGCTTCCATCGGATCAGCGAGATAGCCCGTGCGGCCGGCCTCGATCGCCAGCGCAAAGGCCTTGGCCATGGCGACGGGATCGCCGGCCTTGGCCACTGCCGTATTGAGCAGGATCGCGTCATAGCCGAGCTCCATCGCCTGTGCCGCGTGCGACGGCAGGCCGAGGCCCGCATCCACCACCAGCGGAATATCCGGGAAATGCGCCCTCAGGCTCCGCAACGCATACACATTGTTGAGCCCGCGCCCCGAGCCGATCGGTGCTCCCCAAGGCATCAGGACCTCGCAGCCCGCCTCCAGCAGCCTGTCGGCAACCCCAAGGTCCTCGGTGGTGTAGGGAAATACCTGAAACCCTTCGGACGCGAGAACGCGCGCGGCCTCCACGAGGCCATAGACTTCCGGCTGCAACGTGTCGTCATCCCGGATCACCTCGAGCTTGATCCAGGGCGTGTCGAACACCTCCCGCGCCATTTGCGCCGTCGTCACCGCTTCTTTCACGGTGTGGCATCCGGCCGTGTTCGGCAGCACGCGCATGCCGAGATTGCGGATCAACTGCCAGAAGGCATGGCCTGCGCGCTCCGAACTGGCCTCGCGACGCAAAGAGACCGTGACCACCTCGCAACCCGCCGCCCGCACCGCCTCGGCCAGGATGGCCGGGGAGGGGTACTGCGCGGTACCGAGAAAGAGCCGCGAGGCAAGCGTCGTACCATAGACCTCGAGAGGCAGATCTTGTGCCGTGGTCACATCAACCCCCTTGCATCGGGGCGAGCACCTCGACCGAATCGCCCGGCTCGAGCACCCGGTCGCTTCGCGCGGTCACTGGCACGAATGTCTGGTTCACGGCAGTCGCAACCACCAGCTCGCCATAGCCGAGTTCGAGAAGCAGATCCGCGAGCGTCCGGCTCGCCACCTCATGCACATCGCCGTTGACTGTCAGTCTCATCCATGACCTCAGGGAAATAGGCGCCGTCGAAAATGGCGCTGGCTGCCATGCGCGCCAATGCGGGGCTCAAGAGAAATCCGTGCCGGTAAAGCCCATTCACATAGACGATATCGCCGCGGCGTCTGATCCGGGGCAGGTTGTCCGGAAAGGCAGGCCGTGCATCCGTTCCGATCTCGACGATCTCCGCTTCCGCGAAGGCAGGATGCAGCGCATGGGCGCTGTTGATCAGCTCGACCATCGATCGGGCGGTGATCCGCGTCCGGTCCTCGCTCTCGATCATGGTGGCCCCCACCATATGGAGACCGTTCTCGCGCGGCACCACATAGAACGGAATGCGCGGATGCAAGAGCCGGATAGGCCGTTTGAGCGCAATTTCCGGGCAGCGCAGGATGAGCATCTCGCCCTTGACCCCGCGCAAATCAGAAAGCTCGTCTTTGGCAGCAAGGCCGCGACAGTCGACCACGAGATCGGCGTCACCCTGTGATGCCAGCCCGTCCGTGCCGAACACGAAACGCACGCCCATCGCCTCGAGCCGTGCCGCAAGCATCAGGAGCGCCTTGCGCGGATCCGTATGACCCTCGCGCTTAAAGAACAGTCCACGCTGGAAACGCCCGGCGAGAGCTGGCTCTAGCGCTGCAATCCCGGCGCTGTCGAGCACTTCATACTCGCTCGTTCGGCGGCCAAACCGGTCAAGCTCCGCCAAGTCCCGACGCTGCGCCAGAACGAGCGTGCCATTCTCGACGGTGCTATTGCAGATCTTTGCCCAGAAGCTGACCGCCTCCTGGCCAAGGCTGAGGACGAGGGGGTCTGTGCTTTCACGCTCGCACCAAGGCGCCAGCATGCCTCCGGCATAGCGTGAGCAGGATGTCTCCCCGACAGCACTGCCACGTTCGATGACCGTGACCTCGGCACCGCGTTCTGCGAGCGCAAAGGCTGTGGTGAGCCCCGCAACTCCCGCGCCTATGACAGTGATCCGCTTCATCTCGCACTCCAACCTTCGGAAGCCTCTGCCCCGGAAGGTCGACATGCTGGAAGGGGATGAAGATGTCGTAAGGACTTAAATCCATCCCTTCGCCAGCGTGACCTGGATCAGGTTCGAAGGGTCGCCATGTCGCGCGAAATGCCGGATTGCATCAGCGCCAATGGCCTCTCAGCCCCGTACGGGGCTCCCCTTGGACAGGTGTAGTGATAAGCCAGCCCGGCCCATTCCGTCAAATAGTCGCGCGATCTCCTGAGGGCAAGGCTCTTCTCATGACGCGACACAAGAGAGGAACCCATCAGCCGCCGCGGTGTTGTCTAGGTATCCAGGACACCAGACAAGGAGGTCCGAATGAATTGGGATCAAATCGCTGGCCAGTGGAAGCAATTCCAGGGCGCGGCCCGGCAAAAATGGGGTCAATTGACTGACGATGACCTGCAGATGGCGGCTGGCAGCCGCGACAAGCTGGTGGGCCGCATACAGGAACGCTATGGAATGGCCAAGGAAGAGGCTGAGCGCGAGGTTGATCGCTGGGGCAGTAGCCTCCACTGATCCCTGATATGCTCGCCATTGGAAACGCCCGCGAAGGTCATCATCGCGGGCGTTTTCATGCCTACTCCACCGCGTTTGGGACTTCGGCGATCAGATCATACTCTTCGCTGTCGATGATCCGCGCCCGATAGATTTCGCCGGGTGTTAGGTGGGGGTGGTTGGGAAGGAAGACATTGCCGTCGATCTCGGGCGCATCCCAGATCGTGCGGCCGATGGCCTCTTCCATTTCCTCGTCCACCTCATCGATGATCACATCGACCTCGCGACCCACTTTTCCCCCGAGAATCTCACGGCTGATCTCGGCCTGAGCTTCCATGAAGCGGGCCCAGCGCTCCTCCTTCACCTCTTCCGGCACGGGCTCGGCCAGAGCATTGGCCGCGGCGCCCTGAACTGGCTCATATTTGAAGCAGCCGACCCGTTCGAGCCGTGCTTCTTTCAGCCAATCGAGAAGGAATGTGAAATCCTCCTCCGTCTCGCCGGGAAAGCCGACAATGAAGGTCGAGCGCAGACAGAGATCGGGGCAGATCGCACGCCACTGCCGCAGCCGATCGAGCACCTTCACCTGGTTCGCCGGCCGGCGCATGGCCTTGAGCACTTGCGGGCTCGCATGCTGAAACGGAATATCGAGATAGGGCAGGATCTTTCCCTCTGCCATCAGAGGAATGAGCCCGTCCACATGCGGGTAGGGATAGACGTAATGGAGCCTGACCCAGGCGCCGAGCTCGCCCAGCGCTGAGGCCAGCGGCACGATGCGCGCTTCGATCTCCTGGCCGCGGAACTTGCTGGCTGCATATTTGAGGTCGAGCCCATAGGCGCTGGTGTCCTGAGAGATCACCAGCAGTTCCTTCACTCCAGCCTTCACCAGCCGTTCGGCCTCATACATCACATTCGCCGCGGGCCGCGAGCGAAGATCGCCCCTGAGGCTCGGAATGATGCAGAACGAGCAGCGATTATTGCAGCCTTCGGAGATCTTCAGATAGGCATAGTGCCGGGGCGTGAGGCGCAGGCCCTCCGGCGGCACGATATCGACGAACGGATCATGGACCGGTGGCACGGCCGCATGCACGGCGGCGACCACCTCCTCATACTGATGCGGTCCCGTGATCGCCAATACATCCGGATGGCTATCCCGGATGCGTTCGGCCTCGACGCCCATGCAGCCTGTCACGATCACCCGGCCATTCTCCGACATGGCCTCACCGATCGCCGCCAGCGACTCCTCCTTCGCGCTGTCCAGAAAGCCGCAAGTATTGACGATGACCACATCGGCACCGTCATAGCTTGGCGAGATCGCATAGCCTCCGGCCCGCAACTGGGTGAGGATGCGCTCGCTATCGACAAGAGCCTTGGGGCAACCGAGGCTGACCATGCCCACGGTCGGGATATGCGTGTCGGATTTCAATTCAGTACCGTCGAGGTTAGGAAAGGCGCCTGTTTATCCTATTTTGTGGCCCAGGCAAGGGGCTCGCCTGGCGTGGCGAGCTCGTTCGCGCAGACTTTCGGGTCCGGTGCGAAGACGCCGATGGCATTGGTAAAGCCATGCAGCATGTGTTCGCCCACCGGCCGCCAGTAGCCTTCAAGGCAGCAGCGGAATTCCTCACTGGCAAGGATGGGTTCGCCAAGCGCCTTGCAGAGTTGCTCGAGCCGCGCCACCTCATTCACTGCGGCGCCGAACACCGAAAAGGTTAGCCTGTCCGGCACGCCGACATTTCCGAACATCACATCGCCGAGATGCAGCCCGATGACGCAATCGAGCGGCGCGCGCCCGAGTGCGGCGCGCTTGTCATTATTGGTGATGAGCCGGTGGCGCGCTTTGAGCGCCGCACCGAGCGCTGACCTGCAGCCCGTATCTGCGTCATCGGGAAAGATCGCGAGTACCGCATCACCGATAAAGCTCAGGACCTCGCCGCCTGCAGCGACGACTTCGCTGGCGACCATGTCGAAATACTCATTGAGCGTGTCGATATAATCCTGCCGCGAAAGAAGATCGGCGAGCCGGGTCGAGCCACGCATGTCGGCATACCAGATTGCGGCCCGTATGGTTTCCCCATCCCCCCGCTTGATCTGACCAGAAAGCACCCGGTTCCCGGCCTGCGCACCCAGATAGGTCTTCACCACGATGCTGGCGAGATTGGTTCGGACCGCCATCTTGCACGCGACCGCCAGCCTGCGCTGCACCTTCTTGAGCGCTTTCACTTCCTCGTCGAAAAAGCCTTCGGGACGATCGGTCGACCAGGAGCCGGCCATGCCCCGCATATCGGCCTCGGCTGCATCCTGGAACGGAATCATGAACGCGAAATAATCAACGGCCCCGGCTTCGAGCAGATCACGGAAGACCGGAAATTCGTCAGCGGTCTCCTCACTGATCATGCGACGCATCCAGGTGACCTGATCGCGCACCATCCTGCCGAATGGACTGGTCTGCCATCCCGTCGGCTGCGATCCATCCGGCTCGTGCAGATATTTGTTCACGGTGATGCCTGAGCCGCGCAACCAGGTATACCCGACCGCCCGATACAGCGGATGGATCATCGAAAAGGCGAAGAAACAGCGCAGGAGCGGAATGCCTGCCGCGACCAGCCGCTCGCAGCAGCCGGTGATAATCGTCTGGATATCGTGGTCCCTGAGGGCCTGGTCCATGAGCCATTCGGATGTCTCCTGGATCAGATCCTGATCGAGCACCCTCTGCTGCGGTTCAGTATCCACCAGTGTCATTCCACGCCCTCATTCCCAAACATCGGGAGTTTACGGTAGCAGCCGAGCCCGTTAAAAGCGCCCTGACGAACGCAGTGGCGGGATGGGCATATGGTCATGTTCAATAAGATTCTCATCGCAAATCGTGGCGAAATTGCCTGCCGGGTTATACGCACAGCCAAGAAGATGGGTATTGCGACGGTCGCCGTCTACTCCGATGCTGATATGCGTGCTCTGCATGTACGCGAGGCCGATGAAGCGGTGCGAATTGGGCCCGCGCCGGCCTCTCAATCCTATTTGGTGATCGAGGCGATCATTGAGGCCTGCAAATCCACTGGCGCACAGGCCGTACACCCCGGCTACGGCTTTTTATCTGAGAATGCAGCCTTCGCCAAGGCGCTGGCAGAGAACGGCATTACCTTCATCGGCCCCAACATCCGGGCCATCGAGGCAATGGGCGACAAGATCGAGTCCAAGCGCTTCGCCGATGCCGCGGGGGTGAACACTGTCCCCGGCTTCCTCGGCGAGATCGAAACCCCTGAGGATGCCATCCGCATTGCCGACGAGATCGGCTATCCCGTTATGATCAAGGCCTCTGCCGGTGGCGGCGGCAAGGGCATGCGGATTGCCAACTCGCGCAACGAGGTGAAGGAAGGCTTCGAGCTCGCCCGTGCTGAAGCCAAGTCGAGCTTCGGCGACGAGCGCGTGTTCATAGAGAAATTCGTGGTCAATCCCCGCCACATCGAAATTCAGGTTCTCGGCGACAAGCATGGCAATGTCATCTATCTCGCCGAGCGTGAATGTTCGATCCAGCGCCGCAATCAGAAGGTGATCGAAGAGGCGCCCAGCGCCTTCCTCGACGAGAAGACGCGCGCCGCTATGGGCGAGCAGGCGGTCGCTCTCGCCAAGGCGGTGAATTATGAAAGCGCCGGCACCGTCGAGTTCATCGTCGACCAGGAGAAGAACTTTTACTTCCTCGAGATGAACACACGTCTGCAGGTGGAGCATCCCGTCACCGAGCTGATCACCGGCGTTGATCTGGTCGAGCAGATGATCCGCGTCGCGGCCGGCGAGGAGCTGAGCCTGAAGCAGGACGCCATCAAGCTCAACGGCTGGGCCATTGAAAGCCGTGTCTATGCGGAAGATCCATACCGCAACTTCCTGCCCTCCACGGGCCGGCTGGTGCGCTACCGGCCCCCGGCGGAAGGAACGGATGACCGCGGCATGATCATCCGAAATGACACAGGTGTGTATGAGGGCGGCGAAATTTCGATCTATTATGATCCGATGATCGCCAAGCTCTGCACCTGGGCGCCCACCCGGGAAGAAGCAACCCGGCACATGTCGGCCGCGCTGGACGCGTTCTATATCGATGGCATCCAGCACAACATCCCGTTTGTGTCCGCCATTATGGCCCATCCGCGCTGGATCTCGGGCGCGCTGACCACGGGCTTCATTGCCGAGGAATTTCCGGAAGGCTTCAAGGGCGCATCTGTCGATGCCGACCTCAAGCTGAGGCTTTCAGCCGTGGCAGCCTTCCTCGACCATGTGGAGAATGAGCGCAAGCGTCATATCACTGGCCAGCTCCGCGGCAAGCCCGTGATCTTCACCCGCGAGCGGGTTGTGAAGCTTGATGACGAATGGCGCTCGTTCCTGGTGGATGACGAGGAAGGCGATACGATCTTCCTGCGCTCCCGGGATGGCACAGCTGACCTTGAGCTCACCGGCGACTGGCGGCCCGGAGATTTGGTTTGGCGGGGCAGTGTCGATGGGACACCGATGACGGTTCAGGTCCGGCGGACGCTGAATGGCTATCGGCTGGCCCATGCCGGGGTTGAGGCGGTGGCCCATGTCTATACCGGGCGGGAGGCCGAGCTTGCCAAGCTCATGCCGGAGAAGCTGCCTCCGGATACTTCGCGCATGCTGCTATGCCCGATGCCCGGTCTGATGATTTCGGTCGATGTCAATGTGGGCGATGAGGTCAAGGCGGGCCAGGCTGTCTGCGTGATCGAGGCGATGAAAATGCAGAACGTCTTGCGCGCTGAGCGCGATGGCGTGGTGTCGGCGATCAACGCGGAACCTGGCGCGACACTTGCAGTCGGCGATGTCATCATGGAATTCGAGTGAGGCTCACCCGTTTACTCTAGTATCCACACAGCAAACCGGTTGCGTCTGCTTTATGGCAGGCTAGAGTAGGGTATAAGACAAGGCGATCCGGATAACCCGGTTCAACCTGACGTAATGATCTCGCAGAAGACCAAATACGCCTTGCAGGCGCTGATCGTTCTTGCCCGCGCGGGGCGAGGCGTGGTCGTGAATATCGGCGAACTGGCGGAGGCGCGTGGGATTCCCCCGCGCTTCCTGGAACAGATCCTGCTGATCCTGAAGCATAATGCTCTGGTGGCGAGCCGGCGTGGGCCTCGCGGCGGCTACACCCTCCTGCGCTCGCCCTCGGAAATCACGATCGGCTCCATCCTCAGGATGGTCGAAGGCCCCTTGGCGCCACTACCCTGTTTGTCGAAGCGCGCCTACCGTCGCTGCGAAGATTGCGCGGATGAAGGCTCTTGCGAGATTCGCCGCATATTCTTCGAGGTTCATCAGGCAACGACCAATGTGCTGGACCGTTTGACGCTAAAAGATGCGCTCGCCGACACACCGTCGTGGCAGGCGCTTGGTCTCGCCGAGAACGCCCAAGATGCCGCTGAAGAGGCGAAATCGGAGCCGGCAACGCCCGCGATCAGCGGCTGATTAACTTGGGCAAGGCGGGAAAAACCCGTGGGTCATCTACGGCAGCGCAGTTGACAAACCCAAGCGGACAAGTCGACATTAACGCGAACAGAACAGAGGAGGCATGCCATGGCATCCAACTCACGGAGTTCGCGTCTCAGGCTCTTTGCGGCCGGCCTTCTGCTTCTGCTCGGGGCATTACCAGTTCACCCGGCTGCGGCGGCCAGTATCAATCTCCTTAACATCTCCTATGACCCCACCCGGGAGTTCTATCGCGACTTCAATGCGGCCTTTGCCAAGCATTGGAGCGAAAAGACGGGCGATACCGTCTCCGTCAGAGTATCCCATGGCGGATCGGGCAAACAGGCTCGCGCCGTGATCGATGGTATTGACGCCGATGTGGTCACCTTGGCCCTTGCCGCCGATATCGATGCGATCGCGAAGGCGACCGGCAAGATACCGGCCGATTGGCAGTCGAAACTGCCGAGCAACAGCGCACCTTATACCTCAACGATCGTGTTTCTCGTCCGCAAGGGAAATCCCAAGAACATCAAGGACTGGGACGATCTGGTGCGTGAAGGGGTCCAGGTGATCACGCCCAATCCCAAGACCTCGGGCGGCGCCCGCTGGAATTACCTAGCCGCTTGGACCTTTGCTCAGGAAAAATATGGAAGCGACGAGAAAGCGCGGGAATTCGTCTCGGCATTGTTCAGCCATGTGCCGGTGCTCGATACCGGCGCGCGCGGCTCGACGACGACCTTCGTTCAGCGCGGCATTGGCGATGTGCTCCTGGCTTGGGAAAACGAGGCCTTTTTGGCGATCGAGGAACTCGGGCCCGACGAGTTCGAGATTGTGATCCCCTCGATCTCGATCCTGGCTGAGCCGCCGGTCGCCGTCGTGACTGGCAATACGGAGAAAAAAGGCACGACAGCGGTCGCCAGCGCCTATCTTGACTATCTCTATTCACCAGAAGGCCAAACCATCGCCGCGCGGCATCACTATCGTCCGGTGAATCGAGAGGCGGTGGATCCCCAATTGCTGAAGCAGTTTGCAGATGTGAAGCTTGTGACCATCAATGACCGCTTCGGCGGCTGGGATCAGGTGCAGGATAAACACTTCGGCAGCGGCGGTATATTTGACCAGCTTTACCGGCCGGCGAAATAGAGGTCAGAAGTGAGATGGCCACAGTGCGACGCCTGAGCATTGCCAAGCCGAGCATATTGCCGGGCTTTGGGCTCGCACTGGGCTTCACCTTGACCTATCTGAGCTTTATCGTCCTTCTGCCCTTGGCCACGCTGGTCCTCAAGACCGCATCCATGGGTTGGGATCGCTTCTGGGCGGTGATCACCGACGAGCGCACCTTGGAAGCCCTGAAGCTGAGTTTCGGGGCATCGCTGATCGCAGCCGCCATCAATGCCGTCTTTGGCCTTCTTGTGGCTTGGGTGATGACCCGCTATCGCTTTCCCGGACGGCGCCTGCTGGACGCACTGGTCGACCTGCCATTTGCCTTGCCGACCGCTGTCGCCGGTATTGCGCTGACGGCCCTTTACTCTCCCAAAGGATGGATCGGTCAGCTCCTCGAGCCGCTCGGCATAAAGGCGGCCTATACACCTCTCGGCATCGTCATTGCGCTCACCTTCGTGGGACTGCCCTTCGTGGTCCGCACCTTGCAGCCGGTGCTTGCCGACTTAGACCGGGAGCAGGAGGAGGTTGCCGCAACTCTGGGCGCCCGCCGAAGGCAGACCCTGTGGCGGGTGGTATTTCCAGCCCTGCTGCCCGCGCTGCTCACCGGCTTTGCCCTCGCTTTCGCCCGTGCGGTTGGCGAATATGGCTCGGTGATCTTCATCGCGGGCAATATTCCCTATGTCTCCGAGATCGCTCCGCTGCTGATAGCCATAAAGCTGGAGGAGTTTGACTATACGGGTGCCACAGCAATCGCCACGGCGATGCTCGTGATCGCCTTCGCGACGCTGCTGCTGCTCAACTTGATCCAAGCCTATGGCAGGAGGCATCATGACAGCGGTTGAGCTTGTGACACCTCCGCGCCTTGAGCGCACTGCAGCCACCGACGAGCCCCGCTGGGTGCGCTATGCCGCGATCGGGACTGCCGTCGCGTTCCTCGTGCTCTTTCTCCTGCTGCCGCTGATCCTCGTCTTTGCCGAAGCCTTGCGGCAAGGTTTGGCCGCTTATCTCGACGCGATCAGCGAGCCGGACAGTCTCGCGGCCATTCGCCTGACCCTCCTCGTTGCGGCCATAGCGGTTCCCGCGAACCTGATTTTCGGACTGGCGGCCTCCTGGGCCATTGCCAAATTTGAATTTAAGGGCAAGAGCCTGCTGATGACCCTGATCGATCTGCCATTTTCGATTTCGCCGGTTATCGCGGGGCTTGTCTATGTCTTGGTCTTCGGTGCGAACAGCTATCTCGGGGCATGGCTGCAAAGCCACGGCATCACCATCATCTTTGCCGTGCCCGGCATAGTCTTGGCCACGATCTTCGTAACCTTTCCCTTCGTGGCACGCGAATTGATCCCTTTGATGCAGGACCAGGGCAAGCAGGATGAGGAGGCAGCCCTTTCGCTGGGGGCGCGCGGCTGGCAGACCTTCCTGTTCATCACCATACCCAACGCGAAATGGGCGCTTCTCTACGGCGTGCTTCTCTGTAACGCGCGCGCCATGGGCGAATTCGGTGCGGTCTCCGTGGTGTCGGGCCATATCCGCGGCGAAACCAACACCATGCCGCTGCACGTGGAGATCCTCTACAACGAATATGCCTTCGTCGGCGCCTTTGCCGTGGCCTCGCTGCTGGCGCTGCTTGCGCTGGTGACCTTGGTCGTGAAATCATTTCTGGAATGGCGCTTTGCTGCCGAGCTCGCCAATGGCGCGCGGCACTAACAGGGACCGGCAATATGGTTGCGCAGGTAATGTCGAGCCCATACGAGGCCCAGTTCGAGGCGACCCCGGCAACCGGCTCACGCAATCCGGGACATTGGGGCCAGCCGATCGAAGTGACCGTGCAAGGTGTTCGCAAGGCCTTCAATGGCACGCCTGCACTCCATGATGTCTCCCTCAACATCCGTCCGGGCGAGCTCATTGCGTTGCTGGGACCGTCGGGCTCCGGTAAGACGACCCTCCTGCGCATCTTAGGCGGCCTCGATGAGCCGAGCGCTGGCCGTGTGCTTTTTGGCGCGGAAGATGCCCTGCGCCTTTCCGTTCAGGAGCGCAATGTCGGCTTCGTCTTTCAGCATTACGCTCTGTTTCGGCACATGACCGTGCTCGACAATGTGGCCTTTGGGCTGAAGGTGAGGCCGGCGGGCCGGCGGCCGTCTCGCGCCGAAATCCGCGAACGCGCGCTGATGCTGATCAAGCTCGTGCAGCTTGAAGGCCTCGAGAAGCGCTATCCGGCTCAGCTCTCCGGGGGCCAGCGCCAGCGGGTGGCGCTCGCCCGTGCCTTGGCCATCGAGCCACGCATCCTTCTCCTGGATGAGCCATTCGGGGCCCTCGATGCCAAGGTGCGCAAGGATCTCCGGCGGTGGCTCCGTGAACTGCATGACCAGACCGGTCATACGACCGTCTTTGTGACCCATGACCAGGAAGAAGCCCTTGAGCTGGCCGACCGTGTGGTGGTGATGAGCAATGGGCGCATTGAGCAAGTCGGCACCCCGGACGAGATCTATGACAAGCCCGCCACCCCCTTCGTCGCCGGCTTCATCGGCGAGGTCGGTCGGTTCGAGGTGACCGTGACCGCAGGACAAGCCTTCCTTGGCCAGCACCGGGTCAATCTTCCTGAGACACCCGGCGCCGGCCGCTATGCAGTTTTCGTCCGCCCGCAAGATATCGCGGTCGGCCCCGCGGCGCCGGATGGCTTGCAGGGCACGGTCCGTGCAGTGCGCCGGCATGGAGGCTTGCGGCGGGCAGAAATCGTGCTCGCCGATGGATCCTCGGTTGTGGAAGCAGATTGCCCTTTGGACGAGGGGCTGAGAACCGGCCAGCACGTCGCTGTTACCTTCAGCCGTATCTCATTATTCCCCGCCGATGATCACAGACCTGAATGGTAGACTGGCTTGGCCGCGCAAATGGACTTGCGTGAGGGAAGAAAATGCGCCCATGCAGGCATTTAGAGCGGTTTTTGCAATTCAAAGAATAGCGGAAACGCTCTAGGATCGAACGCTGGGCCTGCGTAACTGCGCTGGAGGGGATATGAATGCGATCGACTGGAAGTTCCTGCTCCTCAATTATGAGGGGCGGATCGGGCGCGGCATGTGGTGGATCGGCATGGTGGCCGTGCTGGTGCTGTCGTTTCTAGCCTATCTCATTTTTGGATCGGACGGACTTCTGGCCTTGCTGGTCAATCTCGTCCTGTTCTTCCTGACGCTCTGCATTCACATCAAGCGTTGCCATGACCGCGATCAGAGCGGCTGGTGGGTGCTGCTCCTCTTCATCCCCGTGGTCGGCTTCATTTGGGCGCTGATCAATCTCGGCATACTCGAGGGCACCCGCGGTCCGAACCGCTTCGGTCCGGACCCGGTTGCACAGGCCTGAGCCTTCAGCTCCGTCAGGAGGGCAGGGCACCACCAGCCGGAGGCCGCGTCTCACTCCGCCGCTTGTCGCTTGACGTGCCGCCCTTCAAGGACCTCTTCGGCGATCTTGTTCGAGAAGGCTTCGAGATCGCCCGGATTGCGGCTGGTGATGATGCCTTGGTCCGTCACCACCGGCTGATCAACCCAATGCGCGCCGGCATTGATCATGTCTGTCTTGATCGAATGATAGGAGGTCGCCTTGCGGTTCTTGATGATCCCCGTCTCGATCAGCAGCCAGGGCCCATGGCAGACCGCTGCGATCACCTTCTTCTGCCGGTCGAAATCGCGAATGACCGCGAGCACCTGCTCATTCACACGCAGAAGGTCGGGATTGATCTGGCCGCCGGGCAGCACGATGGCGTCGTAATCGTCCGCGCGCACCGCATCGATAGGCTTGTCGACCGGAACCTCGCGCCCCCAGTCCTTCATGTCCCAGCCGCGGATCTTGCCCGATTCCGGTGAGGCGACGTGAACGGTCGCGCCAGCCTGCTTCAACTTATCCCGCGGCACCTCGAGCTCCGACTGCTCGAACCCGTTGGTCGCCACGATGACAATCTTCTTGCCTGAAAGATCATGCATTGGTTCGCTCCTGATTGACTGTGATTTCAGGGGCAACCAACTGTGCGGGCGAGGGTTCCGAGAGCGGAGTCGCTGAGCTACTCCGCCGCGGTTCTGGCGCCCGCCCGATGCCGCTCCAGCACCTCCTTCAGGAAACGGCCGGTATGCGACCGTGGATTGCTCGCCACCTGCTCGGGCGTGCCGGTCGCCACGATCTCACCGCCCCCATCGCCGCCTTCGGGGCCGAGATCGATGATCCAGTCGGCCGTCTTGATCACCTCGAGATTATGCTCGATGACGACAACGCTATTGCCCTGTTCCACGAGCTCGTGCAGCACCTCGAGCAGCTTCGCCACATCGTGGAAGTGAAGGCCGGTCGTGGGCTCGTCGAGAATATAGAGCGTGCGCCCTGTGGCCCGGCGCGACAGCTCCTTGGCAAGCTTCACCCTCTGCGCTTCGCCCCCTGACAGGGTGGTCGCCTGCTGGCCAACCTTGATATAGCTCAAGCCGACCCGGTCGAGCGTCTCCATCTTGTCTCGAACGGCCGGCACCGCCTTGAAGAATTCCTT
Organism: Rhodoligotrophos sp. CJ14; assembly: GCF_038811545.1. GTDB lineage: Bacteria > Pseudomonadota > Alphaproteobacteria > Rhizobiales > Im1 > Rhodoligotrophos > Rhodoligotrophos ferricapiens. The sequence goes on from NZ_CP133319.1 coordinate 4,389,065, forward strand.
GGCCTCCGCCACGGTCATCTCCAGCACATCCGAGATCGATTTGCCCTTGAACGTGACCTCGAGCGTCTCGCGATTATAGCGATGGCCATGACACACATCGCAGGTCACATAGACATCGGGCAGGAAATGCATCTCGATCTTGATGAGCCCGTCGCCTTGGCAGGCTTCGCAGCGGCCCCCTTTGACATTGAATGAGAAGCGGCCCGGCTGGTATCCGCGCGCCTTGGCCTCCGGCAGGCCTGCGAACCATTCCCTGATCGGCGTGAATGCGCCTGTATAGGTCGCGGGGTTCGACCGCGGTGTTCGCCCGATCGGCGATTGGTCGATATCGATGATCTTATCAAGCAGCTCGAGCCCCTCGATCCGATCATACGAGCCTGGCTGCTCGCGGCTGCCCATCAGCTTCCGGGCGGCGGCCTTATAGAGCGTATCGATGGTGAAGGTCGATTTGCCCGACCCCGAAACCCCGGTGATGCAGACAAACAGCCCAAGAGGAATATCTGCGCTCACCGACTTGAGGTTATTGGAGCGCGCCCCGACCACCTTCAGCAGGCGGCTCTTGCTCGGCTTGCGGCGCTGGCGCGGCACGGGCACCTGCAGCATGCCCGTGAGATACTGACCTGTGAGGCTCGCAGGCGAGGCCATGATCTCGTCCGGCGTGCCCTGTGCCACGATCTCGCCCCCATGCACACCCGCACCAGGCCCGATATCGACCACGTGATCAGCAAGCCGGATCGCATCCTCATCATGCTCCACCACGATTACCGTATTGCCGAGATCCCGCAGGCGCTTCAACGTTTCGAGCAGCCGCGCATTGTCTCTCTGGTGCAGGCCGATCGATGGCTCATCCAGCACATAGAGCACGCCCGTGAGCCCCGAGCCGATCTGGCTCGCAAGCCTGATCCGCTGGCTCTCGCCACCCGACAGCGTGCCGGAATTACGTGACAGGGTGAGATAGTCGAGCCCCACATCGACGAGGAATTTCAACCGCTCCCGGATCTCCTTCAGGATGCGCCCGGCGATTTCCTGCTGCTTGGGACTTAAGCTCGCCTCGATTGAATCGAACCACGCCTGTGCATCGCGAATGGATTTCTCCGTGGCCTCACCGATATGCAGCCCGGCGATCTTGACCGCCAGCGCCTGCGGTTTCAGCCGATAGCCCTTGCACGCCTCGCAAGCATGGTCCGACTGGTAGCGCGAGAGCTCCTCGCGCACCCACGAGGAATCCGTCTCCCGCCAGCGTCGTTCGATGTTGGTGACCACCCCTTCGAATTTCTTATGGGTTTTGTAGCTTCTAAGACCATCATCATAGATGAAGGTGATCTCTTCGGGCGCTGACCCATAGAGGATCACATTGCGCACCGTCTCCGGCAGCTCGGCCCAGGGCGTATCCATGCTGACACTATAGTGCCGGCAGATCGCCTCGAGCGTTTGCGTGTAATAAGGCGATGTGTTGCCGGTCTTGGCCCAGGGGAGGATGGCACCCTCTCGCAACGAGAGGCTGGTATCCGGCACCACGAGCTCGCCCTCGAACTTGAGCTCGGTCCCCAAGCCGTCACAGCGCGGACAGGCCCCATAAGGATTGTTGAACGAGAACAGCCGCGGCTCGATCTCATCGATCGTGAACCCTGACACCGGACAGGCGAAGCGCTCCGAGAAGGTGACCCGGCGGGGATTGCCCTTCTCGTCCTTTTCATCCGCATGTTCGGCAACTGCAATCCCGTCCGCCAGCCTGAGCGCGGTCTCGAGACTATCCGCGAGCCGCCCCCCAAGATCCGGTCGCACCACCACCCGGTCGACCACCACGTCGATGTCATGCTTGAACCTCTTGTCGAGCGCAGGGGCAGCTTCGATCTCGTGAAATTCGCCGTTGATCTTGACCCGTTGAAAGCCCTGCTTCTGCAGATCGGCCAGCTCCTTGCGGTACTCTCCCTTACGCCCGCGCACGATAGGCGCCAGCAAATAGAGGCGGGTCCCCTCCGGCATCTCGAGAATTCTGTCCACCATCTGCGAGACGGTTTGGCTCTCGATCGGCAGACCGGTCGCTGGCGAATAGGCCGTTCCGACGCGGGCGTATAGCAGCCGCATATAGTCGTAGATCTCGGTGACTGTGCCGACCGTTGAGCGCGGATTGCGCGAGGTGGTTTTCTGCTCGATGGAAATCGCGGGCGACAACCCGTCGATCTGGTCGACATCCGGCTTCTGCATCATCTCGAGGAACTGCCGGGCATAGGCCGACAGCGATTCGACATAGCGCCGCTGGCCCTCTGCATAGATCGTATCGAAAGCGAGCGATGACTTGCCGGAGCCGGACAGTCCTGTGAACACGATCAGCTTGTCGCGTGGAAGCTCGAGCGAGACATTCTTCAAATTGTGCTCGCGCGCGCCCTGTATGGACAGAACCTTGCGCGCGGTTGAGGAGCCGGCAGAGTTGCTCATGGGGTGTGACTTATCCACAGGCGACCGCGTGAGCCAGACGCCCGATGTCGCAGGGTTGGAGCTTCCGCCACTGTGTTGCGGAACATTACAAGAACAAATTTTGCGGGCGGCGTCAATGCGTGATGCTCAAACCTTCACCGCTGGCCGGAAGGTAATCTCACCCAAGCGATTTGACAACGCTGCGCGCGAGCATGATCGCCCCAGCGGGGCGGGGCCGGCTTTCAGAACGCGCCAGTCGCGCTGACATATGCGGGAATGCCTAAATCGTTTGCGCGCGGGAGGTGAATAGTATAGAACAAATGGGAAACGAAACGGCGCCAATGCCGTTCTACCTGTGGGAACGCTGCTCTACCTGTGGGAATGACACGGCGGGGGTGGTTAACTCACCTCCGGGCGGCTAGCTTGGCCGGAAAGCATTGTGTGCCGAAATGGAGAATTCTTATGGCAGGCTCGGTAAACAAGGTGATCCTTATCGGCAATCTCGGCAAGGATCCTGAGATCCGGCACACTAAGGATGGTCGCCCCGTTGCATCCTTCAGCCTTGCGACCACTGAGAACTGGCGAGATCGTCAGTCCGGTGAGCGCAAGGAGCGCACTGAATGGCACAACATCGTCATTTTCAGCGAGGGCCTGTGCAAGGTGGCGGAGCAATATCTCAAGAAGGGCTCCAAGGTCTATATTGAGGGACAGCTCCAGACTCGCAAATGGCAAGACCAGAATGGCAATGACCGCTACACGACGGAAGTGGTGCTGCAGGGCTTCAACGCCACTCTGACCATGCTGGATGGACGGGGTGCTGGCGGGGATGCCTCCGGTGATTTTGGCGGTGACTTCGGCCGGTCAGGTCCCATGGATCGCGGCCAGAAGCGTCCTTCGCCGAGTTTCTCTGAGGAGCTCGACGACGAGGTGCCGTTCTAAGGCTTGTCCGCGGCACCATCCCCACAGCCTGTCGCGCATAATGGCCGGTTCGCCGGTCTGCGCTGCGTTTTCTCAGGAAGCGCGGACCTGCTGATCTGTGGCCGTGACTTTGGGGGCGAATTATCGGCAAGGCCCGTTGTTTTTTGGCGTCGTTGAATAGCGAGCGCCACCTCTGCTTGCGCCTCTTCTCCGCCTGATCGGGCAGCCTCTTCTCGGCATGATCGGGCAGATGTTTATCGCTAACCATTTCCTTGCTTTGCCCAGCGCATAGTGGCGGACGGGATCAGTCCGGACTGGGCTGATCGGCGGTTTCTTTTTAGGAGTTGCGCATGCGCAGGGCGGCGGCGATAGGAATAGTCATGCTGATCGGGTTGGCCGGTGGCGCGATGGCTCAGGACGCCCCGCCGAGGCTGCAGCCGATGACGGCTGGAATGCTCAAAGCCTTATTTCCCGGTCGTTTTGAGGCAATATGGAAAGGGGACGTTAGGCTGACGATCGGTGCGGATGCAAAGGGAAATCTGAAAGGATTTGCCAATGGCAAATACGATGCCGGCCGCTGGGAGGTCAGGGGAAATAAGCTCTGTGTGTCCTTCACGGTCTGGACAGATGGTGACCGCAAGTGCAGCGAAGTTTACCGTGCCGGCAGCTGGTATGTGGGGCTGGTCAATAAGAAAGGCAATCCGAACCTCTTATTTCGCAAGCAGTAAAGCGGATTCCTTCCGCGGCCGTCTTCTCTTTTCTGTTGATGTGAATGGCTGGCAAAGGTAGGCACAGGGCAGCGAATATGTCCATCGGGGGGTAGACATGACGCGTGCCAACGACTTTCTCGCTCTCGATTTTGCTCTGCGCGATGGTGAACATCGAAGCCCTGACACTCAGCGGGGCTTTGCGCGACGCGAGATCGGCCTGATTGCTGGGGCTGGCGGCAGGACCAATGCCGATGTGAGCCGGGTCCGCCCGATGGGGCGTGCCCTCAACGCCGAATTCGCGTGACGATTTCTTGCGTGCTGTCCACGTCCGCTCGCATCCGCGATGCGGTGCTGTCATTTCGCTCCTAAGCGGCGGCCTGGCCGATGGATCTGGATATCTATACGGTTCTCGTGCTCCTCATCGCGGTATGCTCCGTCATCACCGTGGTGCTGGTCGTCGCCTGGCACAATGATCCGTCCGCGCGCTCTTATTTCTGGTGGAGCGCCGGATGTCTTTCAGGCGCGGTGGGCCTCTCGCTGATCCTATGGCGCGACAGGGTCGCCGATACCTTCGCCGTCGACCTTGCCAATACGCTTTTGCTGATCGGCGCCGGCATGGGGTGGGTGGGGCTGCGCGTGCTCTACGGCAGGCCGGTAACGCTCCTCCATGTCATCACCCCCGTGCTGCCCTGGCTTTTGGGGCTCGTGGTCATGGGACCCGATGACCAGCCATGGGAGCGGACGGTCTGGCTGTCGATTGCGAGCGCCGGCATCTGTCTTGCGATCGCCTATGAATTCTGGCGCGGGCGCGGCGAAAGGCTCCCCTCGAGCCGTCCATTGGCCGCGCTGATCCTGCTTGATGCCTTGTTTTACATTGTGCGTGGCGTGATGGCTTTTCTTGCGCCGATGCCCGATAGCATGGGTCGCACCGGCCTGTGGTTCGGGGTCAGCCTCGTTGAAGCCATGCTCTTCCTTGTGGCGGTGGCCGTGTTCGGTGTTGCGCTGATCCGGGAACAGAGCGAACGGCGGCTCAAGCTCTTGGCCATGCGCGATCCGCTCACGCGCAGCCTGAACCGGCGTGGCTTTTTCGAGATGGCGCCCTCCCTGATGGCGCAGTCTCCCGGCTCCTATTCCTCCGTCATCATTTTCGATATCGACAGCTTCAAACTCATCAATGATCAGTTCGGCCATCCCGCGGGCGACGAACTCTTGTCGAGCTTCGCCCGTCGCTTGGCTGAACTCTTGCCGGCGCGCTCGCTGCTGTGTCGCCTGGGCGGCGAGGAATTTGCCGTGCTCCTGCCCGGCATGAGCGCCAATGTGGCCGTGGCGGTAGGTGAAGAGGTCCGCAACGCCATTGCCGAGCATGCTTTCGCCTATGACGGGACGAGGCTCCGCGTGACGGTGAGTGCTGGGATCGCCTCGCAACGCCTCCATGATGAGGCCGACCTCGACCGCTTGTTGATCGCCGCCGACCGTGCGCTCTATGAGGCAAAAGCCGCTGGACGCAACCGGGTGCGATTAAACCCCGTGGATTGAAGCTTTCGAACGGCACTTGCTTGCATTTCCAGGGGCGACCGCGTATATCGCCCTCGTCAACTCGCACGCGGGTGCTGGGCGGCCAGAATCGTTCGTGGTCGTCCTTCCGGTGTCGGATCCGATCCGGCTCACAACACCCGCGGAGGTTCAACCGGAAAAGGAGATATCGGCATGGCATTGCCGGATTTTACTATGCGTCAGCTGTTGGAAGCGGGCGTTCACTTCGGTCACCAGACCCATCGTTGGAACCCCAAGATGGGGAGCTACATTTTCGGTGATCGGAACGGCATTCACATCATCGACCTCGCGCAGACCGTGCCGCTATTGCACCAGGCGCTTGTGACGGTGCGTGATGTGGTAGCGGCCGGCGGCCGTGTGCTGTTCGTCGCCACCAAGCGCCAGGCCTCCGATATCGTGGCGGAAAGCGCACGCCGCTGCGCCCAGTACTATATCAACCATCGTTGGCTCGGCGGTACGCTGACCAACTGGAAGACGATTTCACATTCCATCAAGCGCCTGCGTCAGCTCGAGGACATGCTCGCTCAGGAGCATCTGGGGCTGACCAAGAAAGAGACGCTGAACCTGACTCGTGAGCGCGACAAGCTCGAGCGCGCGCTGGGCGGCATCAAGGACATGGGCGGTATCCCGGACCTCATGTTCGTGATCGATACGAACAAGGAGGCCATCGCCATCCAGGAGGCTCGCAAGCTTGGCATTCCCGTGGTTGCCATTGTGGATACCAATTGCGATCCCCAGGGGATCAGCTATCCGATCCCCGGCAACGATGATGCCGGCCGCGCGATCAGCCTCTACTGCGATCTCATTTCGCGGGCAGCGCTCGAGGGGATCTCTGTGGCCCAAGGGTCGGCCGGGATCGACATTGGCGAGCTTGAGAACCCGCTCGCCGAGCCGGCGCTGGCCGATGAGGGTGCATCCGATATGGCCGAGGATGCCGATCTTGGCTTTCCGCGCCTGGGTGAGCCGCGCGGCACACCCGATGATCTGAAGAAGATCACCGGTCTCGGGCCGACGGTCGAGAAGAAGCTGAATGATCTCGGCATCTACCACTTCTGGCAGATCGCCGAGATGAACATTGACCAGATCCGGGCGCTGGATGATGCCCTTGACTTCAAGGGCCGTGTCGAGCGCGATGACTGGGCCGTACAGGCGAAGTCCCTCGCTGGGCTTGATGCCTGAGATCGAGATCTGCCGGGCGCGTTTGCAGCGCGCCCGTTTTGTCAGCTATTGAACTTCGAGGATCCGCTATGGCTGAAATCACCGCGAGCATGGTCAAGGCGCTACGCGACAGCACCGGCGCCGGAATGATGGACTGCAAGACTGCGCTCGCCGAGACCGGTGGCGACATGGATGCCGCTGTGGACTGGCTGCGGAAGAAGGGCCTGTCGAAAGCCGCCAAGAAATCCTCGCGTGTCGCCGCTGAAGGCCTGATCGGCGTTGCAGCTGAAGGCCGCAAGGGTGCTGTCGTTGAGGTCAATTCCGAGACCGATTTCGTTGCCCGCAACGAGGCCTTCCAGACGATGGTTGCCGATATTGCCCAGCTTGCGATCAACGCGCAGGGCGATGTCGATGCCTTGAAGGCTGCGACCATGGCCGATGGCAAGACCGTTGCTGACTTCGTCACCGACGCTGTGGCCACCATTGGCGAGAACATGAATGTCCGTCGCACCGGTTACATCGAGGTCAGCGACGGCGTGGTGGCGAGCTATGTCCATGGGCAGGTCAAGCCGGGGCTCGGCAAGATCGGCGTGCTCGTCGGCTTGGAATCGACCGGTGATAAGGAGAAGCTCGCCGCTCACGGCCGTCAGATCGCGATGCATATCGCTGCCGCCAGCCCGATTGCCGTGCGGCCGGAGGAGGTCGATTCGTCCCTGATCGAGCGTGAGCGCGATGTTCTCGCTGCCCAGGCCCGCGAATCCGGCAAGCCCGAGGAAATCATCGCCAAGATGGTCGAAGGGCGGCTGCGCAAATATTACGAAGAGGTCGTTCTCCTGCATCAGATCTACGTGATCGATGGTGAAAACACCGTCGGCAAGGCGATCAAGGAGATGGAGAAGGACGTCGGCGCGCCGATCACCGTTGCAGCCTTCACGCGTTTCGCCATCGGCGAGGGCATCGAGCGCGAGGAAACCGATTTCGCGAGCGAGGTTGCGGCAGCGGCCGGCTCGTGATAGGCGCGGTATCCTGGGTTAGCACCGTCGCCATGGCCTTGAGGCAAGCAATATGACCGCCCTTCCGCGCTTCAACCGTGTGCTGCTGAAACTCTCCGGTGAAGCACTGATGGGCAGCGAGCCCTATGGCATCGACATGGCGATGGTGCGCCGGGTCGCGAGCGAGATTCGTGACGTCGGACAGTATGGCCTGGAGCTTTGCGTCGTGGTGGGAGGTGGCAACATCTTCCGCGGGCTTGCGGGTGCGGCCCAGGGCATGGACCGCGCCACGGCCGACCATATAGGCATGCTCGCCACCGTTATGAATGCGCTGGCACTCAACAATGCGCTGGTTCATGCCGGGGTGCAGTCGCGAGTGCTCTCGGCCATCTCGATGCCGACCGTTTGCGAGCCCTATATCCGCCCGCGCGCCCTGCGGCATTTGGAGAAGGGCCGGGTGGTCATCTTCGCTGCGGGCACCGGCAATCCCTATTTCACGACGGATACTGCCGCAACCCTCCGCGCCGCGGAAATGGGCTGCCAGGCCATTTTGAAGGGGACCAGCGTCGACGGCGTATATTCCTCCGATCCGAAGAAGCACGCGGATGCGACCCGTTTCGAGCGGGTGAGCTACCAGGAGGTTCTTGCGCAGCAGTTGCGGGTGATGGATCCTTCAGCCATCGCCCTTGCCCGTGATAATGATATTTCGGTAATCGTCTTCTCAATCCGGGAACCTGGCATGCTGGCGTCGGTCATCCGGGGGGAGGGGCGTTACACGGTCATCGATGCCGGCGCAGATTGAGCGAGAATGGACGAGACCAGATGGCAGAACCTAATGCAATGGACATGAACGAGCTGAAACGGCGCATGCAGGGTGCGTTGTCGAAGCTCAAGGAGGAGTTCAGTGGGTTGCGCGCCGGGCGTGCGTCAGTTCATCTGCTGGAGCCGATCACTGTCGATGCCTATGGTTCGACCATGCCCCTCAATCAGGTGGCCAATGTGTCGGTGCCCGAGCCGCGCATGTTGAGCGTTCAGGTGTGGGACAGGGGGCTTGTTTCGGCCGTCGAGAAGGCGATCCGCAACTCGAGCCTCGGTCTCAATCCGATCACCGAGGGCCAGACCCTTCGCGTTCCCGTGCCTGAACTGTCGCAGGAACGGCGTAAGGAGCTGGTCAAGGTTGCGCAGAACTATGCCGAGCAGGCCAAAGTAGCTGTGCGAAACGTGCGGCGCGACGGTATGGAACAGCTGAAGCGCCTCGAAAAGGACGGTGAAATCAGTCAGGATGAGCATCGCGCCTGGGCTGATGACGTCCAGAAGCTGACAGATCAGACCATCAAGTCGATCGACGAGATGGTTGCTCAGAAGCAGGCGGAGATCCTGCAGATCTGAACTATCTTCGAGCGGGGCGGGCCTTTCAGCCGCGGGTGGAGTCCATGTCTCTACAAATGAGTCGGTTGAGTGCAGGCAACGCGGATCCCGCTCTGGAATGGCCGGGGAGCATGCCTCGCCATGTCGCCATCATCATGGATGGCAACGGCCGCTGGGCGAAGCGACGCATGTTGCCGCGCTCGGCGGGGCATAGCCAGGGTGTGGAGGCGGTCCGCCGCGCCGTCAGTGCCGCCTTGGAATTCGGCATCGAATATCTCACGCTCTATAGCTTCAGTTCCGAGAACTGGAACCGTCCGAAGCAGGAGGTAGGCTATCTCCTCGACCTGCTGCGCCGCTTTGCCAATCGCGATGTCGCCCAGCTCCATGCCCAAGGCGTCCGTATTCGGATCATCGGCGAAAGGCTGTCGCTGGCACCGGATATCGTCTCGCTCATCGAGCATTCCGAGAACCTTACCCGCAACAATAGCGCTCTCACGCTGGTCGTCGCTTTCAACTACGGCGCCCGGGACGAACTGACCCGCGCGGTTCAGGCGATCGCTCGCCAGATTGGCGATGGCACCCTCAACCCCCGCGATGTGACCCCTGCCATGATCGAGCAGCATCTCGATACGCGCGGGATTCCGGATCCGGATCTGGTGATCAGGACCAGCGGTGAGCAGCGGCTGTCGAATTTCCTGCTTTGGCAGAGCGCCTATTCGGAATTCGTGTTCATTGATCAGGCCTGGCCCGATTTCGACCGCGAGCTCTTTGCGGCCGCCTTGCGGCAATTCATGGCGCGTGATCGCCGCTTCGGAGGGCTTGCTGCCCCCGTCTCCTGACCAAGCACCTGGCATGGGCGCTACAAACACCTCGGGAAAATGGGGCGACTTCGCCATCAGAACCGGCTCGGCCGTGCTTCTGGTGCCGGTTGTCATCGCGCTTGCCTGGCTGGGGGGAGCCTGGTTTGCGCTCCTTCTGGCTGTATTCGGCGTCCTCATGGCGCTCGAATGGGTTCGCCTGGTCAATGGCAAGCCCGATCTCATCCAACAAGGCCTGCATGGGGCTGCGGCCGCGGCTGTGCCCTGGCTCGTGCTGGCGAAGCTGCCCGGCACGGCCTTCGCCTTCATCGCTTTGGCTTGGGTTGCATCGCTCCTCTGGCTGCTCTCGCGCAGGCACGGTCAAGCGCGGGCCGCTCTGATCGGGCTGCCCTATATCGCTCTGCCGGTCTTGAGCCTGGCGCTGCTGAGGGCCGATGCCACGCATGGTCTATCCGCACTGCTCTGGCTCATGATTGTGGTCTGGAGCGCCGATACCGGTGCCTATCTCGTGGGCAGACTTGTTGGCGGGCCGAAGCTTGCACCGCAAATCTCACCCGGCAAGACATGGTCCGGACTTGTTGGCGCGGTGACGGGCGCCGCGCTGGCCGGTGGCCTGCTCGGCCGGGTGATGGATCTACCCGCTATTCCTCCGCTCGTCGCTCTTGCTGGTCTGCTTGCGGTGATCGCCCAGCTCGGTGATCTCTTTGAATCCCACCTCAAGCGTCAGGCGGGCGTGAAGGACTCAGGCAAGCTCATTCCCGGCCATGGCGGCATTCTTGACCGGGTTGATGGGCTGATCGCGGTGGCCTTGGGCGTCTTGGCCATCGGAGTCTTGCGCTCTGGCACCAACAATATTGCCGCAGCATTGCTGCTGTGGTGAAAACGGTAACCTTGTTAAAACCTTCTGCATGCAAAGTGCTCTACGGGAGAGATGTGAACTGTGACCGTTATCGCTGAGCGAATTGAGCGGGCTGTCGATGCCAAGCGTCTGACGATTCTTGGCTCCACCGGTTCTATTGGCTGTTCCACTCTCGATATCGTTGGGCGCGACACCGATCGTTTCGAGATCGATGCACTGGTCGGAAATTCCAACATTGACCGATTGGCAGAACAGGCAAAATCCATCCGTGCACGACTGGCGGTGACGGCCGATCCGGAAATGTATCGCCCGCTGAAAGAGGCATTGGCCGGCACCGATATCGAGGTGGCGGCAGGGCCCGAGGCTGTAATCGAGGCCGCTCAACGGCCGGTCGACATGATCATGGCATCCATTGTCGGTGCTGCCGGGCTCGCACCCACGATCGCGGCCGTCAATCAAGGCACCACGATCGGCCTTGCCAACAAGGAATGTCTAGTCTCCGGCGGCAGCGTCTTTACCCAAGCAGCCATGCGATCTGGCGCCCGGATCCTCCCCGTTGATTCCGAGCATAGCGCGATCTTCCAGGTCCTCAATCGCGATCATGCCGACCAGATCTCGCGTCTAATTCTCACTGCATCCGGTGGTCCCTTCCGCACCTTTACCCAGAAGCAGCTGAACGAGGCGACCCCGGAACAGGCGCTCAAGCATCCGAATTGGAGCATGGGCCGCAAGATCACCATCGACTCGGCCAGCCTCATGAACAAGGGCCTGGAGCTGATCGAGGCCTTTCACCTGTTCGATGTATCCATCGAGCAGCTGGACGTTCTTGTGCATCCGCAATCGATCGTCCATAGCCTCGTTGAATACGAGGACGGCTCGACTCTCGCCCAGCTCGGCATGCCCGATATGCGCACACCCATCGCCTATGCGCTGGCCTGGCCGCAGCGCATCAGCGCCCCTGTACCCAAGCTGCGGCTGGAAGAACTGGGCGCCCTAACCTTCGAGCGCGTCGACGAGAATCGCTTTCCCGCCATTAGGCTCAGCCTTGATGCATTGGCCCATGGCGGCAGTGCCACGGCCGTCCTCAATGCGGCCAACGAGATCGCGGTGGCCGAATTCTTGTCGAAACGGCTGCCATTTCCGGCTATCACTGGCTTGGTTCGCGCCACCATCGAGCGCGCAGAACAGGATGGTATGCTCGCGGCCATGCATTCGCTCGATGATGTATGGTCAGCCGACAGTTATGGGCGCCGCATGGCGCAGGAATTGGCGTCCCGCTTCAGAATGTGAGATGTCAGAGCAATGAGCGCGGGCCAACCAGGCCGGTTCGCATATAAGATTGGCCCCGGGGCCTAAAAGGTGGAAGAGACATGCTTTTCGCGGAAACGATCGGCTCGGGGGTTTGGTCATTCCTGTCCTATCTCGTTCCGTTCCTCTTCGTGCTCACGATTGTCGTGTTCTTTCACGAGCTTGGGCATTTTCTCACCGCGCGCGCCTGCCGGGTGAAGGTTGACAGCTTTGCCGTTGGATTCGGGCGCTCCATCGCATCCTGGATTGACCGCCACGGAACGGAATGGCGGATCGGCTGGCTTCCTCTCGGCGGCTATGTCAGCTTTCGCGGCGACAGTTCCGTGGCCAGCACACCCGACCGTTCGGTCATGGATGCCGCTGCCGCCGACCCGGCTGAAGCCGCGCAGCTTTTCCACAACAAGCCGCTCGCCCAACGCGCCGCCGTGGTGGCGGCGGGGCCGATCGCCAACTTCATCATCGCCATCCTGATCTTTGCTGCGACCTTCATGCTGGTTGGCCGCCAGGTGGCTCCGCCAATCGCCGACACGGTTCAGCCGGATTCGCCCGCTGCCGCCGCTGGCATGCAACCCGGCGACGAGATCAAGACGGTCGACGGGCGTGCCATCGAGACCTTTTCCGATCTGCAGCGTATCGTGTCTGGCAGCGCCGGTCGGCAACTCAACCTCGGCATTTTGCGCAATGCCAGCACCATCACCCTGCAGGTGACGCCCGCCGCACGCGAGATCGAAGACCGCTTTGGCGGCAGGCACACGGTTGGTTTGCTCGGGATCACCGCGAGCACGGAAGGGGCGCGGGTTGAGCGCTATGGTCCGGTTATGGCCCTGTGGAAGGGGGCCGAGCAGACCTGGTTCGTGATCAGCAGCACGCTCGCTTATGTTGGCCAGGTGATCATCGGAACCCAGTCAGCGGACCAGCTTGGCGGGCCCTTGCGGATCGCGCAAATGTCGGGAGAGGTGGCCGGCATCAGCTTTCTGGCGCTTCTCAATCTGGCTGCAGTGCTTTCGGTAAGCATCGGACTGGTCAATCTCTTTCCGATCCCGATACTTGATGGCGGGCATCTTTTATACTACGCCATTGAGGCTGTGAGAGGCAGACCGCTCAGTCCGAAGGCACAGGATCTGGGCTTTAGAGTGGGAATGGTCCTGGTGTTGATGTTGATGCTGTTCGCGACGTGGAACGACCTTATCCACTTCGAACTGTTTTGATTTTGACACTATGGTCGGGGAAATCTCGCGACTGACGACGATGCGGTTTTCAGGGGCATCGAAAGCGCGTAAAACAACCGGGTACACGCGTTTCGTCCAGGGGCGGGGACAACAACTGATGATTGGTACCTTATGCGCTATCGGTTTGTAATTGCCGCCTGTGTGGCTATGCTCTTAACCGCCCTGGGGCCAATCGTGGGGATTGGCTTTGGTGCCGGTGACGCGCACGCGCAGACAGTGTCGCGCATTGTGGTCGAGGGGAATCAGCGTATCGATCCCGAGACCGTGACCGCCTATATGCAGCTTGGCCCGGGCGATGCCTACGATGCCGAGCGCGTTGACCAATCCATTAAAGCGCTGTTCCAGACGGGCCTGTTCTCCGACGTGCAGATGTTCCGCCGCGGCAGTCAGCTGGTCGTCAGGGTCGAGGAGAACCCGCTGATCAATCAGATCAGCTTCGAGGGCAACAGCGAGATCACCGACGAGAACCTCTCGAAGGAGGTTGAGCTGAAGCCTCGCATGGTGTTCACGCGCGCTCGCGTCCAGAGCGATGTGCAAAGGCTGCAGGCCCTGTACAGGCGCTCCGGCCTCTTTGCCGCGCGCATCGAGCCGAAGGTGATCCGGTTGCCGCAGAACCGCGTCAACCTGGTCTTCGAGATCACGGAGGGCGCCACCACCCGCATCCAGCGCATCTCCTTCATCGGCAACGAGGCCTTCGACGATGGCCAGCTGCGCGATGTGATCACCACGGAAGAATCGCGCTGGTGGAAGTTCCTCACCACCTCGGACAATTACGATCCCGACCGTCTGGCCTACGACCGGGAGCTTTTGCGCCGTTTCTATCTTAACCACGGCTATGCCGATTTTCAGGTGCTTTCGGCCACGGCCGAGCTCGCGCCGGATGGCGAGAATTTCTACATCACCTTCACGGTCTCCGAAGGGCCGCAATATAAGGTCGGACCGGTCGCGGTTGATCCTGGCAGCACCAGCCTCAGCCCTGAACTGCTGATGTCGGAGGTCAAGACCCAGACCGGCGAGATCTATAGTGCTGAGGAGGTCGACTCTTCCGTCGAAAGATTGACGGTTGAGGCTGGCACCTCAGGCTATGCCTTCGCCAAGGTTCGTCCCCGGGTCGAGCGTGATGAGCAGACCCGAACCATTGGGCTGACCTATGCCCTCGAGGAAGGACCTCGCGTCTATATCGAGCGCATCGATATCGTCGGCAATACGCGCACCCAGGACAATGTCATCAGACGCGAGATTCGTCTCGTCGAGGGTGATGCCTATAACCGGGTGCTCGTCGATCGTGCCCGCCGTCGGATCACCGCGCTGGACTTCTTCAGCAAGGTCGATGTCATCGAGCAACCGGGCAGTGCACCAGACCGCGTGGTGCTCGTCTTCCAGGTCGAGGAAAAGTCGACTGGTACGCTGAACTTTGCCGCCGGCTATTCCACATCGGAAGCGGTGGTGGGCTCCGTGAGCGTGACCGAGCGTAACCTTCTGGGTAAGGGCCAGTTTGTCCGTTTGGCCACATCGCTGAGCTTCAAGCGGCAGGAAGTGGATTTCAGCTTCACTGAACCCTACTTCCTGGGGCGGAATCTTTCGGCCGGTGTCGACGCCTATGCGACCCGGACGGATCAGCAGGATGAATCCTCCTTCGACGTCCGCCAGCTGGGGGGTGGCTTCCGTCTCGGTTTCCCTCTATCCGAGAACAGTCGCATCACGACGCGCTACAACTTCACCAACCGGCGCATCTGGAACGTTCCGGATAATGCCTCGCAAGCAATTCTCCAGTCCCGTGGCACCACCAACATCTCGCTGGTGGGTGCGACCTATGTCTATGACATGCTGGACAACCCGCTGAACCCAACTTCGGGCTACCGCTTCCAGGTTTCGACCGATGTTGCGGGGCTTGGTGGCGATGCTCAGTGGGCGCGCGCGGAAATGGCCGCCTACTACTTCTATCCCATCTGGGATGGTGTCGTGTTCATGGCGCGCGGTACTGCCGGCCATATGGAGCCGCTCGGCAAGGAGATCCAGCCGATCGACCGCTTCTTCAAGGGTGGCAACTCCTTCCGCGGCTTCGAGCGCGCCGGTATTGGTCCCCGCGATATCTCGACATCCCGTCACGATGCGCTGGGTGGCTACACCTATGGCATCGGTACGGTGGAGGTGACCTTCCCGCTGGGCCTGCCGGAAGAGTTCGGCATTCGCGGTGCGGTGTTCTCAGATTTTGGTACACTGTTCAACGCACCGCATAACTTTGCCTGTGGCTCGAAGGTGCCAGAGGGCTGCTTGGTGGGTGACAATGCGGCCTTCCGGGCGTCTGCCGGTGCCAGCATCATCTGGGAATCGCCATTCGGTCCTCTCCGCTTCGATTTCGCCCAGGCGCTCTTGAAGGAGAAATATGACAAGACCGAGTGGTTCCGCTTCAGCGTGGGCACCCAGTTCTAAGCCTCTCCCCGCACCAGCCCAAATCAGGGCAGGTGCGGCTATCTCAGGGCAAGCCCACCAAGGGCAGGTCCCTACAAGGCAAGCGGGGCCAGCGACGTGATTGCCTGAACCGTTGCCATATCGGTGTTCCGTGGCCGGAAAAGCGTTGTCTTTTTCCTGACCTCATCTAAGAAAAAGGCCGGCAGAAATGCCGGCCTTTTTCGCATATGCGTCGACAATATCGCCATGCGTCTGCGATTGGGGTCTGACCCACGATTTGCCTATTTTCACGGTATCGAGAATTGAGTCCCGCCCGGCGACGGGCAGCAATGATCCAACCGGCCTTCCCGAGAAGAAGGCAGCTTAGCGGAGCCGCTGAACAGATGGCGACGGATGTATCGAAAACGGAACTGGGCACAGCTGACATCTATCGTCTTCTGCAGCTGCTTCCTCATCGCTATCCCTTCCTCTTGGTCGACCGCATCGTCGAGATGGACGGTGATCTGTCCGGTGTCGGCATCAAGAACGTTACTATCAACGAGCCTTATTTCGCCGGCCATTTTCCAGCGAGCCCCGTCATGCCCGGCGTCCTGCTGATCGAGGCGATGGCACAGACGGCCGGCGGGCTCGTGGTGGCGAGCCGAGGTGAGGAGGGCCAAGGCAAGCTCGTCTATTTCATGACCATCGACAAGGCGCGCTTCCGCAAGCCTGTGGTGCCCGGCGATACCGTTCGCATTCACGTGAACCTGCTCCGCAAACGCGCGAATGTTTGGAAATACAAGGGCGAGGCTCGGGTGGAAGGGCGCCTGGTCGCCGAGGCCGAGATCAGCGCCATGCTGACCGACGCCAGCCTATAACCATTATCCGGCGAACTGGGCATCGGTTCGCGTAAAGAAAATGCGACTAGACAGAGACTTGGCAGCGGTCTCGCACTTCGAAACGCTCTAAGTCAACCACAGCTTGATGATGAGCCCGACGAGCCCCGTAACGGCCACCCCCGCCGCCCATAGCGCGACGAACCAGAGCAGACGCTTGAGGCCGGCGGGCATCGGGGCTCCACGCGTGCTCAATGATATCCCTCATGGCTCGTCTTGCCACGGAAGACCCAGTAGGCATAGGCCGTGTAAGCCAAGATGATCGGGATAAGGATGGCCGCCCCGACCAGCATGAAGAGGAGGCTCTCACGTGGCGCCGCCGCCTCCCAGATCGTCACGGCATTCGGAACCACGTGAGGAAAGATGCTGATGCCGAGCCCCACCTGGCCTAGGGCGAACAGCGCCAGGGCGATGAGAAACGGCCAGACATCCCAGCGATATTTCAAGCTTACAAAGAAGGCTATGGAGGCGATGACCACCAGCAGTGGCACCTGCGCCGTGAACAGGACCTGCGGCCATGAGAACCAGCGCTGGTAATAATCAGCACTCAGAAATGGAGTGGCGAGGCTGACGAGTGCCATGCAGACGATGGTGCCGATGCCGAGTATCTTAGCCAGTCGGAGACTGTGGTCCTGAACCGACCCTTCCGTCTTCATCACGAGCCATGTCGCCCCGAGCAGCGCATAGCCGATCACCACGCTCACGCCAACCAGAAGGCTGAAAGGGGTGAGCCAATCCCACCAGCCGCCGGCATAGCTGCGATCGGCAACGCTGATGCCCTGGAGCAGGGCGCCGAGGGTGATCCCCTGTGCCAGCGCCGCAACGATCGAGCCTGATGTGAAGGCGAGGTCCCAGTAAGGCCGATGCCCGGGATCGCGCCAGCGGAATTCGAAAGCGACGCCCCTGAAGATCAAAGCCAGCAGCATGGCAATGATCGGCGCATAAAGCGCGGGCAGGATGATCGCATAGGCGAGGGGGAACGCCGCCATGAGCCCGCCGCCACCCAGCACCAGCCAGGTTTCGTTGCCATCCCAGACCGGTGCGACCGAGTTCATGGCGCTGTCGCGTTCGCGACCCGGCGCAAAGAAGGGAAACAGAATACCGATGCCCAGATCGAAACCGTCCATCACCACATAGGCGAAAACCGCAAAGGCGATGATGAATGCCCATACCGTCGGCAGATCGATCAACATCAGGACCTCCCTTCGCTGGCACCGATGGTGCGTTGCGGATCGACCGCTGGCCCCGGGGTGATGCCGGCAGCACGCACCGGCTGGCGCAAATCCATATCGGGACTGCTTTCGCCAGGATGCGGCGCATGGCTCATCAGGCGCAAGATGTAAGCGGTGCCGGCACCGAACACGATGAAATAGACCACGATGAACGTGATGAGCGAGGCGCCAACCGCAGGGGCATCCAGTGGCGAGACGGAATCGGCCGTCCGCAACAGACCATAAACAGTGTAGGGTTGCCGGCCGACTTCTGTGGTGAACCAGCCGGCAATCACCGCGACGAAACCCGCCGGTCCCATCGCAAGCGCGAAGCGGTGCAAGGCGCGCCAGTCATAGAGCTTGTGCCGGACGCGAGCCACCACGCTGACGATCGCGAGCCCCAACATCAGGAGGCCAAGCCCCACCATGATCCGAAAGGTCCAGAACACGATCGGCACCGGCGGCCATTCCTCGCGCGGCACGGTATTGAGACCGGCCAGCGGCGCATCCAGCTCATGCTTCAGGATGAGAGATGAGGCCTTGGGGATGGAAATGGCATATTTGACCTCTCCCGCCTCCATATCCGGCCAGCCGAACAGCACGAGCGGGGCTCCATCCGAGTAGCTCTCGAAATGCCCCTCCATGGCCATTACCTTGACCGGCTGATGCTCCAGCGTATTGAGCCCTTGCTGATCGCCCGCCAGGATCTGCAGGGGGGCCGCGACGGTGATGAGGCCCATCGCCATCGAGAACATAATGCGCGCGCCCTCATTAGCATTGTCGCGCAGGAGGTGCCATGCACCTACGCCGCCCACCACCAGCGCCGTTGTGAGATAGGCTGCGAGCACAGTATGCACGAGCCGATAAGGGAATGACGGATTGAAGATGACCTGCAGCCAGTCGCGCGGAATGAACTGCCCGACGGAATTGACATCATGCCCAGTCGGCGTATGCATCCAGCTATTGGCTGAGAGAATCCAGAACGCAGAGAGCAGGGTGCCAAGGGCCACCGCCAGGGTGGCGGCGAAATGCAGCTTTGGCCCGACCCGGTTCATGCCGAACAGCATGACACCGAGAAAGCCTGCCTCGAGAAAAAAGGCGGTCATCACCTCATAAGCCATCAGTGGCCCGATGACCGGCCCGACTTTGTCGGAATAGGCCGACCAGTTGGTGCCGAACTGGTAGGACATGACGATGCCCGACACCACGCCCATACCGAAAGCCAGGGCAAATATTTTCACCCAATACTTGTAGAGGTTGAGATAGGCCTCTCGTCCCGTCTTGAGCCAGAGTCCCTCGAGCACAGCCAGGTAGCTGGCAAGCCCGATGGAGAATGAGGGAAAGATGAAGTGGAAGGAGACGGTGAAGGCGAACTGTATTCGCGCAAGCAGAAGCGCGTCGAAATGCTCAAACATGGGTCCCCTCCATAGAAGGCCACGGCAAAAGCACGTCACGGCCAGCGATGCACCCGCATGCTCACCGCCAACCGCCCGCAGCACACCGAGCCGTCTGTCTGCTCGCGATATCTCTGCCCAGTTCGACTGGGCCTGATTTTACGATAATCGACAAAAGTAAAAGACAAGAGCACAGCGAGTGCCACAGGGACGAAATGCCCTCATCGGGAGACAGAACCGCGCAACTTTGCCGCGGAGATGCCCTCAGCAAAGAAGGAATCGAGGGATTTACGGGGTTTTGGCGGCTGTGGAATTTCGCTTGAGCGCCCGGGCCGACGTGGCGAGCTTGAGTGACGTGAGCTCTTGCGGCGTAAAGTAGAAGATGCGCTCCGGCGGCGTCTCCATGGCATGGATCCACACCTGCGGATCAACGCCCATATCGACGAGATGGCGCTGGCATTCCGCCGAGATCTGCTGTGCCCGCCCGAAATCCGCCGCGGCCATTCCGACCGCTGGTGCGCCGGCATTGGTCGGCACCGCGAAAATCTGATGGACGCCAACCGATGCGCCTTGCTCGACGCTCCGCTCAACCCCGCCGGCCAGCACCAAAGGGCAGGACGAGGCACAATACCCACGGGCTTCGACGCGGGTATTGAGCTTCCGTTCACGGATAATCCGTCCCATGGCAAGAGCATCCTGGACGGATCCGCCCGGTGAGTTCAGCACGACCGCTTTGACATAATCTCCGCGCTTTTCGATCTCCGCCCGAAATCGTTCTGCCGTGCCCGGAACGATTGTGCCTGTCGCCTCCAGCCGTCCATTGGCGACCAGTTCGATCACCATGGGCTGCTGCAGTGCGGCCCGCTGGTCGGGATCGGGATCACGCTCATCCGGCTTGGCCACATCCGGCCGCACCGAGGGCAGGAAAGGTTGAATTTTGGGGATCTCGCCAGGCAGGAGCGGATCCGCTGGCTGTGCCTGCATCCGCTCCAAGAGATCATACCCGAGGACGATGGCGGTGAGGCCAATCAGGCCATGAAACACCAAGCGCAGAATTGTGCCGTCGGGGCGTTTGCCCAGCATGCGCCAGAAGGATGCGCGAGGGGCTTTCGAGCCGTCGGCTGTTGTCATTCCTTCTTCGCAGTTCGGGTTGACGGCAGGGGAGTGATTGTAAACTCAGCGGCTGTGAGCCCGTCACGATTGCCCCCTTCGCCCCCCTTTGCGGCGGCAACGGCCAGGCGCTCTCCATCCACCTCCCGCAGCAACCGCATCGCGGATATGAGATCCGCCGCGGTCATCGATTCTGCATCCTGAGGCTGCTCTTGCCGCCGAATGGCTGCATGCACGATACATAGGATGAGCACGAGAACGGCGGGCAGCAGATCGATGGAAATGGCACCGGCCCAGCTGGGTAGGAAATCACCGGCATAACGCAAGACGGCTTCCGCCGTTGACAGCGGCTGGAAGCGCGCCGGTTCCACCGGACCGTTACCGATGATGGCTTTCGCCGCTTCCGAAAGCGCGCTGGCCTGGGCGGCCACGGCCTTCTCGACGCTGCCCACCACTTGGCTCTGGCGGCCGGCAAGATCAGCCGTCTGACCATCTGGGGCGGGCGCAATGAAGCCCGCCGCCAGGTCTTCGGCGGTCCGTTTGACCGCTGGTGCCATCGAGCTCTGTTCGAGCGCTGCAATCGTGCCGATGAGCTTCAGCGCCTCGGCGCCGAATCCGTCGCTGCGGGTTTTGATGTCGCCTTGGCCGGAAACGAACTCGCGCATTCTCGCGATCTGGCCGCTTCCCTCCGCATACAGCGCTTTAGCCCGCTCGCCGCTCTCCACGACCTCCCGGCCGAGATCATCGAGCTGGCTCGACATCTGGCTCAGAAGCTGCACGACGGTTCCGGAGCCGCCGGTGCCGGTCAAGGCTCCATTGCGCTCCGCCTCCGCCAACCTGGCGAAACGGGTTGAAGCGAGCTGAATGTCTGGAAGCAGGCTCTGCGCGCCAAGCGCCCGATTATGCGCCGTATCAAGGTCGCGCGTATAGGCCTGCAGCGTCGTGGCAAGATGCTGCTCGATTGCAGCAGATCCGGCGAGTGCCGCGGCATTCAGCCAGGACGACATTGCAACGATCATGAGCGAGCCAAGCAGCATGGCCCCACCGAGCCAGACTCGGCTTGCCACATCTTCCACATGCGGCAGAAAACGCATGAGGAAGGACCAGAAAGCGTAGATCGCGATCGAGACCGCTGTCGAATAGATGATTGCGGCGAAGAATGTGATGACGGGCGAGCCGTCAAGAAGATCCCGAACGCCGAGATAGGTGTAGACACCCGAGGCAAGCGCCAACACGCCCAGGGTTACACGCATCGTGAGGTCGATACCGGCGACACCGTCGCGAAGTCCTGATGCCATCAGAGAGGTTCCGGATCCCTTGATCTCCGATCCTGCGATTGCTTTTGGACCGCATTGTGACATTCGTCAGTATAAGGAGACGGAGAGAAAGCTCCGCCTCCGGCGCTGTTCAGGCGATTAGTATGCCCAATAGGGTCGGCAGTGCAGGCCGCCATAAGGACCGCGCCAGCACGCGCCACCTGCCCAAGGTCCGGGGCCCCAGCCCCAACCCCAGCGATGACGCCAACCCGGACCATACCACCAGTCTATGAACAAACTGATCTGCTGTCCCGATTGTGGCAACTCGCCACTGAGGGGCTTGATGTCATAGGTCAGCGTGTCGCCATCGAGACGCGGGTTGAGCAGCTCGACCACGATAATGTCATTCTTGCCATCCACCACGGTCGAGATGGAGGCATTCGGCGGGTCTTTCTGGAAGCTGTCCTTGCCCTTGTCCCAGAACTCGACGAACTTCGCCGTCAGCGCATCGCCCGTCATGCGCTCAGGTCTATCGCTGAACATGATCGTCTGTGGCGAGACACCTTTGAGGGTCAAAGTCTTGCCGTCTGAGCTGAAGGAATCGGCTGACTGGACGAAAAGCCAGTTGGCGGCTGGCATCTCGACGACATTCGATTTCGGATCGTTCTGTGCAGCAACTGTTTCATTTGAAGCAGCGCCGCCGGCCGTGTTGGAGCTCGCCTGCGCATACGCACTGGCACTCAATCCGGCCATCGCTGCCATAGCGAGGCCGGCAATCAGAACTCTCATCGCCATTCTCCATATGTATCGGAGTGTGGCGACGGTATGGCTTTTTCGAGACCTCAGCAATGTCTATCGATTGCCTTATCGCCGAATACCTCGCTTTTTTTGTTCAACGGTAAATCAAACTGAAACAGTCCAAAAAAGAGAGAAGATTGTCGCCCAGAGGAGGACAGATATAGCCGCCCTCCTGTACGATGACCGTTGGTAGGTGTAACGCAGCCAAGTGCTCCGCGATCCGGCCGAAACCCTTTGTCGTGACAGAAAGCCCGGCCAGCGGATCGGCCTCCGACGGATCGAGACCCAGAGCAATGACGAGTGCGCCGGGAGCGAAGGCGGCCACACGCTCGAGCCCCTTGTCCAACGCCTGAAGGAAGCCGTCATCGCCCGTTCCGCGCGGCAGCGGCAGGTTGAGATTATAGCCAAGGCCTGCCCCCACGCCGCGCTCATCGGCATGACCCCAGAAGAACGGATAGAACCGCACCGGATCCGCATGGATCGAGATGGTCAGCACATCGGCTCTGTCATAGAAGATGCCTTGAGTGCCATTGCCATGATGCAGGTCTACATCGACGATTGCCACGCGCTCGTGGCGGCGACGGAGCCGTTCGGCGGCAATGGCGGAATTATTGAGGAAGCAGAACCCGCCGGCGAGGTCGCGAAAGGCATGATGGCCCGGCGGCCGGCACAGCGCATAGGCCCAATTCTCGCCCTCCAGCACCAATTGCGCTGCATGTACGGCGCTGTGTGCGCCCCTTAAGGCAGAGGTCCAGGTTTCAGCGCCAATCGGCGCGGCCGTATCGGCGATGTGATAGCCCGCTTGACCGACCGCCGATGCCGGATAGGCCCCGTCCCGCCGGTCGGGATGGACATTTGGGATGACCTCTTCAGAGGCATTTTCGATGTGCTGCCAGCGCTCGAAAACGGTGCTCAGAAACTGCAGATATTCCGGCGTGTGAACCGCCGCGACCGGTCCTACGCCGTAATCGGCCGGTACAACGCGCTCGAGCCCTGCCCGTAATGCGGCCTCGAGCAGGATGTCCGCCCTGCGCGGCTGTTCCGGATTGGGCTTTGGCGCACCGCTCGACAGAAAGAATTTCGGATCATGGCGTCTTTGGGCGTCATCGAAGACAACTTTCATTATCATTCCCCTTGGAGCCCGCACCAACGCGCGAGCCTCACAGACCAGTTTCGGCATTCCCCCACTGCGTGCAATGATTGAGTGATAGCAGGAAGATCAGCCAAGGTCAGGAGCGGGGAGAGCTTCCATGTCGGTGATCATCAGACAGGCCGAAAGCCAGGACGCCGAAACCATCGCCTACATGATTCGGGCGCACGCGCAGTTCGACGGCAAGGAGCATCTCTGCAAGATCTCCGCCGATGATGTTCGGCGCTACGGCTTCGGCGATGATGCGGTCTTCAAGGTGCTTCTGGCGGAAATCGAGGGAAGGCCAGTGGGCTCGCTCGTCTTCTATCGGACATTTTCCTCCTGGGAGGGCAAGCCGTTCCTCTTCATTGAGGATTTCTTCGTACGCGAGGAGCAGCGCGGCCGTGGTATTGGCCGCATGCTGCTGGCGCGGGTGGCCGCGTTGGCCAAGCGACAGGGGTGTCCGCGTGTCGATTGGCACGTGCTGCAAGTGGCCGTGGCCCGGGGCTTTTACGAGCGGCTGGGCGGCAAATGGGTTGAAGATTTCCTCATCTACCGGCTCGAGGGCGCATCGCTCGATAACCTCGCCGCAGAAGGAGCGACAGATCTGGCCTAAGCAAGGGCAGAGCTTGCTGCCATGTCGAAGTGCCGTTTTGCGACCAAGGGATGACGCAGGCAGTCTGGACAGGCCCGATCTCCTGTTCTAGCCTGCAGATGGTGAGACATGCATCCGCGTAGATCTCTCATAATAATGATCACGCGGCAGCAATTGGGGGGCGTTGAATGTCTGGAATGCCATTGACTGCGGCACAGGCTCGCAGGCCTTGGCTCCTCCTTGCGCCAACCTTAGTGGCCCTCTTGGTGCTGATGATCTTGCCCATCTGCATCATGTTCCTCTTTTCGTTCTACGAATTCGTGACGGCCGGCGTGGAGAAGGACGTTTTTACCACGGCCAACTGGCGTGAGTTCTTCACAGACAGTTACTATCACTACTTCATCTGGAAAACCGTCCGGGTCGCTGCGATCACGGCGGTACTTTGCGCGATTATGGGCTATCCGCCGGCCTATTTCATCGCCATGACCCGCTTCCGGCACAAATGGCTGCTGCTGCTTTTGCTCATCGTGCCGTTCTGGATCAGCTTCACCATCCGCA
Source organism: Rhodoligotrophos sp. CJ14 (assembly GCF_038811545.1). Classification (GTDB taxonomy): domain Bacteria; phylum Pseudomonadota; class Alphaproteobacteria; order Rhizobiales; family Im1; genus Rhodoligotrophos; species Rhodoligotrophos ferricapiens. Next base: position 4,413,735 of record NZ_CP133319.1, read on the forward strand.
CCTTCTCCTGGATCCACATCCTAGGGGAGCAGGGCATCATCAACGTGACACTGCTCTGGCTGGGCATCATCGATCAGCCCCTGCGCATGCTCTACACGGAGGGCGCGGTGATCATGGGCATGATCCATTTTCTGCTGCCCTACATGATCCTGAATATCTATGTGAGCCTCGAGGGCATTGACCGGAACCTCATCTCGGCCGCGCGCACTCTTGGCTGCACCAATTGGGAGGCGTTCCGCGAGGTGACCCTGCCTCTCTCTCTGCCCGGATTGATGGCGGGCCTATTGCTCTGTTTCGTGCTGGCCGCGGGCAGTTACGTGACGCCCCAGATACTCGGCTCCGGTCGCGATGCCCTGTTCGGCAATCTCATCTTTGACACCATCATGGGCCAGCTGAACTGGCCGATGGGGGCAACCCTCTCGATGGTCCTTCTCGTTCTTCTCGGTGCCGTGGCGGCCGTCTATAGTCGCTATATGGGATTATCCCGCATCTTCAAAGGGTTGAGCCGATGAGCCACTCCGCCGACACGAATGCCGGCCCGGGCTGGCAGGCGATCAAGGCGGTCACCATACTGGTCTATATCTTCATGTTCGCGCCGATCCTGGTCGTCATGATTCTCTCATTCAACGATTCGATGTTCGGCGGCTTTCCCATGACCGGCTTCAGCCTGCGCTGGTATGAGAGGCTCGCCGAGAACGAGGCGGTGCTGCGCGCCTTCCAGACATCCCTGTGGGTCGCGCTCATCACCTCCGTGATCTGCACCGTGCTCGGGATCATGGGTGCCATGGCGTTGGTGCGCTACGACTTTCCCGGCAAGGAATGGGTGAACACTCTGGTGATCGCGCCGGCCCTCGTGCCGGAAACCGTGCTGGGCGTTGGCCTTCTGCTGCTGATCCGCTGGGCGCAGGAGCCACGCACCCTGGGCCTGATGGTGGCGGGCCATATCCTCCTGGCCTTGCCTTATGTGGTTCTTGTGGTGCAGGCTCGGCTGATCGGCATTAAGCGCGTCTATGAGGAGGCGGCTATGTCGCTGGGCGCCAATCGCTTCAACACCTTCCGCGAGATCACGCTGCCCTTGCTCATGCCGGCGGTGGTGGCGAGCATGCTGCTCGTCTTCACCATCTCCTTCGACAATATAACCGCGAGCATGTTCTGGCGGCCGGCCGGTGTTGAGACCATGCCCACGCAGATCCTGTCGATGCTCAAGATCTCGATCAGTCCGGAAGTCAATGCGCTCGGCACTCTGATGATCGTGATCACCGTTGGCCTGCCACTTCTGGGAGGGGCACTCGCCCGCATCTTGGCGCGTGGCGCCAAACAGCCATAACGAATGGAACGGAGGGAGCTTGCCATGAAGATGTCGAGGACGAAACGGCTGGAGCGGTTGCTGGACCGCTACCGGCACGGTGACTTGGACCGACGCACATTCCTGGGATTGACGGCGGCGGCCGCTGCGACCGTCGGGCTGTCGGCACGCTGGACCGGACCTGCCTTGGCGGCGGTCCAGTCGGTGCGTTTCGATGGCTGGGGCGGCGTCGTTCAGGAGGCGATCGATAAATACGCCTTCAAGCCCTATACCGAGAAAACCGGCATCAAGGTGGTGCAGGGCACCTTCGGCGACGAGAACGAGATCATCACCAAGGTGAAGGCATCCTCGCCCGGTGAATACCAGATCGTCCATTCCTCGGGCGTTGAGTACTACATCCGCTACGTGCAGGGCGGCTATAATTCAGAGATCAACGAGGCCAACATTCCCAATATGGCGAATGTCATGGAAGCGATGATCAAGCCGTTCCGCGACATCACGCCGAAGCTCTCCGCCGTGCCCTATGACTATGGCACGACCGGTATCGCCTATAACACCAAAGTGATCTCGCCGGAGGAGGCCAAGGAAAAAGGCGTGGCGCTTCTGACGGACCCGCGCTTCAAGGACAAGATCGGCGGCTACGGCAACATGACCAGCCGCGTCTGGTACGGAGCGCTGGGAACCGGCCAGAATCCGAACGACATCAAGGATATGGACGCTGTTTGGGAGAAGATCAGGGAACAGCGCGACCTGGTGAAGAAATATTGGAGCTCCGGCGCTGAGCTCATGGACCTCCTGAGCAAGGAAGAGATCGTGGTCACCGATGCCTGGTCGGGCCGCATTGCCGCCCTTCAGCAGCAGGGTGCGCCGATCGGCTATCTCGATCCGCCCGGCTCCTATGCCTGGATGGAGGACATGCTGGTTCTGAAGGGCTCGCCCATGGCTGAATGCGAAGAGCTCATCAACTTCATGCTCGAGCCAGATACCGCCATCGCCGTGGCCGAAGGCCAAAACTATCCGCCCTCGCTCGATCCGACCAAGGTCAAGATGACCGAGAAGATCCAGAAGCTGCCGGCCTTCGATCCGACCGGCAAGATGGAGAATCTCACCTTCGCCGATGCCGCCTATTGGGGCGAGCATACCGACGAATGGACCAAGCAATGGGACCGCATCGCCAAGGGTGCCTGACACAGCAGCCTCCGCCTGTAAACGGGCGGAGGCGACCCACTGACTTCCCCGCACGCAATACAGCAGAGTAGGTCCGTTCGGAATGTCGCAGATTGCCGTTCAACTGAAAAACGTCACACTCGCCTATGGCGCCTTCGTGGCGATCAAGAACGTCAATCTCACCATCGAAAAGGGCACCTTCGTCACCTTGCTGGGCCCTTCCGGCTGCGGCAAGACCACTATCTTGCGATCCATCGCCGGTCTTGTGGATCCGACCTCAGGCGAGATCATTGTGGCTGGGCGGCGGATCAACGACGTTCCGATTCATAAGCGCAACATCGGCCTTGTCTTTCAGAACTATGCGCTCTTTCCGCACAAATCGGTCTTCGACAACATTGCCTTCGGCCTGAAATACCGGAAGGTCGGCAAGGCCGAGATCGAGCGCAAGGTGAAACGCGCCCTCGACATGGTGCGCTTGCCTGGCGTCGAGAAGAAGCTGCCCTCCGAGATGTCCGGTGGCCAGCAGCAGCGCATTGCGCTCGCCCGCGCCATCGTGATCGAGCCGGATGTGTTGCTCTTGGACGAGCCCCTATCGGCGCTCGACGCAAATCTGCGCGAGGAGATGCGCACCGAGCTCAAGCTGATCCAGCGGGAAGTGGGCATCACCACCATTTTCGTGACCCACGATCAGGAAGAGGCCCTCGCTATGTCCGACCGGATCGTGGTCATGAATCATGGCGTGGTCGAGCAGGAGGGAAGGCCCGAAGAGGTTTACCGCAGGCCTGCCTCACGGTTCGTCGCGAGTTTCCTTGGACAATCGAACCTGCTTGGCGGCCGCGTGCAGATGGTCAATGGCGAGCTCGCTCACGTTCAGATCGACAATGGGCCGCAACTTGCGGTGAGCGCGCCGCCTGGCCTGCAGCAAGGCGCTCCGGTTACTGTCGTGGTCCGCGCCCAGCGCGTGAAGGTTGGTCAGGTCAATGGCGCAACCGACAATCGGATAGAGGGCAAGATCCTCACCACCTCCTATCTCGGCGGCACCGCCTCTTATTTCGTCGATGCCAACGGGGTGACCCTTCAGGCCAACAATGCCATCGAGGACAAGGTCTATCGCGAGGGTGATCCCGTCACTCTCGCCATCGCACCGCAGGATTGCGTGTTGCTGGATGAGCAGGGACAGCGGATCGGCGGCTGATTAGAGCATTGCCGAGCGAAGGGGAGACCGGTTGGCGTGAAGAAAACGCGATGCTGGCTGGGAGCCGAGCATCCAGAACCACATCTCTCCTCATTCAGAAATGGGCAAGGAAGCCGCCATCGACCGCCAGCACATGGCCGGTGATATAGGAGGCGGCAGGCGAGGCCAGAAAGACCACGGCCCCCGCCACTTCGTGAGGTTGCCCCCAGCGGCCCAAGGATGTCCGCCGGCTCAGCCACTCCGTGATCGTAGCATCAGCCACCATCTCCGCATTGGCTTCCGTGGCGAAGAACCCGGGGGCGACCGCATTGACTGTGATGCCGCGCGGCCCAAACTCCGCCGCGAGCGCCCGGGTCAGACCATCGAGCCCGCTTTTGGCTGCGGTATAGGCCGCATCTCCTGACCGGGCGATCTGGCCGGCAATCGAGGTGATGTTGATGATCCGGCCACCGGGCCGCATGTCTTGCGCCACACGCCGCGAAAGATGCAATGGGGCGATGAGGTCAACCTCGAGGAGCTCGCGTACGTTCTGAAGATCGAAGCTCTCGACTGCCCGCCGATCCCGTATTCCTGCATTATTGACCAGGATTTGCACCGGGCCGAGCTCTGCCCCGATCTCAGCCAAAGCCCGGTCAATGGCAGCGGAATCCGTCAGGTCGAACAGGACCGGAGAGGCGTTCCCGCCATTGCCTCGGATTTCAGCGATGAGTTCCGTAAGCGGCCCGGCCTGCCGCCCATGCACCAGCACATGAGCGCCGGCCTCGCCGAGCGCCATTGCGATCGCCCGGCCGATGCCACGGCCCGCCCCGGTCACCAAGGCAAGTTGTCCCGCAAGTAGACCTGTCATCGCCCCTCAGACATAAGGATTGTCGCCCTTGCGGTAATGCAGCCGGATCGGCGTGCCCGCGAGCCCGAACGCATCGCGCAGCCCATTGACGAGATAGCGCGTGTAGGAGTCGGGCAGATGCTCCGGCATTGAGCAGAACACCACGAAGGTGGGCGGCCGCGCCTTGACCTGGGTCATATAACGCAGCTTGATCCGTCTGCCGCTCGGTGCGGGCGGCGGATGGCGGTCGACCATATCCGTGAGCCAGCGATTGAGCCGCGCCGTGGACAACCGCGTCTGCCACACCTCATACGCCTTGAGCGCGGCGGCCATCAGCCGATCAATGCCTTGCCCGCTGCGGCCCGAGACCGGCACCAGCGCAACGCCTCTCACCTGCGGCAGCAGACGCTCGACCGCCTCTTCCAATGCGGCCAGCGTCGCCTTGGGATCTGTCACCGCATCCCATTTATTGGCGGCAATGACCAGCGCCCGGCCTTCCCGCGCCACGAGATCGATAATATGCAGGTCTTGCTTCTCGAAAATGAGATTGGGGTCCGACCTCTGCGCCTCAGCCAGCGCTGCATCGATCATCACCACGACGACTTCGGCGAATTTGACCGCGCGCAAGGCATCTGCGACCGAAAGCTTTTCGAGCTTGTTCTCGACCCGCGATCGCCGCCTAAGGCCGGCCGTGTCGAACAGCCTAATGGGCTTATCGCGCCATTGCCACTCGACCGCAATGGAATCGCGCGTGATGCCGGCCTCAGGCCCCGTGAGCAGGCGTTCTTCTCCGAGGATCGCATTGATCAGGGTGGATTTGCCCACATTGGGCCGGCCGGTCACGGCAAGCCGCAAAGGCCCGTGATCGTCCTCTTCGGTGCTGGCCTCTTGGTTGTCATCCGCGCCCGCTTCCGCTGAATCGCGTTTTGCGAGTGCGCCGGCCATCTCCGATAGGGCACCGTAGAGGTCCGATGTGCCGGTGCCGTGCTCGGCCGACAACGCGATCGGCTCGCCAAGCCCCAGCGTGAAGGCATCATAAAGCCCTGCTTCGCCCTGAGAGCCTTCTGCCTTATTGGCAATCAGCAGCACCGGCTTGCCCGCGCGCCGCAGGAGATCGGCGAAATGCTGGTCATGCGGTGTGACGCCGGCTCTGGCATCGATCATGAAAAGGCAGATATCCGCCTCATCGATGGCGGCTTCCGTCTGTCGGCGCATACGGCCTTCCAGCGACTCATCCGGCGCCTCATCGAGCCCCGCGGTGTCGATCACGGTAAAGCGCAGATCACCGAGGCTAGCCTCGCCCGCCCGCCGGTCGCGCGTGACCCCGGGCTGGTCATCGACCAGTGCGAGCCGTTTGCCCACCAGCCTGTTGAACAGGGTGGACTTGCCCACATTGGGGCGGCCGATTATGGCAACGGTGAATGTCATGATGGCCCCGTTGCGCCGAAAAGCCCAAACTGTCGCGGTTGGCGCTCAGCGCATCGCGATGAGCGTGCCGTCATCTGCCAATATATAGAGAGTATTATTAGCGATGACTGGAGGAATATAGACCGGCCGCTCCAGTGCGATCTGGTTGATGACCTGCCCATTCTCCGGGTTCGCGAAAATCACAGCACCCGTGGATGACACCGCGATCAGACGGCCGCCGCCCATGACAGGCCCGGCCCAACGCTGCCCGCTGGGCAGGCTTGCCGACCATCTCACATGGCCATTGCTGCGAGACAGTGCCACCAACAGATTTCTGTTGGAAACGACGAAGACCGTGTCACCCGCAACCCAGGGCGTCTGCGTGCCCGAAAGGTCTTGCGTCCATTGCCGCGTCCCATCGCTGAGCGAGAACGCGCCCATCCGGCCCGCATGCGAGATGGCGAGAACTTGGTTGCCTTCAATGACCGGCCGGCCCCCGATATTGTTGAGCGAAGCAGTCGAGCTGAGGCCCGTCAGAGTGGTCAGCGCGTCACCCCATTTCGGAATACCGTCGCTCTCCCTGAATGCGATGAGTTCGCCGGACGTATAGGGTGCGACCACCGTGTCATTGGCAACCGCCGGGCTCGTATTGGAGATGACCGCGGCCTGCTCGCCAACCCCCTCGAAACGCCAGACTTCGGCGCCATTCTCGGTCGAGAAGGCGAAGACCTGGTTATTCACATTGACCGCGAAGACGCGCCCGTTCACCACGGTCGGCGCGGCGCGCACCGGCACCGCTACGCTCTTGCGCCAAATGACAGCGCCATTGGACGAATCGATCGCGATGACCTCGCCGAGCCCGGTCGTCGCAAAGATGCGACGGCCATCCGAGGCGAGGCCGCCGCCAAAGGCGCCCTCTGCGCTCCGGCCTTGCGGAACGAGCGATGTTGTCCAGACCCGGCCGCCGGAGGACGCATCGAAGGCCGAAAGGGTCGCGCGCGTATCCAGCGCATAGACGCGCCCGCCGACCACGATGGGCGGCGCGCTCAGGGCACCATCGCGGTCCGAACCTTCGCCGATCGATGTGGACCATGCCACGGCCAGATTACCGCCGAGCGAGAGGTTCTGATAAGCATTTGTGGGCAGTCCGCCTGGCTGAGCCCAATTTGCATTGGTCTGGGCTGCAGGAACCCTGATCGGCGCGGAGGCGACCGACGGATCAGGGGTCAGGGCGCCGCGATCCGGCACCACCGCCTCGCGCTTGCCGGGCAAGACGGTCTCGTCATTCCCGGCACCGAACATGCTCTTGACCGACGAGCATCCCGACAGCACGAGCAGCGGCAGAACCACGCCGGTCAGGAGCAAGCGCCGACGGGTGGGCACGGCTGAACTGGCGGGGTTTCGTGTGTTGGATCGGTGCATGCCTGCTTCCGTTACTCTGAACTGGAGTTGGAATTCCCGGCCGGAGCCGATGACGTATTGCTCTCGCCGTCCGCGGCCGGAGCCTGAGGAGCAGCCGCGCCCGAATTCGGCGCAGCAGCCTCTGGGGCAGCCGGGGCTGCAGGGGCTTGTGAATGATTGGCGGCTGGGGTCTCGCTGGCACCACCAGCGGGCGCTTGCGAGCTTGTTGCGCTTTTCGCGGCCATGGCCGCTGTGACCAATGCGGAGACGATCTGCGCTCTCTGCCTGGAGCCCATCGAGGCGCGCGGATCGCCCATGATTTCGCTGAGCAGGCTATTGGCGGTTTCGAGATCGCCTGTGCGATAGGCGGCGAGCGCAACGATCTCTCGCGCCGCATTCCGCCAGGGATTGCCCTCGGCAATGAGCGACCCAACCCGCTGCTTCAAGTCGTCCGGCGTGGCCGTATCCACAAGCAGGAAGCCGGCGCGGATGCGCGCCAGATCGCGCAGGGCAGGGGGCGCGTTTTCGTCTGCCGCAATACCGTCATAAGCGGCAACCGCGCCCGGAATGTCATTGCGTGATGCTTTGAGCGCTGCCTCTTGCAGGATCGCAAGCGTCTTTGGCCCTTCGCGGCTGCTCTCTGCAAGCTTGGCGAAAGCGGCCTGCGCCTCCTCCATCTTGCCCTGATCTGCCAGCTCCATGGCCTCGACATATTGCTGGCCGGCGGTAAGCGCCTGTTGGCGCTCGTAATATTGCCACAGCTTGTAGCCTCCGACGCCCAGGATGACCACGAAGCACAGGCCAAGGATATAGACGCCGAAGCGATCCCAGAGCCGCTTGATCTGTTCCTTGCGGACTTCTTCTTCGACTTCGCGGATCAGCGACTCTTCACTCAACGAGCATCCCCTTTCACGGCCGGCTGCACAAATTTCGGATGAACCGATTCGTCGGTGCCGTTCTTAACAGCCCGCGAGGCGCGTAAACTACATGGGTGACCGAATGAAGGCAATGTGCCCCAGCGGCATTGATTGCCCGCGTCACCAGCGTGATTTGGTCGCCAGATTGGCGCTAGGCGTCGGAGGAGGGCCGCCTCCCCACCTTCCCATTATGGCCGGCAAGCTCGTCCAGAATGGCGCAATCCCTGCGATCATCTCCCGGGCAGGCGGCGATAAGGCGCCCCAATTCGCGGCGCATCTCTTGCAGATCCGCGATACGACGGTCGATTTCCGTCACGTGATGCTCGGCAATCGCGCGCACCTCCGCGCTTCGCCGCTGCGTATCGTCTTGCAGCGAGGTGAGCATGCGGCAATCCTCGATGGAAAACCCGAGGGCCCTTGCCCGTTGCAGGAATTTGAGACGCTCGACCTCGCGCGTCCCGTAGCTGCGATAGCCATTGGCCAGCCGCGACGGGGAAATGAGCCCGATCTCTTCATAATAGCGGATGGTTTTTGCCGGAAGGCCGCTGGCCTGGGCTGCTTGCGATATGTTCATGGCACCTGGTGCTGTCCCATTTGCCCCGAATATGGTTCTGCTAAGCGAGAGATTACAGACGTCGTGAGTTTGATCATGCATAAGCTGCCGGTGTGGTTCACAGTCAGAGAGAGCTATGGGCTCTTCTTCAGCGAGTTTCCGGCACTTATGCGCGCAGCCTGGGCGCCTGTCATTCTCGCCATCGTGCTCATGGCGATGGGCAACCAATTGGCATCGCGGCCCGCGCCGAGCCCTGCGCTCATCGGCGCACTCCTTATATTCGCTGGAGGGCTAGCCAACGCGCTTGCCTTCGTGCGCTGGCACCGCTTCGTCATCCTTGGGGAGACGGGACAGGATAGACCGATCTTGACCCTCGGTCGGGCGGAGTGGCGCTATATCGTATCCTGGCTGGTGCTGGCCCTGATCATCTCAGCCGTGGCGGCCACTGTCGGTATCGTTGCTCTCTGCCTCGCCCTCGCCGCGTTCTCCATCTGGCCCCAGGGCTCAGATGATGCAGGCGGATCGATGGTAAGGCTGGTGGGCGTGCTGGCCGTCGCTGGCGGTCTGATCGTAATCGCGCTCGTTTATGTCAGGCTCGTGCTGATCATGCCGAATGCCGCAATTCGAGGAGAGCTTGGGATCCGGGCGATGGCGAATGCCACGCGCGCAAACAGCTGGCGCATTCTCGTGATCATGCTGCTGACCCTGCTGCCGGCATTGCTGGTTTCGGCCATTCCCGCAATACTGATGGCTGACTGGTCTGCGGCTACGCCACAGCCGATAACCCCGCTCGAGGCTTGGGCGTCGGCCGTCCTTGGCGTGCTGCTCCAGCCTCTGGCGGTGATCGCCGAATCGATCGTCTATATTCGCTTGGTCGATTTGCCGCGGGCACAGCAGGCCGGCCAGTCGTTTTCAACCAGCCGGTCTCGCTTGGATTAGACCAAGCAAAGACGTGAGAGCGGTTTCGCCAGAGACAGGCAAAATGCTCTCATCGTCAGTCCTTGACCTCGTAAATGTGCTCAGGTCCCGGGAAGCTGCGATCCCGGACCGCCTCGGCATAGTCGCTGATGGCGGCTTCGATCGCATCGCCGACCCGTCCGAACTTCTTCACGAATTTCGGTACTCGTGGCGTCAAGCCCAGCATGTCCTCCATCACCAACACCTGGCCATCACATTGTGCCGAGGCGCCGATCCCGATGGTGGGGATTGGAATGGACTGGGTGATCTTTGCGGCGAGCGGCTCGGCCATGGCTTCGAGCACCAGTGCGAAGGCCCCCGCGTCGGCCACCTGCCGCGCATCCTCCTCGATTGCGGCCCAGGCATCGCGCGTCCGGCCTTGCGTCTTGAAGCCGCCGAGCACGTTGATCGATTGTGGCGTGAGGCCGATATGCGCCATCACCGGGATGCCCCGTTCGGTGAGGAAGCGGATCGTCTCGGCCATCCGCCGCCCGCCCTCGAGCTTGATAGCACCGCAGCCGGTTTCCTTCATGATCTGGGCGGCGTGCCGGAACGCGACGCTGGGGCTTTCCTCATAAGAGCCGAATGGCATGTCCACGATGACGAGTGCGCGTTTGGACCCACGCACCACCGCGCGCCCATGCATGATCATCAGTTCCAGCGGCACCGGCAAGGTGGTCTCATAGCCGTGCATGACCATGCCGAGCGAGTCGCCCACCAGCAGAAAATCCACATAGGGATCGGCCAATGCGGCCGTATGGGCGTGATAGCAGGTGAGCGAGACGATAGCGGCGCCGCCTTTGCGGGCCGTGATGTCGGGCGCGGTGAAACGCTTGACGGGACGGTGGACGGACATCGGCCAGGACCTCCTACATGTTGATCACCGGCACCCCGATCACATAGGGATGCAGGAATAACATCGCCACATACATGATGACCCCGGCCACGGGCGCAATAATGTCATGCTTTGGTTTCGGTACGAAACTCGGCCGGGTGCCTCTTGCAGTCTCCACAATGATGTCGAGCAAGGCATAAACGAGGAAAGCGCCGAACACAATCACGCTTGGTCTGTCGCCATTGGAGATGAGATGGCCGATCGACCAGAAAATGATGGCCAGCGCCATGGGATGCCGAAGCAAAATCTTGAGACGGCCCTTGTGAAGATAGATCCCGAGGCAGATGAAGGCCAACAGCACCAGCAGCATGGTGGCATGCCGCGCCCAGCCCGGCGGGTAATAGAGAATGTCGCTCTCATCGAGCGTGCTGCGCGCGGAGCCGAAGCCCCAGATGATGAGGATGAGGCCGACAACCGCGATGATGGCGAACAGGCCCTTATATGGCCCTTCTCCCATGCTGTTGCGCAAGGTGGCCTTTGCCGGCGTGAGCGCGAGAAGATGCACGCCGAAAAACAGGATGATGCCGATTATCAGGAGGGACATTGGCGGGCGCTTTCCGGTTGCGAATGAGGACGCAATAGGCGAGCCTGAGGCTGATGACTTGTATTAGAGGAGTTCGCAACTGATCTCCATTGGTCACGAAGTCACCGCCCCTCGCTTGCGACCGCACGTGCTGGTGACCGGCTTTCCAGCCTTTCCCACGGCACCGGTCAATCCTACTGAGCGGCTGATCGAGCTCTTGGGCGAGCGTGATCTGACGATTGATGCGGAGGTGAGAGCCGCTGTTGTCCCTTGCGCCTATGGTGAGGCACCTGCCGCGCTGGAGGCATTGGGGCGCGAGTATCACCCCGACATCGTGCTAGCATTCGGGCTCAGCCGCCGCGCAAAGAGCTTCACACTCGAGCGCATCGCCCGCAATCTCTGCACATCGGACCTGCCGGATACCTCTGGCGAATGCAGGCGCGGCGCGCCAATTGTTGCCGATTCTCCGGGCGAGCTTCGCAGCACCCTTCCTCTTGTCGCAATCCACAAGGCGTTGCGGGCTAAAGACATTGCTGCGGATTTCTCAGATGATGCCGGCGGTTATCTCTGCAACTTCGTGTTCTATCTCATCGTGGGGCATCACATCCCGAGCCTGAAGCCGGCTGCCGCCGGTTTCATTCACGTTCCTGCCTTCGGCACGGATACAGAAAGCCCCTCGCAGCGTTTTTCTCAGGAGATCTTGTGGCGTGGCGCTTGTGCTTGCCTGAACGCCAGCATCGAAAGCTGGCGAATTAAGCATATCTTGTGACCGGAATGCTCAAGATCCACATTTGGGATTGGATACTGAACTGTGCTGAGCATTGAATTAGCAAGATATATATGTCAATCTTGCTTACCTAACCGAGCAGTCAGGTACCGGCGCGGGTCGGCCCAGCCCTAGGAGCACACATGAGCCTCAAGACTGTTTCGCTGGATGACCGCTACGATCTCGGGAAGGATCGGGTCTATCTTTCCGGTGTCCAGGCGCTGGTGCGCTTGACGCTGATGCAGCACGAGCGGGATAAGCGCGAGGGTCATAACACCGCCGGTTATGTGACGGGCTATCGCGGATCGCCACTCGGCGGCCTCGATCAGGAATTCGGCCGCCGCTCGGCCCTTCTCAAGGCAAGCTCGATCATCTTCCAGCCAGGTCTCAACGAGGATCTCGCTGCCACCGCGATCTGGGGCACCCAGCAGGCGGAAATGCGCGGCGAGGGCGCCTATGACGGCGTCTTCGGCATTTGGTATGGCAAGGGCCCGGGCGTTGACCGCTGCGGTGACGTGTTCCGCCATGGCAATTCCGCCGGCACCTCCAAGCTCGGTGGTGTTCTCGTCCTTATGGGCGATGACCATACGGCGGAATCATCGACCGTTGCCCACCAAAGCGAGTTCGCTCTTCTCGACGTCATGATGCCGGTGCTCAACCCGGCCGGCGTGCAGGAGATGCTCGACTATGGCCTTTACGGCATTGCGATGTCGCGCTTTTCGGGCCTGTGGGTGGGGCTGAAATGCGTGAAGGACAATGTCGAATCGACCGCCGTGGTGGATGCGAGCCTCGATCGCATCAACATCGTCACGCCGGATGATTTCGAGATGCCCCCGGGCGGGCTCAATATTCGGCCGCGCGATGACCGGCTCGAGCAGGAAAAGCGCATCCACACCTATAAGCGCGCCGCAGCGATCGCATTCGCGCGGGCGAACAAGCTGGACAAGATCATCTTTGCCGGCGGCCGCGCGCCGAAGATCGGCATCGTCAGCACCGGCAAGAGCTATATGGATGTGCGCCAGGCCCTTGATGAGCTTGGCATCGATGAAGTGCGCGCCGCCGATCTCGGCGTCCGGCTCCTCAAGGTGGCCATGGTCTGGCCGCTCGATCCGAAGGTCATCGAGACCTTCGCGGAGGGTCTCGACCTCATCATGGTCATCGAGGAGAAGCGCTCGCTCCTCGAAACCCAGATCCGCGAGGAGCTTTACAATGCACCCCGCCGTCCGGTGGTGATCGGCAAGACCGACGAACAGGGCGCGCCTCTGTTTCCGCCCTATGGCGCGCTTGATCCAAATCACGTGGCGCTCGAGATCGGCAAGCGCCTTGCTCTGCACGGGCCAGGGCTGGATGATCAGATCACCAAGCGCATGGCGGACCTGGCCGCTGCACAGCAGAATGTACGCAACGCGCCGGATCTGATCGCGCGCGTTCCCTATTTCTGCGCGGGGTGCCCACACAATTCATCGACCGTCCTGCCCGATGGAGCACGGGGCTATGCCGGCATTGGCTGCCACTGGATGGTGCAGCAGATCCCCGAGCGCTTGACCGAAGGCAATACCCACATGGGCGGGGAGGGCGCCAACTGGATCGGTGAAGCGCCATTCTCGAAACGCGGCCATGTCTTCCAGAATCTGGGCGATGGCACCTACAACCATTCTGGCTATCTCGCCATACGTGCGGCCGTCGCAGCCAAGGTGAACATCACCTACAAGATCCTCTACAATGATGCCGTGGCCATGACCGGCGGCCAGCATCACGAGGGCGACCTCACCGTGTCCATGATCGCCAACCAGGTTGCCGCCGAGGGCGTGAAGCGGGTGGTCATCATCTCGGATCAGCCCGACAAATACTCCTCCAATGCTGGCTTTCCGCCCTTTACCACCATCCATCATCGCTCCGAACTCAACACGGTGCAGAAGGAGTTGATGGAGACACCCGGTGTCACGGTGTTGATCTATGACCAGACCTGCGCCGCCGAGAAGCGTCGCCGCCGCAAGCGTGGCACCTTCCCCGATCCGCAGAAGCGCGTCTTCATCAACGAGCTCGTCTGCGAGGGTTGCGGTGACTGCGGGGTCAAGTCGAACTGCGTGGCCGTCGTGCCGGTCGAGACGGAGTTCGGTCGCAAGCGGCAGATCGATCAGTCCTCCTGCAACAAGGATTATTCCTGCGTCAACGGCTTCTGTCCAAGCTTCGTGACCGTGGAAGGCGGACAGCTCGTGCGTGGCAAGCCGCGCCGCAAGGGCGAGGGCGCCCTGTTCGAGGCGCTGCCCGAACCGACCCAGCCCTCCCTCGATCGTCCCTGGAGCATCCTCATCACCGGCATTGGGGGCACAGGCGTCGTCACCATCGGTCAGATTCTCGGCATGGCGGCCTATCTCGAGGACAAGGGCGCCGGCATCATCGACATGGCGGGGCTTGCGCAGAAGAATGGTGCGGTCGTCACCCATATGAAGATCGCGCGCACCCCTGCCGATATCGCCACGATCCGCCTTTCCGCGGGTGGTGCGGACCTGCTTTTGGGCTGTGATCTCGTCACCTCTGCGTCCGAAAAGAACCTCGGCGTTCTGGCCAAGGGCCGCTCTTACGCGGTCGTCAACAACCACGAGACCATGCCGGCCCAGTTCACCCGCAACCCGGACTTGCGCTTCCCCGGTGAAGACATGGCCATGGCGATCAGTGCGCGCACCGGGCGCGATCGCAGCTTCTTCGTCGACGCGACCACCATCGCCACCGAGCTTCTGGGCGATTCGATCGCCGCCAATATGTTCACGCTCGGCTTTGCCTATCAGAAGGGCCTCATTCCATTGAGCGCCGAGGCGATCGAGAAGGCGATCGAACTGAATGGTGCCGCTGTCCAGATGAACACCCAGGCTTTTCTCTGGGGCAGGCGTGCGGCCCATAACCTCCAGGCAGTCGAAAAGATCGTGGCCCATGAGGACGAGATGGCGCCGCCGCCCGCCCACACTCTCGATGAGATGGTGGCGCGCCGCGCGGATTTCCTGACGGCCTATCAGGACCGCGCCTATGCCGAGCGCTATCGGGCGCTTGTTGACCGGGCTCGCACCGCCGAGGCGAAGGTGATGCCCGGGGCTGATGCCCTGGCGAAGGCGGTGGCGCGCAATGCCTTTAAGCTCATGGCGTATAAGGATGAATATGAGGTCGCGCGGCTCTATACTGACGGTGCCTTCGAGCACGAATTGAAAAAACGTTTCGAGGGAGACTTCACCCTCAACTTCCACCTGGCGCCCCCATTGCTCGCCAAGCGCGATCCCGCGACTGGGCATTTGCAGAAGCGTCAGTTCGGCCCCTGGATGATGAGCGGGTTCCGCATGCTGGCCAAGCTCAAGCGCCTGCGCGGTACGCCCTTGGACATCTTCGGCTACACCGCGGAACGCAGGACCGAGCGCGCGCTGATCGCGGAATATGAGGCAACGGTCGGTGAGCTTCTGGCCGGTCTCAAGCCGGAGCTTCATGGGCTTGCGGTTGAGATCGCCTCAATTCCTGAGCAGATCCGCGGCTTCGGCCATGTGAAGGAGCGAAACCTCGCAACCGCCAAGGCGCACGAGCAAGCGCTTCTTGCACAATTCCGGACGGGTGCTCCGGCCCCTGTCCAGCAAGCTGCGGAATAAGGCAGATCCAGGGATTGTGTACGGGGACTCGCATCCCCGTCTGCTGAAGTCTGTGCAATTCTTGGTTGTGTTTATTGATCCGCACCGCGTGTCGGATACGATTCCGTTCCACCCGCGGGGCTGAGAATGGGACCCATCGATCATGTTTAGAACGCATTTCAAGCAAGAGCGTATCGCGCCGCCCTTCACCGAGGTCTGGAACAACCCCGCAGCCAAGGGCTTTCAGCAGGCCATGATAGAGGCTCATTCAGCCCTGGGCCGCTATTCCGACCTGAGGAATATGCCCCCGCACAAGCTGCAGGAGCTCCACGACCTGGTGCAGAATACCCACAGAGCTTTGATTCAAGACACGTCACACAGTGTCGACGACCATAAATCCTACGGCAAAATCGTGGGCGATCAGTTCGGTCGGCTGAATCTTCTGTTTCTGGAGCTTGAACAAAAGCCCGAGATGGTCGGCACTGATGTCGGCCATTATCTGCGCCAGCTCGAACGGGCCGAGCGCGAGATCGGAAGTTACCATCAGAGCATACATGATGCCGCCGCCCAGCATGAAACTGGCGGCGGCCATGCCGATTGGGCAACTACCGCTTGACCAACTGCCCTGGGCTATAGTCCCAGATCGCGCCTGTCTCTGTGAGATGAGGCGCGAGCAATGCGGGAATGTGCTGGGCAAGTTCGGCTGGTGTGGTGAGTGTGCTTGGATCTTCGCCGGGCATGGCCTTGGCCCGCATGGCGGTGCGGACGGGGCCTGGATTGAGCAGGTTGACCCGCAAAGCTGTGCTGGCCACCTCTTTCGCATAGGTGATCACCAGCGTTTCGAGTGCGGCCTTTGTGGTGGAATAAAGCCCCCAATAGGCCCTGGCATTATGGGCAGCGCCCGAAGTGATGAACAGCGCGCGGCCGGCATCCGACTGGCGCAGCAACACATCTAGCGAGCGGATCAGTCGCCAATTTGCCGTGACATTGACCGCGAAGGCCTCATCCCATTCCTTCGGCTTGATATGGCCGACGGGGGCCAGGCTGCCAAGCACCCCGGCATTCCCGACGAGGATATCGAGTTTGCCCCACCGCTCGTAGATCGAGGCGCCAAGCCGGTCGAGCGCTTCGAAATCCTTCAGATCCACAGGCACGAGCGTTGCCGTGCCGCCGATCTGCTTGATCTCGTCGTCGAGCTCCTCGAGGGCGCCAACTGTGCGGGCGAGCGCGATAATATGAGCACCTTGCGCGGCCAGCGCCTTCGCCGTGGCATATCCGATCCCGCGCGAGGCGCCGGTGATGAGCGCGATCCGATCTTTGAGCAGAGAAGTCATGGCTGCCGGTGTTATTGAGCTTGTGCGATCAGGTCAAGCTGAGCTGTGAGACCGACAGCGACGATGCGCGGGGCCGCTGCCCTGAGCAACAGCCCCGGCCTTTATCCCACTTCGGCCAGCAGAGAGAGCTGCCGCCCGGTGCCGCCGCCGCCCAGATCGGTGAGCGGTGTCGGATAATCCCCGGTAAAGCAATGGTCGGTGAATTGCGGCCGGATCGGATCGCGGCCTTGTTCGCCAAGGGCTCGATAGATGCCTTCGACCGACAGGAATGCCAGGCTGTCGACACCGATGAACTCGCGCATCTCCTCGAGCGTGTGATTGGCGGCCAGCAGCGCTTTCTGCTCTGGCGTGTCGATGCCGTAGAAGTCCGGATGTTTGATGGGGGGGCTCGCGATCCGCATATGCACCTCGCGCGCGCCCGCTTCATACATCATCTGGGCGATCTTCAGAGACGTGGTGCCGCGCACGATGGAATCATCGACCAGGATGATGCGCTTGCCCCGGATGACCGCCCGGTTGGCATTATGCTTCAGCTTCACGCCCAGCGAGCGAATATGCTGGGTGGGCTCGATGAAGGTTCGGCCCACATAATGATTGCGGATGATGCCCAATTCGAACGGGATGCCGGACTGCTCGGCAAAGCCCAAGGCGGCGGGCACGCCCGAATCCGGCACGGGGATCACCACGTCGGCTTCGGCCGGTGCCTCCTTGGCAAGCTCCATGCCCGAGGCCTTGCGCACTTGATAGACGGAACGCCCGCCCACCACGCTGTCGGGTCGGGAGAAATAGATATATTCGAAGATGCACGGCCTGGGTTGGATCCGCGGGAAGGGGTGCAGGCTTTCGATGCCATCCTCGCTGATCACGACGATCTCGCCATTCTCGATTTCACGGATGAAGCGGGCGCCGATAATGTCGAAGGCGCAGGTTTCGGAGGCAAGAATGGGAGCGCCGTTGAGTTCACCTAAGACCAGAGGGCGAATGCCGAGCGGATCGCGCGCGCCGATCAGCTTCTTATTGGTCATCGCCACCAGGGAGTAAGCCCCTTCGATCGCGCGCAGCGCTTCGATGAAGCGCTCGAGGAAGCGCGGTTTGCGCGATTGCGCCACGAGATGAAGGATCACCTCGGTATCCGAGGTGGATTGGCAGATGGCGCCGTTGCGGATGAGCTCTTCGCGAAGGGTCACCGCATTCGTGAGATTGCCATTGTGGCAAACTGCAAAGCCGCCAGCGGCCAGATCAGCAAAGAGAGGCTGCACATTCCGCAGGACCGTATCGCCGGTCGTGGCATAGCGCACATGTCCAACCGCCCGATCACCTTGCAAGCGCTCGATCACCTTGGACGAGGAGAAATGGTCGCCGACGAGCCCCATGCGCCGTTCGGAATGGAAATGCTCGCCATCGAAGCTCACGATACCGGCAGCTTCCTGGCCACGATGCTGGAGGGCATGGAGCCCGAGCGCGGTCAAGGCGGCCGCATCCGGATGTCCGAACACGCCGAAGACGCCACATTCCTCGCGCAACGTGTCGCCGTTCACGTCAATATCTGCGGAGACGAAGCTCTCTGATGAGTGATGGGTGGATATCCCCCTGACGCCACCACCATCACGCCGAAATGAACCAACAGCCACCATATCGATCTCCTGCCGGGGCATGTCCGAACCGGCTAATTGTTACTGCCGGTGCCCTGAGAGTCGTTGTTCAACAACTCGTTGATCCCATCTCCCGATGGGCTGCCATAACCTTCTTCCTCTTCACCGTCCGCGCCAGGGGCTGTTTCACCCGGATCATCCGTCTCGCTGGGAGATGGGGAGGCGCCGCCAGGTTCCGCGTTTATATAGGTCTTGCCCAACAGAGTTTCAGCCACGTCAGGCGGAAGAAATGAAATAACGAATGTGCCGGTGCGTTCGATCACCGGCAGGGTGGCCGCATTGCGCACCCATTCCGGCCGGCGCTCGACGGGAACGAGCCAGATGAAGAACAGATAGGCCACCACCACGAGCAGAAGGCCGCGCAGCATGCCGAACAGAAACCCAAGGGTCCGGTCGAGTGCGCCGACGCCCGAATCGAGGATCCAGTCTGACAGCTTGATGGTGAGAATGGAGATGAGAATGAGGACGACGAAGAAAGTGCCGGCAACCAGCGTGATATCTGCCACATAATCGGGCTGGATATAGCTCCGCGCCATGTCGCGGAAGCCGGTATAGGCAAGATAGGCGGCAAGGGCGGCACCGGCCCAGGCGATGATCGATAATACCTCCCGCGTAAAGCCGCGCATCAATGCAAGTATGCCTGAGATCAGCATGATGCCGATCAGGATGACGTCCAAGAGCGAGAACGGCATTTAGCGCAGGCTCCACAGCAGCTTATCGAAACAGGTCACCGGAACGGTACGAGTCGAGAGCGCCATCGTTCACAATCGCTTTACTTGTCGGGCGAGGTTTCAGCGGCACGACGAGTGAAGTCTCCAACGACGCTCAAGGCGCGCGGACTATAGGATGCTTTTGTCCTGCTGTCACATACAAGGCGAGCGATTTTGGCGCCCATGTGGTCGCAAGGGATCTGCCGTCCGATGAGATCACGCGCCAGCGCGCAGCTTGGTGCGCCCTTCGGCTGCGGCCTGCTGTCTATTGCCCTCGGCCGGATTGAAGGATTGGACCCACCGCACGAGCCCCCTCAGATCCGCCGGCGCATGCAGAGCAAGCGGTGGTGTGCGCTTCCACTCGGCCTTCGCCGCCTGTGGCACCACCGCGGTCTTGAACCCGAGCTTGGCGGCTTCCTTGATCCGGGCCTCGCCCTGCGCCACGGGCCTCAGCGCGCCCGACAGCGCAATCTCCCCAAACAGGAGTGATTCTGCCGGAAGGGGCGCACCAACCAGAGAGGAAACCAGGGCCGCTGCAACCGCAAGATCGGCAGCCGGCTCTCGGATGCGCAAGCCTCCGGCGACATTGAGATAAACGTCATAGCCCCCGAGGCCCACCCCGCAATGGGTATCGAGCACCGCCAAGATCATGGCGAGGCGGCTACTGTCCCAGCCCACCACTGCCCGGCGCGGCGTGCCAAGCGTCGAGGGTGAAACCAGCGTTTGCACCTCGACCAGCAATGGGCGGGTGCCCTCGATCCCCGCAAAGACGGCAGCCCCGGGCGTGGTCGAATTGCGATCGCCGAGAAACAGGCCTGATGGGTTTTCAACCTCGGCCAGACCCCCATCCGACATCTCGAAAACGCCGATCTCGTCCGTCGGACCGAATCGGTTCTTGACCGCGCGCAGGATCCGGAACTGGTGCCCGCGATCACCTTCGAAATAGAAGACCGCATCCACCATGTGCTCGATCAGCTTCGGTCCGGCAATCTGTCCATCTTTGGTGACGTGCCCCACGAGAAGCACGGTTGTCCCTTTGCTCTTTGCAAAGCGAACCAGCGCCTCGGCGCCCGCGCGGAGCTGCGAGACGGTGCCCGGCGCCGCATCGATCTGCGGCGACCAGATCGTCTGCACCGAATCAACCGCGATGACCGCAGGGCGCGGTCCATCGCCCAAGGTGGCGAGCACATCTTCGAGATTGGTCTCCGCGGCAAGCAAGACCGGCGCATCCGCAAGGCCCAGGCGCTCGGCCCGCAGCCGCACCTGATCGATTGCTTCTTCGCCCGAAATATAGACCACCCGCTCGCCACCCCGGGCGAGCTTGGCGAGCGCCTGCAGGATCAGCGTCGACTTGCCGATCCCCGGATCACCCCCAATGAGCACGGCAGAGCCGGGAACAAGGCCGCCTCCCGCCACCCGGTCGAGCTCTTGAATGCCCGATTTGAGCCGCGCCGGTACGGGTGTTGCCCCCTTGAGGCCGACGAGCTCCACCCGACGCCCCTTGCCGCTTTTCGCTCGCGCGCCGCCGGGCAGGGGCGCCGCGGCGGCCTCCTCGATGAACGTGTTCCAGCCTCCGCAGGCATCACAACGGCCGGTCCAGCGGCTCGCGGTGGCACCGCAGGACTGGCAAACGAAGATCGAGCTGGGCTTGGCCAAGAGAACTCCTCGTTTAGGCCATCGACGGCCTTATCCACGCCCCTTCATACCGCAATTCTTATATGGGGTAAAACGAGAACATTCCGTTATGAGCGGAATTCACCGGCAACCACCACTTTGCCGATCATGGTGCCGGTTTCGACCATCCGGTGCGCTTCAAGGAGGTTCTCGGCATTGATGGGACCAAGCGATTTGGTGAGGGTTGAGCGGATCAGCCCTTCATCCACGAGCCGTGCGGTCTGGGTGAGGATCTCGTGCTGTTGGATCATATCCGCGGTCGCAAATTGCGGACGGGTGAACATATATTCCCAGGCGATCCTGATGCTCTTGGCCTGATAGAGCCCCGCATCCACCGGCTGTGCATTGGCAACGATGAAGCATACGGTGCCTTGTGGCGCGACGAGCTCGGCGGCCGGTTTGAAATAGCTATCGGTGGATGAGCAGCACAGAATCGCATCAACCGATTCGATGCCGAGTTTTCGGACCGAAGCCACCAGGTCCCGATGGTCGGCAATATGGTTGGCCCCGAGCGTGCGGCACCAGTCAGCCGTTTCTGTCCGTGAAGCGGTGGCGATGACAGTAAGACCGGCCAGCCGGGCGAGCTGGATCGCGATCGAGCCGACCCCGCCGGCCCCCCCAATAATGAGCAGGCTGCGCTCAGAATTCGCGCCGCGGTCTTTCGAGAAGCCGATGCGGTCGTGAATGGCCTCCCAAGCGGTGAGCGTGGTGAGCGGCAGCGCTGCAGCTTGAGCGAAATCGAGCGATTTGGGTTTTGCGGCAACGATCCGCTCGTCAATGGCAACGAGCTCCGCATTGCTGCCATTCCGCGTGATATCGCCCGCGAAATAGACCGCATCACCCGGTTTGAACATCGAGCAGTCTGGGCCCGTGGCCTCCACGATGCCGGCCCCGTCATAGCCGAGCACGCGCGGGCTGCTCAGCCGTTCCTTGATCCGGATGCCGCGCACTTTGGTGTCGACCGGATTGACCGACACCGCCTTCACCCGCACCAGGAGGTCTCGCGGCCGCAGCTCGGGCGTGGGCAATTCCAGATCCACCAGGGCCTCGGGATCAGTGACCGGTCGCGACTGGAACAGGCCGATGGCGCGCATGACGGGCTCTCCTGGGCTATCAGAGCGACTTGGCTCGCATATGCTCTACGGCTTTAGCACATCCATCTTGATGGGCCCCTCGGCGCGCCCGTGGATGAACTGCTCGACATAGGCGTTGCCGCTGGTGTCGATCTCCGAGGCTTCTCCATGCCAGATGATCTTACCGCGATAGATCATGGCAATATAATCTGCAATCTTCCGGGCCGAGGCCATGTCATGGGTGATCGAGACGGCCGTGGCACCGAGCCTGCTCACGCAGTCGCGGATGAGATCATTGATGACATCGGCCATGATCGGATCAAGACCGGTGGTCGGCTCATCGAAGAAGATGATGTCTGGATCGGCCGCAATGGCCCGCGCAAGGCCCACGCGCTTCTGCATGCCGCCCGACAATTCGGCCGGCGAGAGCTCGCCAACTTCCTGGCCGAGACCCACTTGGCCGAGCTTCTCATAGGCGATCTCGCGTGCTTCCGCCCGCGGCATCTGCTTGCCCTGGATGAGCCCGAACGCGACATTCTCCCAGACCTTGAGGCTGTCGAACAGCGCCGCGCCCTGGAACAGCATGCCGAATTTGCGCAGAAGCTCGTCCCGTGCGCTGCCTTTCATCCCGACCGTCTCGACCCCGTCGATCTTGATGGAACCGGCATCTGGCCGGATGAGGCCGAGAATGCATTTGAGGCTGACGGATTTTCCCGAACCCGAACCGCCGATGATCACGAGCGACTTGCCGCGATCCACCGCCACGTCGACGCCATCCAGCACGGTCTTGGCGCCGAAGCTCTTACGCACGCCGGAGAGCTCGATATGGGGAACTGCTGCCATGGGTGGATCAAGCCTTACGAGAAGATCAGGGAGGTCATGATGTAGTTCGCAGCGAGGATCAGGATGGATGCCGAGACCACCGCGTTCGTCGTGGCGCGGCCGACACCTTGCGCACCCCCGCGGCTGTAATAGCCCTGATAGCATCCCATCAGCGCGATCACGAACCCGAACACCGCCGCCTTTGCCAGGCCCGAGAGCACGTCGCCAGCCTCGAGGAAGTTGACCGTGCTGTTGAGATAGGCCGTCGAGTTGAAACCGAGGCTGCGGGTGCCGACCACATAGCCGCCGAGAATGCCGATCGTATCCGCGATCGCAACCAGGATCGGCAGTGTGATCACCGCAGCCACGATCCGCGGCGTCATCAGATATTTGAACGGGTTGGTCGACAGCGTGGTCAAGGCATCGATCTGCTCTGTGACCCGCATCGTGCCAAGCTCGGCGGCAATGGCCGCGCTCACCCGCCCCGCGACGATCAATCCCGTCAGCACCGGCCCGAGCTCACGGGTGATGCCCAAGGCCACAATCTGGGCAACGATGCTTTCCGCATTGAAGCGCGTGCCCCCTACATAGATCTGTAAGGCCAGTGCTGCACCGGTGAAAAACGCCGTGAGCCCGACCACGAACAGGGAGTTGTACCCGATCCGGACGATCTGATCGAAGATCTGCCGGCCGAAATAGGGCGGAGCGACGATATGGAACAGGCTGTTCCAGAGAAAGATCGAGAGCCGGCCGACTTCCTCGCAAAACTGCAGCGTGATCCGGCCAATATTGGCGAGAAGGTTCAAGAGCTCCGCCTTTCCGTCACACACAAGGCCGCGCCGCGCCCAAGCCTGAGGATCAGCGCGATACGACCAGCTCAGCAATCCAAAGCATCAAAGCGGAGGACTACCCGCCCAGACGACATGTCAGAGTTCTATAGCCCCAAGCACCCATCTGTCGGAAGGGGTAATCGAGACCGTCATGCCAAACGGGGCTGCCGAGATTGCCGGGCAGCCGCTTTTGCCGGTCTTCAGCTTGGAAAGGATGTGCCGGTTGTACTCCGTTGACGCTCAACGGGGATCGTAAGGTGAGTAGAGGCGGCAGTAGCGCGGGCCAAGTGCCGTGAGCACCTCGTAGGGAATGGTGCCGGCCCACCGCGCGAGATCATCGACCGTGATATGCGGACCGATGAGCTCGGCACGTCCCCCGCGCCGGGCGAATTCGCTCGGCACATCGGTGACATCCACCGTGATCATGTCCATCGAGACGCGCCCGACCACCGGTGCAAACTGGCCACCGATGAACACGTGAGCGCGCTCTGACCGGCTGGAGCCGCTGAGGCAGCGGAAGAAGCCATCCGCGTATCCGACGCTGATGATGGCGATCTGGGAATTTCGCTCACATTTCCAGGTTGCGCTATAGCCGACCGTTTCTCCGGCCTTGACCTCCCTTACGCTGAGCACCGTGCCGTAGAGGCTCACCACCTGCTTCATGGGATTGGCCCGATCGATGAGCGCTTTCCCACCATAGAGTGCAATGCCCGGCCGCACGAGATCATAGTGGAAATCCGCGACATTGAGAGTGCCCGCGGAATTGGCGATGCTGGCGCGCGCCTCCGGCAGCAATGCGCGCAGGCGGTCGAACACGGCCAGCTGTTCCCGGTTCATGGGCGCATTCGGCATGTCGCCGCAGGCCAGATGGCTGATGATCAGCGTAATCCGGAACGCCCGCAGGTCCTTGTGGCTGGCCGCGAGGCACTCGACCTGGCTTCGGCTGAGGCCCAGGCGGTTGATGCCCGTATCCACATGGATGCCGGCCGGCAGGCGTCGGTCCTGCTGGCGGCAGAACTGCGCCCATTCGCTGATCTCCTCCACCGAGGAGAGCACCGGCTGCAGATTGTGCTCTGCCACGAAATCAGCACTGCCAGGCAGAAGCCCGCCCAGGAGATAGATCGTAGCCTCCGGTAGCGTCTTTCGAAGTTTGGCACCCTCGCAGGGGAGGGCGACGAAGAATGTGCGGCAGCCTGCGGCCCATAAGGCTTGGGCGACCGGGATCATGCCCAGGCCGTAAGCATCGGCCTTGACGGCCGCGCCACATTCGGCGCGTCCGACCCGGCCGGCGAGATAGCGGTAATTCGCCTGGATGGCACGCAGGTCGATCATGAGCGTGCCGCCAGCGGTTTCGGAGGACAGCTCTTCGGTGGGCTGCGGGACGGGGGCTTCTTCTGGAATTTCGGTGTCGCTCATTGGCGCAATAAATCACTCAAAACGTTCTGGTAAATAGTCATCAGAGATAAGATTTTGAAATTTTGTCAGGCTTGCGTCGAAATGTAGCGGAATTGTGCCCGTGGGGCCGTGTCTCTGCTTTCCGATAATCACTTCCGCACGGCCGGTGACCTTGTTCATCTCGTCCTGCCACTCAAAGTGTTCGGGAGTATTCGGCTTGGGCTCCTTGCGTTGTAGGTAATACTCCTCACGATAAACGAACAATACCACGTCGGCATCTTGCTCGATCGAGCCAGATTCACGAAGATCCGCGAGCTGCGGGCGCTTGTCATCCCGTTGTTCAACTTGCCGGGAGAGCTGCGAAAGCGCGAGCACGGGAACCTCGAGCTCTTTCGCCAGGGCTTTGAGGCCCGTGGTGATCTCGGTGATTTCCTGCACGCGCCCTTCTGAAGACCGGCGCGATGAGCCGGCGAGGAGCTGTAGATAGTCCACAACGAGAAGACCTAACCCCCTTTGTCGCTTAAGGCGGCGGGCCCGGGCTGCCAACTGTGCGATGGTGAGGCCACCCGTATCGTCGATATAGAGGGGCAGCTGCTGCATTTCCTGGCTGACAGCCGTCAGCCGCCGGAACTCGTCCTCGGTGATCTTGCCGCGCCGGATGCGCTCCGAGGAAATCTCGGCCTGCTCGGACAGAATACGCGTGGCCAGCTGCTCTGCCGACATTTCCAGCGAGAAGAATGCGACGAGGCCGCCTTCGAGAACCTTTTCGCTGCCATCGGGCAGCCGGGTCGATTTGTAGGACCGCGCGACATTATACGCGATATTGGTGGCCAGCGCCGTTTTGCCCATGGCAGGCCGGCCAGCCAGGATGATCAGATCCGACCTCTGCAGTCCGCCCATCTTGGCATCGATATCGGTCAGGCCGCAGGAAATGCCAGACAGGCCGCCATCACGCTCATAGGCCGCCGCCGCCATGTCGATGGCATCCGTGAGCGCCTCGCCAAATCCCCGAAATCCCTTGCCGTAGCGCCCGGTCTCGGCCAGCTCGTAAAGCCCCTGTTCGGCTTCCTCGATGAGCTGCCGCGGTCCCACATCGACGGGAGCGTCAAAGGCCGCGTTGACCACATCGGTCCCGATTTCGATGAGCCGCCGGCGAACCGCGAGATCATAGATCGTCCGCCCATATTCCTGGGCGTTGATGATCGTTGTGGCGGAGGCGGCAAGCCGCGCCAGATAAGCGGGGCCGCCGATCTCGGCGAGTGACTGGTCGCGATCGAAGAAGGTTTTCAGTGTGACCGGCGAGGCCAGCTTGCCGGCCCGGATCAGACGGAAGGCCGCTTCGTAGATTCGGGCATGGACCGGTTCGAAGAAGTGATCCGGCTTCAGAAAATCCGATACGCGCTCGCAGGCCTCGTTATTCACGAGGATCGCGCCAAGCAGCGCCTGCTCTGCCTCAATATTATGCGGCGGGCTGCGGTAGCCCGCATCCCTGTCGGGTGAATGCGAATCGATAACTGAAAAGTTCTGTACGCTCTCCATCGAGGTAAACTACCGCAATCCACCAGTCCTGGGACGGTCTGTTTCATCAATTATGGCGCTGTGCGCACTATCCACAGAACGCGGTTGCCCCAAGGCCACATTCAGTTCTTTTCCGTTAACGCGACGGATTCTCGGGCGAGCGTGACATGATTCGCGCAGGGCCGAACATCAGGTGATCAGGTGTGCGACTCGAAGCGGGCGCCCGTGTGCGAATGGGCGCCGGCGAATGCCTCTTGACTATTCTGCAGGCACAGAGACCAGATGCCGCCGGTCCGCTTCGCGCAGCCTAAGCCTGCGCTCTTCCTCGATCATATAGTCGCGAGTAAGCGGCAGCGCGTGCTGGTTTCTGGTGAACTGGATTTGGAAATTGTTCATTCCC
Organism: Rhodoligotrophos sp. CJ14; assembly: GCF_038811545.1. Lineage (GTDB taxonomy): Bacteria > Pseudomonadota > Alphaproteobacteria > Rhizobiales > Im1 > Rhodoligotrophos > Rhodoligotrophos ferricapiens. The sequence goes on from NZ_CP133319.1 coordinate 4,440,664, forward strand.
TGGAAACGGAAGGCCGTTTCCGAGGCTGCAAGATAGAAATCCCACATCCTGCAGAAACGCTCGTCATAAAGAGCTTTCGCCTTGTCCCAGCTCTGGACGAAACGCCGGCGCCATTCGCGCAAGGTTTCCGCGTAATGGAGCCTCAGGATCTCGATATCCGTGATGTAGAGCCGGCTGCGCTCGAGCACCGGCACCACTTCGGATAGTGCGGGAATGGCACCGCCCGGGAAGATGTATTTCGCAATCCAGGGATTCGTCGCGCCTGGTCCGTCCGACCTGTTGATCGAATGCAGGACAGCGACGCCATCCTCCGTCAGGAGCTCACGAACCGCCTCGAAGAACTCGCGGTAATGTCCAATCCCCACATGCTCGAACATGCCAACCGAGACGATCCGGTCGAACTTGGATTTGAGGTGGCGGTAATCCTGCAAAAGAAAGCGGACGCGATCGGATAGGCCCCGATTGGCCGCCCGCTCGTTTGAAAGCTTGTACTGTTCCTCCGAAAGCGTGACGCCCGTGACGTCCACATCGGCGACCTCGGCGAGATAGAGGCCGAGCCCACCCCAACCCGAACCGATATCGAGCACCTTAAGGCCGGGCTTCAGGTGCAGCTTGGCCGCGATATGGCGCTTCTTGGCGAGCTGAGCCTCCTCTAGCGTGCTGGTGGGCTGCTCAAAATAGGCGCAGGAATATTGCCGGTCGCGATCGAGGAACAGGTCGTAGAGCGTGCCGTTCAGGTCATAGTGATGGGCAATGTTGCGCTGCGCCCGCCCAATGGGATTGTGCTGGTGGATCCGACGCATCCGATAGCGAAACTGCTCCCAGACATTCATCCACTTGGGATAACGGCTCTGCTCTAGATTCCGGAGGACCAGTGCGAGGAAATCGTAGATGTCGCCCTGCTCCATGCGCAGGGTCCCATCCATATAAGCCTCGCCGAGATACAGCTCCGGGTTCACGGACAGCTTGCGATAGACCGATGGATCGGTGATGCGCACCACGACGGGGGTGCCTGTCGAATCCCCGAAAGTGTGGGAATGCCCCCTGACATCGATCAGAACGAGAGTGCCCGTACGGACGATAAAGCCCAATACTCGCTTCAGGACGGCCAGCACCCGATGCTCCTTCTCCAGCGCCGTGTGCCGTCGAAATCACGCCAGCAAGCTGGAGCAACTAGTTCAACCCCGCCAGCGATTTAATCATGTCATTCTTACAACGGCAACACGCCGGCTATGTCTAAATGTCAGGGCTGCCTAAACAAAATTGACGATCTGTAAAAGGCCTAAAAAATTCGACGACAGAGGGTCCGCGCCTGCACGAGGAGGCGCGGACCGGACGGGTCACTGTTCCTCGGTTGAGGCTGCAGCCTCCATCTCGTCCTCGTCAGCGGCAATCTCATCGAATCCTGCCGCTTCCATCGCAGCAAGCCGCTCATCAACCGGAATGCTGAGATCTTCGCCCCGTGCCTGCGCGTCCGCCTCATCGGCCGATCGTGCCACATTGAGCGTAATGGTGACCGGCACCTCAGGATGCAGGGCCAGACGCACCGGGATCATGCCGATGGCCTTGATTGGCTGGTCGAGCACCACCTGGTTGCGGACGACCTCTTTGCCCGTCTCCTGTGACACGAGCTGCGCGATGTCGCGCGTGCTCACCGAGCCATAGAGCTGACCCGATTCGCCCGCCTGACGGATGACGACGAAGGTCTTGCCATTGATCGCAGCCGCATCCTGTTCGGCTTTCGATTTGCGCTCGGCATTGCGATGCTCGAGCACCTCGCGCTGGGCTTCGAACTGTTTCTTGTTCTCTTCGCTGGCCCGCAGCGCCTTGCCTTGGGGCAGGAGGTAGTTGCGCGCATAGCCATCACGCACCTTGACCACATCGCCCATCGCGCCGAGCTTTTCGACACGCTCGAGAAGGATCACATGCATTGTATACTCCTATTTTCCTTTTGATCTCAGGAATGAAAGTGACGGTTCACGTTGTCGATTGCGGTGGCCTGCTGCTGGGGCCTGACGCCGGCCGCATCAGCGTATGGGCGATGCCGAGCCCGGAGAGCGCCAAGACCACCAGCCAGTTGAAGACCAGCATGGTTGCATAGAGCACCCCGAGCAGCAGAGGACGCGACGTCATGCCCAGCGTGCGCTGGTGAATGGTCGCAAGACCCACAATGGCAAAGGCGGTCAGCAGCAGAGCCAGGAACACCTCGCCGATGAGCCCGATGAGGCCTGGTAGGAAGGCCGCAATGAGCGCCGCCAGTGGCGCAACTGCGGCTGTCCGCGGAAAGGTGAGGGCGCTGAACGGCGCCCAGGGGCGCAGGGTTCGCCCGGAAATCGAGACGATACGCGCGGCAAGGTAGAGATTGATCAGCGATGCGATCAGCCACAGGACGGCGGAGGCCGGCGGCATCAGCCTGATGAAGAGCTCGACCATTGCGGTTTTGTCCGCATTGCCGGTGTTGAGCTCATTCTGCAAGCCTGGCTGAGCATCGAGCATGCGGTTGAGCGCATCGCGCAGAACGCCGCGAAAGGCTTCGGCGGTAGGCCCCAGCATCAGCACGGTCGCAGTGATCAGCAGGCCGGCGATCAGCGCTGTCCAAAGCACCAGCCGGCCTTCCGGATAGAAATCGCGCCCGCCGGCGACCGGCGCGCCTTCATGGTCCACCGCCTCGCCGCTATCGCGCGACAACAAGGCGACATGGCTGATGATGATGGGGGCGATGCCGACGCTCAAGAGGAAGAGGAGCCCTGGCCTCAGCCCTGCGGCAAGCGCGATGGTGAGGGTGCCGGTTGCAGCACCGATGGCTGCGGTGAGGCTGCCCCAGCCCAGCCCTGCGATGAACAGGGGCAGTGGCGCGAGATAAAGCAAAAGAATCGCCAGCAGCGAATAGCTGATGACGGTCGAATAAAGCGCTGCGGCCGCAAGACCGGCCCCAATGCCGATGAGGAACGTGTTCTGCATAATGGCTGTCCCGCTGATGCGGTTAGAGGCGGTGATCCACCGCCCCAACCTAGTCCGTTCTGCGCTGCTTGCTTACTTGATCACGTAAGGCAACAGCCCGAGGAAGCGCGCACGCTTCACCGCTTTGGCGAGTTCCCGCTGCCGCTTGGCGGAGACCGCCGTGATCCGGCTTGGCACGATTTTGCCGCGTTCGGAAACGAAGCGCTGCAGCAGGCGGACATCCTTATAGTCGATGATGGGCGCATTGGCACCGGAGAACGGGCAGGTCTTGCGGCGCCGGAAGAATGGCCGACGGGCCTGAGCTTGCGTGGACATTAGAGGGCCTCCTCACGGCTGCGACCAGACTCAACCCCGTCGCGACCGCGCGGCCGAGGTCCATCACGAAAACCACCGTCACGCCCGCCGCGTCCACCGCGCGGGCCACGCTCGTCGCGATCATCCCGGCTGGAGCGGGCGCGCATCATCGCCGACGGACCGGTCTCGTGCTCGTCGACCTTGAGCGTGAGAAACCGGACGATGTCTTCGTTGATCTTCATCTGGCGTTCCATCTCGGCCACCGCCGCATGGGGCGCCTCGATATTCATCAGAGTGTAATGCGCCTTACGATTCTTCTTGATGCGGTAGGCGACGGGACGAAGACCCCAATACTCAACCTTGCCGACCGATCCGCCATTCTCTTGGATGACGGTTTTGAACTGCTCGGTCAGGGCCTCGACCTGTGCGTTGGAGGCATCCTGCCGAACCATGAAAATGTGCTCATATAACGCCATGGGCGCCAAGCCTTTCCCTTAAGGTTCGCGTTGCGCGAGCATATCCGGCGCTGAGCCTCCCCTGAGCCCTTTGCGGAAAGGCTCAAGACACGGACCTCAAAGAAGCGGAGACACGGGGAGCATGCTCTTAAAGCCGCCGCGCCCCCTGTGGGGGCACAGCCTCCCGTTCAGCCTCCAACCGGAGCTGCCACGTGCCCGGCATATAAAGCCATTGGCCGCGCGCGGCAAGAGCCTTGCCCGGTTGAGCCAGTGAATTGTGCCTATCCACAGCTGTCCCGCGGGTGCCGTTTGTCTTGACAGCGTGCTTCGCTCATGATTGCTGCCGCGGCATCTGTTAAGCAAGCGATGTGGTGATGACAACAGCTCTCACTTTTCCTGGGCAGGGCAGCCAGCAGGTTGGCATGGGGCGTGCCTTGGCTCAGGCCATACCGGCCAGCAGGGCCGTCTTCGAAGAAGTGGACGAAGCCTTGGGCCAGTCCTTGTCCCGTTTGATGTGGGAAGGGCCCGAGGATCAGCTGACCCTGACCGAGAACGCGCAGCCCGCATTGCTTGCCGTTTCCATGGCGGCCTTGCGCGCGCTCGAGGACGAGGCCGGGCTCGTGATTGCCCGTGACGTTGCCTTCGTCGCTGGTCACTCGCTGGGAGAATATTCCGCTCTGACCGCGGCCGGTAGCTTCTCGCTCGCCGATGCCGCCCGCCTGTTGCGGCTCCGCGGTCAGGCGATGCAGCGCGCCGTGCCGGTAGGGATGGGCGCAATGGCAGCATTGCTCGGGCTGAATCTTGATCCCGTGCGCGAGATCGCCGCGGAAGCAGGCAGCCATGAGGTTCAGATTGCCAATGACAACGGCCCTGGCCAGGTGGTGATCAGCGGGGCGAAGCAAGCGGTCGAGCGCGCCGTGGCCATCGCCAAGGAGCGCGGTGCCAAGCGTGCGATCATGCTGCCGGTAAGCGCGCCCTTTCATTGCAGTCTGATGCAGCCCGCCGCTGAGATCATGCGCGACGCACTGGCAGACACCGATATTCAGCCGCCAGTCGTTCCGCTGGTCGCCAACGTGACTGCGAGTTCGCTGGAGACCGTTGCCGAGATCCGCAGCCGTCTCACCGAACAGGTTACCGGCACCGTGCGCTGGCGCGAATCGGTGGCCTATATGGCGGATCACGGTGTCGACCGGTTCTGCGAGCTCGGCGCCGGCAAGGTCTTGACCGGCCTTGCCAAGCGGATTGCGCCAGCCGCTCAGGCCTTTGCAGTGGGCTCGCCGGAGGACGTCGCGAACTTCACCGTCAGCGCTGGCTGACGGGGCAGATCTGAGGAGACGAGGGATGTTCGACCTGACCGGCAAGACCGCGCTGGTGACCGGTGCGACTGGCGGCATTGGTGCCGCCATCGCGCGGGTTCTTCACGCGCAGGGGGCAACGGTGCTGCTCTCCGGCACCCGTGAGGAGCGGCTTAAAGCGTTGAGCGACGAGCTGGGGCAGCGCAGTCATGTCCTTGCCTGCGACCTGGGCGATCCTCAGCAGGTCGAGACATTGGTGCCGCAAGCGGAAGCACAGCTCGGCCATCTCGATATCCTTGTGAACAATGCCGGCCTGACCCGTGACAACCTTGCGATTCGCATGAAGGACGAGGATTGGCAGAAGGTGATCGAGGTTAATCTGACCGCGGCGTTCCGCCTGTCGCGGTCGGCCTTGAAGGGCATGATGAAGCGCCGCTTTGGCCGCATCATCTCGATCACCTCGGTTGTTGGCACCACCGGCAATGCGGGCCAGGCGAATTATGCCGCCTCGAAAGCCGGTATGGTCGGGCTGACCAAGGCGCTCGCCCAGGAAGTTGCAAGCCGCGGCATCACGGTGAACTGCGTTGCCCCGGGCTTTATAGAGACGGCCATGACCGACGCGCTCAATGATCGCCAGCGTGAGGGGATCCTCGGCTCCATTCCGGCTGGGCGTATGGGCGCGCCTGAAGAAATAGCCGCTGCCGTACTTTATCTCGCCAGCAATGAGGCCGGTTATGTTACCGGGCAGACGCTGCACGTAAATGGTGGTATGGCGATGATCTGAGAGGGGATTTGATTCCTTTGGCTGCATCACGCGTTTGTCTTGGGACAAGCTGAGAGCGTCGCTGTCTTGGCTCTTGGTGAAGCAGTAAACTATGTGTTAGGAAGCCAACGGCTCCGTAGCGGGCCGTGGCAGTCAGAACTGGGTCTCGAGACGATACTCGATCGTTCGCGAGCTGGGGAAATCAATGTGCACCTGCCTGAGGCGGGCAGGATTTTCAACGGGTGCCAACGACGCCGCACCGGGAAACTAAGGAAACTGAATATGAGTGATGTCGCTGAACGGGTTAAGAAGATCGTCGTAGAGCATTTGGGCGTCGAGCCTGACAAGGTGACCGAGGACGCGAGCTTTATCGATGATCTCGGCGCGGACAGCCTCGACACGGTCGAGTTGGTCATGGCCTTCGAGGAAGAGTTCGGCATCGAGATTCCCGATGACGCGGCCGAGACGATCCAGACGGTCGGTGATGCCGTCAACTTTATCAAGAAGAGCGCCGCCTGAGCGAAGACATGGCTGACGCCAGCTCGGCCACGTGCCAGGGCTGGCGCGGCGGGACTGGCGCACACCGAACAGGCTGAATGGTCCGGTCCGCAGATCCCGTCAGGCGGAATGCTTTGCCGGCCGCCGCAAATGTAGGGAAACCCAAGCAGGGCATGCGCAGAGTCGTAGTTACCGGAACGGGAATGGTTTCGCCGTTGGGATCCGGCGTCGAGACCACTTGGCAGCGTTTGATCGCCGGGCAATCTGGCGCCGGGCCGATCACCAAGTTCGATGCGAGCGACATGTCGACTCGTATCGCCTGCGAGGTTCCGATCGGAGACGGGCAGGACGGCACCTTCAATCCTGACCAGTGGATGGAGCCGCGTGAGCAGCGCCGCTATGATGAGTTTATTCTCTTCGCGGTGGCAGCGGCCAAGCAGGCTGTCGAGGATTCCGGCTGGAAGCCCACTGAGTACGAGGACCAGATCAGGACCGGCGTCATGGTCGGCTCCGGCATCGGTGGCTTGCCGGGCATCGAAGAGATGTCGCTGGTGCTCGCCGAAAAGGGACCGCGTCGTGTTGGTCCGTTCTTCATTCCGGGACGGCTGATCAATCTGGCCTCTGGTGTGATCTCCATCGAGCACGGCTTCAAGGGACCGAATCATGCGGTGGTCACCGCTTGTTCCACCGGTGCCCATGCCATTGGTGATGCTTCACGGCTCATCATGCTCGGCGATGCGGATGTGATGGTTGCGGGCGGCACCGAAGCTGCGATCTCCAGGCTCGGCGTGGCCGGTTTCATTGCCTGCAAGGCACTCTCGTCTCACTTCAACGATGAGCCCCAGCGTGCATCGAGGCCCTATGACGCGGCCCGTGATGGCTTCGTGATGGGCGAGGGCGCAGGTGTTGTCGTGCTGGAGGAGCTCGAGCACGCCAAAGCCCGTGGCGCCAAGATCTATGCCGAGATCATCGGTTATGGCATGTCGGGTGATGCATACCATGTCACCGCGCCGGCGGAGGATGGCGATGGGGCCTACCGGTCGATGAAGGCGGCGATGGACCGCGCCGGCGTGAGCCCCTCTGAGATCGACTATGTGAACGCGCATGGCACATCGACCCCCCTCGGTGATGAGATCGAATTGCGGGCGGTCGAACGGCTGTTCGGCAATGCGGCCAGCAAGCTCGCCATGTCGTCCACCAAGTCTGCAATCGGCCATCTCCTGGGTGCGGCGGGGGCGGTCGAGGCGATCTTCGGCATGCTCGCGATCCGTGACAATATCGTGCCGCCGACACTCAATCTTGACAATCCGTCGGTGGAAACACCTATCGACCTGGTGCCGCACGAGGCCAAATCGAAGCAGGTGGACACTATATTGTCCAATTCCTTTGGTTTTGGTGGAACCAACGCTTCGCTAATCTTTAGGCGGTATAGCGAATAGTATCGGCGACCCGCGTGGCCGATAGGTACGGGTAGCGGTTTCGGACACGAGAGGATGGGCCTCATTCGAAGCGGCAATGCTTCCGGTGGAAAAATGAGCACGGTGCGGATACGGCCGCGCCGGTCGCTTCTCGGGCGCACAGTTCTGAGCCTCGCCTCTGGCGCCATTCTGTGCCTGCTGATGGGCGCGGGCCTGTTTGCTTATATCCATCACCTCTATGCTTCCGCCGGTCCGCTTGCCAAGCCGAAGCTGGTCTCCGTCGAACGCGGCTCCGGCATCCGCAGCATCGCCGAGCAACTGGAGAGCCAGGGCGTCATCAGGGACGCGCAGCTGTTCATGGCGGCGGTCCTTGTCACCAACAATGCCGCGAAACTGAAGGCGGGGGATTATCGCTTCCCGGCTGCCGTCAGCATGCGCGAGGTGCTGGACGACCTCGTCACCGGCAAGGCGCTGGTCTACAAGCTCACGATTCCCGAAGGCTGGACCTCCCGCCAGGTCGTCGAGCGCGTGCGCGCCCATGAGGCGCTGGCCGGCGAGATCACCTCGGTCCCCGCCGAAGGCACGCTTCTTCCTGAGACCTATATTTTCGAGCGTGGCAAGGATCGCCAGGCGATCATCGATGAGATGGCCAACGCACAGAAGCGCCTGCTGGATGAGCTCTGGCCAACACGCGCCGATGGCCTGCCGATCAAGACGCGCGAGGAAGCGATCACCCTTGCATCCATCGTCGAGAAGGAGACCGGTGTTGCCTCCGAGCGCCGGCAGGTGGCCGCTGTCTTCATAAACCGGCTCGTCAAGGGGATGCGCCTCCAATCCGACCCCACCATCATTTATGGCCTTGTCGGTGGCGCGGGCAGCCTGGGGCGGCCGCTGACCCGCAAGGATATCGAGAGCAAGACCGACTACAACACCTATGTGATCAACGGCTTGCCGCCGACCCCGATCGCCAATCCGGGCCGTGCGGCGATTGAAGCTGTGCTCAATCCGGCGCAATCCTCTGATCTGTATTTCGTGGCCGACGGTACCGGCGGCCATGCCTTTGCGCCTAGCCTGAAAGCGCATCAGGAAAATGTCCGCAAATGGCGCCAAGTTGAGCGTGAGCGCCGCAAGCAGCAGGCGGTGGCTCTGGCCGCAGGGCAGCAAGCCGGCCCTGACGACGCCGACTCCGAGGAAGCGGATCCCGCAGATCAGCCAGCTGAGGAGAATGCCGCTGCCGGAGCGGCTCCGCAGCAGCCGGCCAGCACACCGGCCTCGGCGGCAGTGAAGGCTGCGGCCGCGGTTGCCGAGGAAACCGGCGCGGGCGAGCCGCCCGTGCCCACCGGCCGCCCTGCGGCTGGTCGTCCTGGGGCTCAGAACCCATCCGCGGATAAGACCGCCGATAAGCCTGCATCCGTGAAGGCGGCGAGGGCCGAGGATGCGGAGGCAAGCCCTGCGGCCAATGGGCCGGCGAGCCCCAATGAGCTGGGCCGCGTGCCGATCCCGGTTGCCAAACCGCGCATCCCGCGGCAGTAGTTCCCCATAAGAGTATTGGGCGCGGGGGCGCGATCACACATGCCTTTGACCAGCATGACCGGCTTTGCCCGGACGGACGGTGCTGACGGCGAGCTTGCCTGGCACTGGGAGATCCGTTCGGTCAACGGCAAGGGACTGGATATCCGCTTGCGGCTACCGCAGGGCTACGAGACGCTCGAGCCTCGTATCCGTGAGCAGCTCGCCGCCAAGCTGCGCCGCGGCAATTGTCAGATCAGCCTCACCGTCGAGGGCGGCGCGACCGCCCCGGAGGTGACGATCAACGAGCGCGCCCTTGAAGCAATTCTCGGTGCGATCGAGCGGCTCAACGGACGGGTGAGCCCGGAGCCGCCGCGCATCGAGGCACTGCTCGGCCTGCGCGGCGTTTTGGATGTGAAGGAGACCGGCAGAGATGGCCCGCCCGCGCCTGATGTGATCGAGCGCCTCATGGCAGGCTTCACCGCTTGTCTCGATGCTTTGGTGAGGGCGCGCACCGAGGAAGGCGCAAAGCTCGCCAACGTGCTTCATGAGCAGATCGATCAGATCGAGGCCTTGGCGATCGCGGCGCGCGATTGCCCGGCGCGCCAGCCCGACGCGATCAGGGCAAGGCTTGCCGAACAGGTGGCGCGTCTCACCGATCTCGGCAATCTCGACCCGCAGCGCCTCCACCAGGAGGCCGTGCTCTTGGCCGCCCGTGCCGATATTCGCGAGGAGCTCGACCGGCTCTTTGCCCATGTCGCCCAGGCGCGCCAGCTTCTCGCCGAGGGCAATGGCGTCGGCCGGCGCTTGGATTTTCTTGCGCAGGAGTTCAATAGAGAGGCCAATACCCTCTGTTCGAAGTCGAATGACAGCGAGCTCACATCTATTGGCCTGGAGCTCAAGGCGGTGATAGACCAGTTGCGCGAACAGGTGCAGAACATTGAGTAGACCCGCCGATACCGCAGAAACCACCAGGCCGCGCCGCGGGCTGATGCTGGTCTTGTCCTCACCCTCCGGCGCGGGCAAATCGACCCTCACGCGCCTCCTCACCGAGGAGGAGCATCGCGCCGGCCGTCCCTTCCACCTGTCGATCTCCGTCACGACCCGGGCCAAGCGGCCGAGCGAGGTTGACGGCGTGCATTATCACTTCATCAGCCGCGCCAGGTTCGAGAGCATGCGCGAGCATGGCGAGCTTCTGGAATGGGCAGAGGTGCACGGCAATCTCTATGGCACGCCGCGCGAGCCGGTGGAGCAGGCGCTCGAGCGCGGGCAGGATGTGCTCTTCGACATTGATTGGCAGGGCACGCTCCAGCTTTACGAGGCTGCGCGCCCTGACGTGGTGGCGGTCTTCGTGCTGCCGCCCTCGATTGCCGAGCTCAAGGCGCGTCTGGAGCGCCGGGCGGAGGATGCGACCGACGTCATTGCCCGCCGCCTCGCCAATACGCCCACCGAGCTCGAGCACTGGGTCGACTATGACTATGTCCTCATCAACCGCGATGTCGCCGAGGCCTTTTCGAACCTGAAGGCGATCCTGGCTGCCGAGCGCGTCCGCCGCACCCGCCAGCATGGACTGGCGGATTTCGTGAAAGACCTGCTGCGGGAACTCGAGGGCTAGTCTAGGGCCGCTCTTCCTCGAATGCCGGTCTGTTAAAGCTAGCCTGGGCGGTGTTAGTGAAAAACGACGAGATCGATGACACCAGCTCATCCGGGTGATCGTCGCTGATCGACAATGACGTCGAACAGAGGGCCAACGCAGTCAAGGCCGCCACGCACTCTCCGACTTGCGTTCGTAATGGTCAAAGGCCTTGCACAGGCCGCCCAGCACTTCGGCTGACGTTTCGAACATCGCCTTGAACTGCGGATCATCCACCTTGTCTATATCCTCGCGCAGGTGATTGATCGTCTCCTCCAGACGCTGCTTCATCTTGCGCGTGCGATGGGTAGGGTCGTTGTCGCCAGGAGCCATCATATCCTCCTATCGATCATGACTGATGCGCTACGGGGAAAACGACGGCTCCGTCCGGCAGTTCCGATCAGATTGGCTGTGCCCTGCTCCTCAGCGCTTCGGGCCGCGATAGGTGCGCGTGCCAGGCTTGCCGCCGCTCGACCGCCCCGATGAGCGCCGCCCGCCCGGACGCACATTGCTGGCAAGCTTCTCCGGCTTTTCCGGCAAGGCCTCGCCCGCCCGCGGCGTGGCGCGGTCGGAGCCAAGGCCGATCTCGTCGAGATTGGGCAGAACCTTGCCCGAGGGCAGGATCGGGCGCCCCTTCGCATCCCGCGGCAAATGGGCGGCCTCGTCCCCATATTCGCGCACCTCGCGATAGGGAAGGCTGCCTTGGCGTGCAGCCGGCCCCGAGGCAGACGGCCGGCGGGCTTTGCCCTTGCCGCTCTTGCCATCGCCGTGACGGCCGGCTCTGTCCTCGACATCGCTCTGGCGCACGCTCGGATCTTCCAGGACCGCAAGCTCGGTGGCGCGCAGCCGCTTGACCTCGTCGCGCAACCGGGCGGCCTCCTCGAATTCGAGATTGGCGGCAGCCTCGCGCATCCGCTTCTCGAGATCGGTGATGACCGCTTCGAGATTATGCCCGAAGGTTGCCGCCGTCTCGGCAAAGCCCGTGCCGACGGTCACGTGATCCTGCTCATAGACCGACGACAGAATATCGGAGATGCGCGCCCGCACCGATTCCGGCGTGATCCCATGCTCGGCATTATAGGCAAGCTGCTTTTCGCGCCGACGCGTGGTCTCGGCCAGCGCGCGCTCCATGGAGCCGGTGATTGTGTCCGCATAGAGGATCACCCGGCCGTCCACGTTTCGTGCCGCACGCCCGATGGTCTGGATGAGCGACGTTTCCGAGCGCAGGAACCCTTCCTTGTCCGCATCCAGAATGGCAACCAGCGCGCATTCCGGAATGTCGAGCCCTTCGCGCAACAAGTTGATGCCGACCAGCACGTCGAAGGCGCCGAGCCTGAGGTCCCGGATGATTTCGATACGCTCCAGCGTGTCGATATCCGAGTGCATATAGCGCACCCGGATGCCCTGCTCGTGCATATATTCGGTGAGATCCTCGGCCATGCGTTTGGTGAGCACGGTGACCAGCGCGCGATAGCCACGCGCCGCCACCTCCCGCACCTCCGCGATGAGATCATCGACCTGCGTGGCGACCGGGCGGATCTCGACCGGCGGATCGACGAGCCCTGTGGGGCGAATGACCTGCTCGGCAAAGACGCCGCCCGTGCGCTCCATTTCCCATGAGCCCGGGGTGGCCGAGACATAGATGGTCTGCGGCCGCATGGCATCCCATTCCTCGAAACGCAGCGGGCGGTTGTCGATCGCCGAGGGCAGACGGAAGCCGAACTCCGCCAGCGTCGCCTTGCGGTTGAAGTCGCCCCGAAACATGGCGCCGATCTGCGGCACCGTCACATGGCTCTCATCGATGAAGACGATGGCATTGTCGGGCAGATATTCGAAGAGGGTCGGCGGCGGCTCGCCGGGCTTGCGGCCGGTGAGATAGCGCGAATAATTCTCGATGCCGGCGCAGGAGCCTGTCGCCTCCATCATCTCCATGTCGAAGAGCGTACGCTGCTCGAGCCGCTGTGCTTCGAGAATGCGCCCCGCCCCATGGAACTCGTCGAGCCGCTTGCGCAGATCCTCCTTGATCAGGCGGATCGCCTGCTGCAGCGTGGGCTTGGGCGTCACGTAATGCGAATTGGCATAGACCTTGACCGTTTGCAGCTCCGCGGTCTTATGCCCCGTCAGCGGATCGAATTCGGTGATCTGCTCGATCTCGTCGCCGAACAGTGACAGGCGCCAGGCGCGATCCTCATAATGGGCGGGGAAGATCTCGATCGTGTCCCCCCGCACGCGGAAGGTGCCGCGCTGGAAACCAGCATCGCTGCGCTTGTATTGCAATGCCACGAGATCGGCGAGCAGGCGCCGCTGCTCGATGCGCTCGCCCTGCGACAGCGAGAAGGTCATGGCCGAATAGGTCTCGACCGAGCCGATACCGTAGATGCACGACACCGAGGCGACGATGATCACATCATCCCGCTCGAGCAGGGCACGGGTGGCCGCGTGGCGCATCCGGTCGATCTGCTCGTTGATCGAGCTTTCCTTCTCGATATAGGTATCCGTCCGCGGCACATAGGCTTCCGGCATGTAATAGTCGTAATATGAGACGAAATATTCGACCGCATTATCCGGAAAGAAGCTCTTGAACTCCCCATAGAGCTGAGCGGCAAGCGTCTTATTGGGCGCGAGCACCAGGGCAGGGCGTTGAGTGGCCTCGATGATCTTGGCCATGGTGAAGGTCTTGCCCGAGCCGGTGACGCCCAGCAGCACCTGGTCGCGCTCCTGCGTGCCGATGCCCTTGACCAGCTCGGCGATCGCCGTGGGCTGGTCACCGGCCGGCTGGTAGTCGGAGGCGAGCCTGAAGCGGATGCCGCCTTCGGACTTCTCCGGGCGTTCCGGCCGATGCGGCATGAACATCGCGAGATGTTCGGGCATCTGCGGCCGCATGGAGGCGAGCGCATCGAGCGAGGTGCCCGTGATCGGGCGGGCAGGGGCTTCGGAAAATCCGCGGGAACGTGGCATGAGCGGAATATAGGGTGAACAGCCGGTGCCGTGAAGCCGTCTATGTAGCGGTTGACGGAGCAACCCGGTTTGGACGCGGAAGGACGTTCCTCCGCGAGCGGACCGGTCGCCTCACTCTTCGGGCGGAACGCTCGCGCGCCCGCGCATGGCTTTGACTGTGCCACGCCGAGACTTGGCCGCGAGCCGTCTTTGCTTGGAGGCCAGAGTCGGCCGGGTGGGGCGGCGGATGATCGGCCGCACGGCCGCCTGCTGCAAGATCTCAACGAGGCGGGCAACCGCATCCTCGCGATTGCGCTCCTGGGTGCGGAACCGCGCTGCCGTGATGACGATGACTCCCTCCTTGGTGAGCTTGCGGCCGGCCAGCCGGGCGGCGCGCTCCTTGAGGGCCTCGGGCAGGTTCGCCGACCCGGCGAGGTCGAACCGGATCTGCACGGCCGTCGCGACCTTGTTCACATTCTGCCCGCCGGGGCCGGATGCACGGATGAAGCTTTCCTCGATTTCGCCCTCGTCGATGGCGATGGTGTCCGTGATGGGGATCATGGGGCTGGTGAACTCAATTTGCGCCGGCCCGTAACGGAATATCACATCTCCTTTGCGGGTTCGCCCTGGGAGGGCGCTAAAAAGCGCCGCCCGCGCGCAGATTGATGCCATATTCCAGGTAGGCTTTGAGGCAGCACATCATGTGCATCCAGCCGCCCGCATTGCCATGCGAGGCCTCGCGTTCATCAGGCGTATCGCGCCAGCCGCTTTCGCTGATCTGGACCAAGGTGTTGTCGCCATCCAGCGGCTGAAAGACCATCCGCACCTTGATCAGGTGATCACCGCTCGGGGCATCCCATTCGAACACGATGCGTTCCTGCCGCACGACCTCGCGCACGATCACGTCATGCTCGCCCGGCACTTCCGCAAAACGCCATTTGACGGTTGTGCCCTCGACGAGTGGTGCGCTTGCCGCCGCAACGAAATAGCGGCTGAGTTTTTCAGGTGCGACGACCGCACCGAAGACCTCAGCCACCGGCTTCCTGATCTTCAGCTGCACCTCATATGTGGGTTTCATGGGCCCTGACCTCCGGTTGCTGTGGTCTCCATAATGTTATAAAAACATAACATGTCAACCATCGCTGATGACGACAGGGTTTTCAAAGCGCTCGCCAATGCGCGAAGGCGGGCGCTACTCGATTGTCTGAGGGAGGGGCCGCGCACCACTGGCGCCCTATGCGAGCACTTTGCCGATATGGACCGCTGCACCGTGATGCAGCATCTGAAGGCCTTGGAGGACGCTGACCTTGTCATCGTGAAGCGGCAGGGCCGCGAGCGTTGGAACTATCTCAACGCGCTGCCGATCAAGCAGATCTATGACCGCTGGATCAGCCACTATGCCGGCCACAGCCTCAGTATTCTCGATCGGCTGAGATCGGATCTGGAGGGGGACGCCTGAATGACCTCCTTCGAGACCCCGGCCTTGCGCAGCACAGCCTCGTTACAATCGTGCAGCTGGATGAAGCCAAGCTGCTGCCCCTGCTCGAGGGGCCGGAAATCTCCCGCATCCTCTTTGCGTTGCGCCGCTTGCCTATTGCGCGACGAGGCATTCCTTGTTTGGGGAGTAGTTTTTGAGGCTGCAAGCCAAATTGAAATATTGCGGCTGCTGGTCCCAGAGCTCCTGTGGCAGGTTGGGATATTGGGCCAGCAATGCCTTGGCATCATCGAGCCGTCGCTCGACCGGCCGAATTTCGTAATTCCCGAGTGGAATATGCGCCACCACTGGCGGCGGGCGAAAATCGAAGGTCCCGATATATGCTGCCACACCGGGTTTGATAGTAAAGGCGAAGGACATCGGCTCTACGGGAACCATCAACTGTCCTGCTTTATCCACATAGGTCAGGAAGTAAGTCCCGGCTGGCAGGCTCTGGAGCACATACTCCACGTCACCCTGCTTATCTCTGCCGAACATCCAGTTCCCGCGAATCAGCTCAATGACCTTTCCACCTTGATCAGGGTGAATCAGCAGCCTCTTTTCCGTATCGACAGTCCAGAGTTCCAGCTTGTCGAATTTCGCAAGCTCGATGAGCGACTCGATCTGCAACCCGACGATCAGTACGCCATTTCCACCATCCTGGGCGATGGTGAGAGTACGGTCGGCGCTTTTATACAGCCGTGTCTTCTCAGTGGTCTTGCACGCGGTGATCAACAGGCATGCGAGCACGACTGTGCAAAGGCGCAACAGACGCATTATGATTCCCCCGAATCTCAGCCGCGGCCACTGTAAGCAATTGCTCGAATGGCTCAAGCGGCTGCTTGTGCGCCCAGCGAGCCTGTTGCTCGGCGAATGACGTCGGTAAGGTCCTAAGAGGTTTGGATGCGCGCGATCGTTTGGGGGGCAGTGGGATTGGTGGTGGGCTACGCTCTTGGTGGGCTGTTAGCCTATACGCTCGTACATTTGCTGTCCCGGAATGTGCACGACAAGGATCTGGAAGCGCTCTCGACGGCGTTCTTCTTTGCCGGCCCGCTGCTTGGGCTGCTCGGCGGGGTTGCGGGCTTGCTCCTTGGTTTGCGCAAACCTGGGTGACGGCGCCGGCGCTGCTTATCGGATGTGAATCGCCCGACTGGGTTGGAGGGGTAGATGCGCGAGAGCCTGACCGTTGCGAGCGTCCTTGCTAGGCTTCTTCTGTGTCTCGGACTGCTCCTCTCACTTGCCCCAAGATTGAGCACGCCAGCGAATGCTGATTTCCAGGCGGGCATTCGCGACGCGCGTGACGAATGCCTCCGCCGCCGCGGGCAATTCTGGACCACCGATTTGGGTTACGGCTGCAACAACACGGCCCATATGGGCGATTTTCACTGTGGTACCGGCACATGCTCTGATCGCGTGCAGACCGCGCCAATACCGCGACAGCCCGGAAATTTCGCAGCACCTTTCTCTGACCAGCCGCGCCAGTACTTTGGCCACTGATCCAATCGCAAGCCGCGGTCTCGCCGAGCAGACCGTGTGTTGATTGTAAACGCGACCTTTGCGGGTATTTATTGACGAAACCGTCCTATAGTTGTAAACAGATATCCGCTTCCATTTGGAAGTGATTCAAGCGAGGGCCACCCGGCTTTTCGGTTCCCGCTCTATTTTCCGTTGCCTCGCCGCCGGTCATGGTCGCTGTGTTCGTCGGCTGGACAACTGCCAATCAAAGGCTGTCATTTTCATCACAATGCCCAGTATTGCGGGCAAGCGCATGATCCAGTTGGATGATCCTCCCTGGATCATGCGCTCAATGCTCGGCGGGCTGAATCAGCTGGGCCACACCCTGGCTTGCGCCCTTGCATCGACGCAGCACCATGACACGGCCAGTATGGACGGCAGGCCGGCGCTGTCGAGTGTGTAATCTGGACCGTCGAGCCGGTGCGTAGAGGATTTTCGAGCGGAGTGGATACCGGTTCGCGTGAAGAAAATGCGACTAAGCAAGAACTTGAGATGCGGCCTCGCGATTCGAGGAAAAGCAAGGCGCTTTAAAGCGCGCGCCCAGCCTGCCTTCGCTACGCTTCCTCAGCGTGACCTATGGCCGGCGCAAGAAGGTGGCGGCGATGCTCAAGGCGATGATCACGGCAACTGAGAGGAAGAGCTCTGCTTTGCCGCAGGGATGCGCGCAAAATTTGGATCATGAGCCACAGCTGCGCCCGGCGATGCGTCAGCAAGAGCCGCCCCTGTGCTCCCAAGAACCATGATCGCGACACCGCCGAGGAGGGCCATGACGATCATTGTGAAGGCGATGCGGAACGTCAGCACCGAGCGCAAATAGGATCGGCGGGCGCTGGCCAGAACGTGAGCCGTCTCCAGAAAGATCTTTTCCGAAGTGGACGGGAATCCATGCCGCTTCCAGAGAGGGGATTGGCTGGTCATCATGTCTCCTGTCCGCGAAACTCATCAGGCGGATAGGAGAGTAGGTGATCAACCCGGCGCAAATTCCGCACCTTTGTGGATGATGCGCGGCCTCTTTGTGGCTCGTTTGCGGCAGATCTCAGCGCCAGTTATAGATCCAGGCCATCTGCCCGTATGATCGCTCCAGCGACATGAGCTTGAGCACCACGTTTCGGGCTAGCCGCAGCGGCCCTCGGGCATGATAGGCCCGTCCCACCCGGCGGCATTGCCGCTGCATCATCGCGGTGCGCGGCTGCCGCTCGGCCTCGAAAGCTCGGAAAGCGGCGGCGAGCTCATTCCCCTGGTCGAGTTTCCGACCCAGCACCACCGCATCTTCGAGCGCCATGGCCGCACCCTGAGCAAGATAGGGCAGCACTGGATGCGCGGCATCACCGATCAGTGTCACGGGCCCGCGGCCCCATTGCTGTGCCGGCCGCCGGTCGACCGCTGCCCATTTGAGCCATCTGTCGGTTGCATCGAGGACCGCTGCGAGCTCTGAGCAGACAAGTCCGAATGCGGTCTGCAGCGCCCGCTTGGATCCGTGCGATCCCCAGCCCGGCTCATGCCAATGACTATCGAACGCGGCGACGATATTGACCTTGGCGCCGCCACTCACGGGATAATGCACCACGTGCCCGCCGGGACAGAGCCATAGGCTGACGAGATCATCCGCCGCGGGCGCTGGCGCCTTGTTGCGGGCAATGAGCGCCCGGTAGAGGGTCTGGTTCGCATAGGCCGGGGGACCATCGCCCGCAAGCGCTGCGCGCACCGCGGAGTGCACCCCATCGGCGCCGATCAGGGCTGGCGCGGAAAGCGCTGACCCGTCCGCAAGCGCGAGCCTGATACCGCTCTCATCTTGCGTGACGCCGGTGATCGTGCGACCTGGCTGCAAGGTGATCAGGACCTCATTGCGAGCAGCCTGCAGCAAGGCGGCGAGCAAATCGGCGCGATGCGCCACCCGATAGGGAGCACCGAAGCGCTCAGTGATGGTCTCACCGAGCGGCACCTTCGTGAGGAGCCGGCCGGAGAGTCCGTCGCGAATTTCGATTGCTCGGGGAGCCACGAGCTTCGGTGCCATCAGATCGGCAAGCCCGAGCGCGTCCACGGCCCGCATCGCATTGGGACCGAGTTGCAGGCCCGCGCCCACCTCCTCGAAGCTGGCGGCCTGCTCCAGCACGCGCGAGGCATATCCGGCCCGCGCCAAGCTGATGGCGGCGGCAAGGCCGGCAATTCCCCCACCGCCAATGATGATAGGCTCGGACCGTCTCATGCTGCATGGATTGACCGGCCCGAACCGGAAGTCAATCGCCTTGCTTGGCCTCCTTCAACGCCTCTGCATAGCGCCGCGATACCTCGTCCCAGTTCACCACGCCCCACCAGGCCTTGAGGTAATCCGGGCGTCGGTTCTGGTATTTGAGGTAATAGGCGTGCTCCCAGACGTCATTGCCGAGAATGGGGATGCCGGGTTCATCAGCCACATCCATCAGAGGGTTGTCTTGGTTGGGCGTGGACGTCACCGCGAGCTGTCCGTCGTCATCCACCATCAGCCAGACCCAGCCCGAGCCGAATCGGGTCTTGCCCGCATCCTCGAAAGCCGCCTTCATCTCGTCGAGAGAGCCGAACTCCTCGTTGATTGCCTCAGCAAGCTCGCCCGAGGGACTGCCCGATTGGTCGGGCTTTGTCATGATCTTCCAGAAGAACGTGTGGTTCCAATGCCCGCCCGCATTGTTGCGGACCACGTCCGGGAGCTTTCCCGCATCCTCCAGGAGGTCTTCCAATGACTTCCCCTTAAGCTCCGGATTTTCACCGATCGCCTTGTTCAGGGCATCCACATAGGCCTGATGATGCTTGTCATGGTGCAGCACCATGGTCTCGCGGTCGATAACCGGTTCGAGCGCATCCGCGGCATAGGGGAGGGGCTCGAGTGTGAAGGCTTGCTGCTGCTGGCTCTCGCCTTGCTGCTGGGCAGGTGGCGTCTGCTGCGCCGAAACCATTGCCGGCGCAGTAAGCGCAAGCGTGGCCGCGGATGCGAGGAGGAACAATCGCATGGGCACTCTCCTAGGTCGTGCATTCTTTCCTATTCTATCGGCGGGAACGTTCCGAGACGCAAATTGTTCAGCACGATCTGTGCGCTGCATTTTGTGGCTTGCCTTCCATCTCGATGAGGCGGACGATTATGCCAAGGTTGCGTGAACCGAAGGGCTGCCGCCCGAAGGTACGGGCGTCGGCGGAGAAGGCTGCGCATCGATACCGGCTGAGAGACCGGCGGCTATCCATGCGAAGCCAGGATAGGGAGCGCGATCGCGCTGGGCGGTTCCCTAGTCCCGAGGCGCTATGCGTGCTCCCTGCAATGGGAGACGAACCATGGAGAAGGCTGGCGACAGACCCGGTTTGGGCCCACGCTGCATCGCGCTCGTGGGCCCCTATCAATCAGGAAAGACCACCTTGCTTGAAGCGCTGCTCTGCCGCTGCGGCGTCGTTCCACGCCAGGGCAGCATCGCCCAGGCAAACACCATCGGCGATGCTTCGGCCGAGGCCCGCTCACACGCGATGAGCGTCGAGATGAATGTCGCCACGGCGGAATTTCTCGGCCAGCGTTTCACATTTCTAGACAGTCCCGGCTCCATTGAATTCGTGCAGGACCAGCGCGCTGTGCTGTCAGCCTGCGATGTCGCCGTCGTGGTCTGCGAGGCCGACCCCAAGAAGGTGCCAGCCCTCCAGGTGATCCTGCAAAAGCTCGATGAGTTCCAGGTCCCGCGGCTTCTCTTCATCAACAAGGTCGATCGCACCGATGCCCGCATCCGCGATGTGCTTGAGATGCTTCAGCCCGCGAGCAGCAGGCCTTTGGTGCTGCGCCAGATCCCGATCTGGCAGGACGGTATTGCCATAGGTTTTGTCGATCTCGCTCTCGAGCGGGCTTTTCTCTACCGCGAGCATGCGACCAGCGAAGTGATCGACATGCCTGGTGATCTCGCCGACCGCAAGGCCGAGGCGAGATTCCACATGCTTGAGCAGCTTGCCGACTATGACGATGCGCTGATGGAGCAATTGCTCGAGGATCTCGAGCCGCCGCGCGACCGCGTCTTCGATGACCTGCGCCATGACCTGTGCGAGGGGCTGATCACGCCGGTTCTGCTCGGCTCGGCTGAGCGGGGCAATGGCGTGTTCCGGCTGCTGAAATCGCTAAGGCATGACGCGCCGGGCGTGGAGGAAACCGCCAAACGGCTTGGCGCAAAGCCGGTGCCGGGCAGCGGCTGCCTCGCGCAGGCCATCAAGACCCTGCACACCGCCCATGGCGGCAGGCTGTCGCTGGTTCGCCTTCTCTCGGGGAGCTTGGGCGATGGCGATACGGTCACTGGGCGTGCCGGGCAGAGCGAACGTATTGCCGGCATGTTCACGCTTATGGGGTCCGACCAGCGAAAGCTCACCAGGGCCGAGGCCGGTGATACGGTGGCCCTTGGCCGGCTCGAGACCATAGCCTCGGGCGAAACCATCGCCGAGGGCAAGACGGCGCCGCAGCAGTTGCTGGACCGCCCGCACATGGCGCCGGTCTATGGGCTTGCGGTCTCGGTGAGTGATCGCAAGGATGAGGTGAAGCTGACAGCGGCGCTGCAGAAGCTCATCGCCGAGGACCCCTCACTCAGGCTCGATCATGACGCAGGCACCCGCGAAATGGTTCTGTGGGGACAGGGTGAGGTGCATCTGAAAGTCGCTCTGGAGAGGCTGGCCAGCAAGTTCGGTGTCTCCGCCAAGACGGAGCCGCGCCGCATCGCCTATCGCGAGACGATCCGCAAATCGGCGAGCGCGCGCGGACGCCACAAGAAGCAGTCCGGTGGTCATGGCCAGTTTGGGGACGTCGTTCTGCAGGTCTCGCCGCGGCCACGCGGTTCAGGCTTCGTTTTCACCGACACGATCAGCGGCGGCGTGGTGCCGAAACAATATATTCCGGCGGTTGAAGCGGGCGTGCGTGAATATCTCGGGCGCGGCCCCTTGGGCTTTCCGGTGGTGGACATCGCCGTGAACCTTGCTGACGGCTCCTATCACTCGGTCGACTCGTCCGAGATGGCCTTCAAGGCTGCTGCGCGGTTGGGCATGAGTCTTGCGATGGAGCAATGCGATTCGGTTCTGCTCGAGCCTATCGTCTATATCGAGTTGCATGTGCCGTCCGAACATACGGCACGCATCAACCAGATCGTGAGCAGCCGTCGTGGCCAGTTGCTTGGCTTTGATGCGCGCGAGAACTGGCCGGGCTGGGACACGGTGCGCGCCCATATGCCGGAAGCCGAGCTGCAGAACCTGATCATCGAGCTGCGATCGGCCACCTCCGGCGTGGGTACCTTTTCCTATCGGTTCGACCACATGGCTGAGCTGACCGGACGTGCAGCTGAACAGGCTCGGGCGACTGCAAGGGCTGAGGCGGCTTGAGCAATGCAGATTTCGCGGTCCGCCACTCTCTCCGTTTCGTGTGCGCTGCATAAACACTGGGCAGCGTGCCTGAGGTTACGAGGAGGCGGCCGAGATCTGCACTGGCAAGCGCAGTTTGGCGCGAGCAGCCCTAAGGACGAGATGGGCCTGAAAAGAAAAGAGCCGGATCTACGAGAGATCCGGCCTAAGTCCTTATTGCCCTAGCCAGGGCAAGCTGGATCAACCTGGGGTGAGGGGAACGGTTGACCAGCGGAGCGGAAAGTAAGGGGAGGGAGTAATTTCCGCTTCACGCGCTCTCATCGATCGCGTGATCACAATTTGCGCAATTCCTGCCCGATTAACAAGCAGAGGTTGGACATGGGAGCTATGCGATTAGCGCAAGCCTACGAACCCGCTAATTGACGTTGACGTAAAGGCTCTGGCACGCTGTTGCTGCACTGCACAGTGAAACCGGAAACCATTGCAGCAGAATGGTTTTTGCGGTTTGTGCGGCGAGATATGGTTGCGGATAGCCTAACACTATTCGCCGCTCGAGCAACCTTGTGCGCATAGTCCATAGCAGTGGTTGTGATTTGGCTAAGAAAAGGCTCAGAATTGCCACTCTTTGGCCTTTGCCACCATGAAGTCTCTGAACACGGCGACACGCTTTGAAGTCTTCAGCTCTTCCGGATAGACCAGATAGGTGTCGAACTCGGGCACTTCAGCTTCTGGAAGCACCTGGATCAAGCTGCTGTTGCGGCCCACCACATAATCCGGCAGCGAGGCGATGCCCACCCCGGCCTCTACGGCACGCCGCAGGCCGTAGACATTGTTGATTCGGAGCTTGGATGCGCGCGGACTTCCAGGCGGGCGCCCCGCGTGCTCAAGCCAATTCACATTGGCCAGATAGGTCGGAGCATGCCCGAAGGCGAGGATGACGTGATCGTCGAGCTCGCTCACTGTTCGCGGTGCACCATGGCGCCGCACATATTCCGGCGACGCATAGAGATGATAGTGCACCGTGAATAGCTTACGCTGAATGAGGTCGGGTTGGACGGGGCGCCGCATGCGGACCGCAATATCCGCCTCGCGCATGCCAAGGTCCAATTCCCGATCATCCAGCATCAATTCAACGCTGATCTCTGGATAAAGCTCCATGAACTCGCCGATCCTGGGCGTGAGCCACACAGAGCCGAGCCCAACGGTCGTGGTGAGCCGCAAATGTCCCGAGGGCTTGTCCTTGGAATCCATGAGGCGCGTCTGCGCCGTCGCGAGCTTGGTGAACACCTCATGGGCGGTTCTATAGAGCAGCTCTCCCTGCTCCGTGAGGATAAGCCCGCGCGCATGTCGGTGAAACAGCGGCACCCTGAGATCGGCCTCCAAGGCGCTGATCTGGCGACTGACCGCCGATTGGGAAAGGCCGAGATCCCGGCCGGCATGGGTGAAGCTCCCCGCATCCGCAACCGCATGAAAGATGCGCAGCTTGTCCCAATCCATCGGTCTCGGCGAGGCGGGGCTCTCCCCGGTCGCCATCTGCAGCTCGTGGGATCTCATGCGATTCATGGCGGTGCCGGGCGCCTCCTATTCTGCCGCAGCCGCTGTGCTGGGCATGGCATGCTCGGCAAGGAACCTTTCGGCATCCAGCGCCGCCATGCAACCGAGCCCCGCCGCAGTCACGGCTTGGCGATAGGTCTCGTCGGTGACGTCGCCAGCCGCGAACACGCCTGGGATATTGGTGGCCGTGGAGCCCGGCGCTGTATCGATATAGCCGGAAGCCCGCAGGCGGAGCTGGCCTTCGAAGAGTTCGGTCGAGGGCTTGTGACCAATGGCGATGAACACGCCATCCGCATCGATCGTCTCCGTTGCCCCGGTCTTGACGTCCCGCAGGCGCACCCCGGCAACACTGCGCGGCTGTTCGCTCCCGAGCACTTCCTCGAGCTCAGAATTCCAGCGCACCCTGATCTTCTCATGGGCAAAGAGCCGGTTCTGCAGAATGCGCTCGGCCCGCAAGCTGTCGCGCCGGTGAACGAGAACGACCTCTGAGGCAAAATTTGTGAGGAACAGCGCTTCCTCAACGGCCGTGTTGCCACCGCCGATCACCACCACCTTCTTGCCCCGGAAGAAGAAGCCGTCGCAGGTGGCGCATGCCGACACACCAAAGCCCTTGAATGCATCCTCGCTCGGCAGGCCCAGCCAGCGGGCCTGGGCGCCGGTGGCGATGATCAGGCTATCGGCCAGATAGGTCCTGCCGGAATCGCCCGTCAGCCGAAATGGCCGGTGGGACAGATCGACCGACACGATATGGTCTGACATGATCTGTGCACCTACGTGCTCGGCTTGCAGGCGCATCTGCTCCATGAGCCATGGCCCCTGGATGACATCCGCAAAGCCTGGATAGTTCTCCACATCTGTCGTGATGGTCAGCTGACCACCCGGCTGAATGCCCTGGATGAGGACCGGTTCAAGCATTGCGCGCGCGGCATAGATTGCCGCTGTATATCCCGCCGGGCCCGATCCCAGAATCACCACTTTCGCATGCGTTGTCGTCATAGCACCATGCTCCCTGCGCGATCAGATGTAAGCTGGTAGGAGAGCCCTGTCCAGTTGCGTCAAGAAAATCGATATCGTTCACACACTTACACCAGTGCACCGCACGGCGGGTGCTCGATTGTCTACCCATGTACTATGCTGCGCGGCAAATCCACCGAATCGCCGGGACTCGAACCATGCGCCGCCAGATAAAGCTCGACAGGGTCGATCGCATCATATTGCGGGAACTGCAGCGCAACGCCCGCATCACCAATGTCGAGCTTGCCAAGCTTGCGGGCATTTCCGCGCCCCCCTGTTTACGGCGGGTGCGTGCGTTGGAGAAAGCTGGCCTGATCAAGGGGTATATCGCCCTTCTGGATGCGAGCGACTTAGGTTTCGAGGTGACCATGTTCGCTGCCATTGGCCTGCACAGCCAGGCCGAGGCTGATTTGCAGGCTTTTGGCGAAAGGATCTCGCGCTCGCCGATCGTGCGCGAGTCCTACATGGTGACCGGCGAGAGCGACTTTCTTCTGAAATGCGTTGCCCGGGATATCGGCGAGGTTCAGTCATTCGTCGCCGAGCTCACGGCTCTTCCCAATGTCGCAAGCGTGAAGACCCGTCTTGTCCTTGACGTCACGAAATATGATCCGGGTGTGCCGGTCGATAGCGGTGATGCTATAGATTAGATAACCTGAATCAAGGGTCAGTATTCAGGATCTAACTCGTTACGAGCGGCAGGAAAAGGCACGATTTGTGCCATAGTTTATGCACTAGTGCACTTCAGCTTGATAAGACTTCGCGCGAAATAAAATTGATCTTCGCGGGAAGGTTGTTTCTCTATTTTATGAGAGGATTGCTATGTCTGATAACTTCATGAACCAGGTTGAAGAGACGAAGGTGGCGGCCCTCAGCGCTGATGGCGAGTGCAGTGATTGTCGCTCGGCGCGTAGCGTCTCGGCTCATGCTCTTCAGGCAGATTCAACGGATTTGCCGCCGGACCAGCCGGTGCCGGAAACGACTGCCGTCACGGACGGGCTGATGGGAATGGCCTAACAACTGGAGATCTGCGAGCGAGGGGCACCGGCTAGCGGCCCTCGCCCTTCGCAGTAAAGCTCCTCCGAACGGGCAGCGCTCTGCCACCTGACGGTGGACAAGGGCGCTGCCCTTGCGGTTGGAAGCTTCCGAAACGTGAAAAGGCATGATCCGCCGGGGAAGGGGTGGCCTATTGCTGAAAGCGCCCGTCTGAGCAAGCGCCTTGGGTCATGCAACGATCCCGCTCGAGATCATGCGCGGACTGAGGCGCAAGCGGCCGCAGCACGCGCCCTTACGCGGGCCGCTTCCGCTTCCCAGCCTGTCTGGATCTGAACGGGCGCGAGGAGAGCTCAGCGATAGCTGATCTTGAGGATTTCGTACGATTTGCCGCCGCCTGGTGTATTGACTTCGACGGTATCACCGACGCTCTTTCCGATCAGCGCCCGCGCGATGGGTGAGGAGATCGAAATCTTGCCCTGCTTCACGTCGGCCTCGAAATCGCCGACGATCTGATAGGCTGCCTCTTCGTCGGTATCCTCGTCCACGACAGTGACCGTGGCACCGAACTTGACCGTATCGCCAGACAGCTTGGTGACGTCGATGACCTCCGCGCGGGACAATTTGTCCTCGAGCTCGGCGACACGGGCCTCCATATAGCTCTGCTGCTCCTTGGCCGCGTGGTACTCTGCGTTTTCCGAGAGATCGCCGTGGGCTCGTGCTTCCTGAATGGCTTGGATGATGCGCGGGCGCTCCACTGTTTTGAGATGCTTGATCTCATCAAGCAGAGCTATATGGCCGCTCGCAGTCATTGGCACCTTTTCCATCGTCATCCGTCCGTCAGTTCGAACCTGTCTGGTGCGACATAGCCGGCACCCAGCTTCCCAATCATTGCATTTGAGGAAATGAGGAGCTCCTACGGTGACTATGCGCAAAATCGCATAGCGACGCAATACGCTCTCCAGCTCACCTCAAGCGTTGGTGAGCTGCCTGCTCGCGCCAACATAGTCTTGAAGGGGGCGCACTTCAAGCGTGCCACTTTTATAGGCGGCAATGCCCTCGGTTGCAGCGATCGCGCCGGCAAGCGTGGTGTAATAGGGCACCTTATGATAGAGCGCCGCACGCCGGATCGATCGGGAATCCTCCAGCGCTTTTGCCCCTTCGGTGGTGTTGAACACGAGATCAACCTCGCCATTCTTGATGGCATCCACGATATGGGGCCGGCCCTCGAGCACCTTGTTCACCTTGGTGCATTCGATGCCGCTTTCCGCAAAGAAGCGCTGCGTTCCACCTGTCGCGATGATCGTGAACCCGAGGGAGACGAGTTTGCGGATCGCGGGCAGGATGAGTGGTTTGTCGCTGTCGCGCACCGACACGAATGCCGTGCCGGTTATGGGCACAGCAGCACCGGAGCCGAGCTGGCTCTTGGCGAATGCGGTGCCATAGTCTTGGTCAAGGCCCATGACCTCGCCGGTCGAGCGCATCTCGGGGCCGAGCACCGTGTCGACCCCGGGAAACCGCGCAAAGGGGAACACAGCTTCCTTGATGGCGATGTGATTGAAGACCGGGGCCTTAATGGCGAAGGCGGCAAGCTTGTCGCCGGCCATGAGCCGCGCGGCGATCTTGGCGATGGGCAACCCGATCACCTTGGCCACGAAAGGCACGGTGCGGCTGGCGCGCGGATTGACTTCGAGAATGTAGATGGTGCCGTCCTTATAGGCATATTGCACATTCATGAGCCCAACCACATTTAGCGCCTGGGCGAGCGCCTTGGTCTGGCTCTCCAGCTCCTCGATCACGGGTTTCGGCAGCGAGTGCGGGGGCAGCGAGCAGGCGCTGTCGCCCGAATGGATGCCGGCCTCCTCGATATGCTCCATGATGCCGCAGACGAACACCTCATTGCCATCGCACAGCGCATCCACATCGATCTCGATCGCATCGCGCAAATAGCTGTCGATGAGCACCGGACTGTCGCCCGAGACCACCACCGCTTCGGTCATGTAGCGCTCGAGCTGCGAGGGCTCATGCACGATTTCCATGGCCCGGCCGCCGAGCACGTAGGAGGGACGGATCACCACGGGATAGCCGATCTCTTCGGCAATCCGACGGGCATCTTCCGCGGACGAGGCGATGCCATTGCGCGGCTGGGCGAGGCCGAGACGCTGAATGAGGTCTTTGAACCGGTCGCGATCCTCCGCCAGATCGATCGCATCGGGAGATGTGCCTAGGATCGGCACGCCTGCAGCTTCGAGCGGCCGCGCCAGCTTCAGCGGCGTCTGCCCGCCGAACTGCACGATGACGCCCTTGAGCCGTCCGGACGTCGTCTCGACCCGGATGATTTCGAGCACGTCCTCGGTGGTCAGCGGTTCGAAATAGAGGCGATCGGACGTGTCATAGTCGGTCGAGACCGTTTCGGGATTGCAGTTGACCATGATCGACTCGATCCCCGCCTCACGCAGCGCGAATGACGCATGGCAGCAGCAATAGTCGAACTCGATCCCCTGGCCGATACGATTGGGGCCGCCGCCGAGAATGATCACCTTCTCGCGCGCTGAGGGCAGAGCCTCGCTGCCGTCGCGACCGGGCAGGCCCGTGTCATAGGTCGAATACATATACGCCGTGGGGGAGGCGAACTCGGCCGCGCAGGTATCGATGCGCTTATAGACCGGATGCACGGCCAGTCCATGGCGCTTCGCCCGGACATTCGCCTCGCTCTCGCCGGTGAGCTCTCCAAGCCTTGCATCCGAGAAGCCCATCGCCTTGAGGCGGCGCATATTGAAGGCATCACCCGGCAGGCCGTGGGCGCGCAGCTTGTCCTCCATGCGCACGATCTCTTCGATCTGCGCGATAAACCAGGGATCGATCGGGTAGGAGGCGTGGATCTGATCGGGCGCGACGCCAAGCCTCAGGGCTTGCGCAACTTTCAGCAGCCGATCCGGCGTGGGGCGGCCGAGCGCCGCACGGATCGCGTTCTTGTCATCGCCCTGGCCGAGCCCTTCAATCTCGATCTCGTTGAGCCCCGTGAGACCGGTTTCGAGCGACCGCAGCGCTTTTTGCAGCGATTCCTGGAAAGTGCGGCCGATCGCCATGCACTCGCCCACCGACTTCATGGATGTGGTGAGCAGGGGTTCGGCACCCGGAAATTTCTCGAAGGCAAACCGCGGGATCTTGGTGACCACATAGTCGATGGTTGGCTCGAACGATGCGGGTGTTGCACCACCCGTGATGTCATTGTCGAGCTCGTCCAGCGTATAGCCGACCGCGAGCTTTGCGGCGACCCTGGCGATGGGAAAGCCGGTCGCCTTGGAGGCGAGCGCAGATGACCGCGACACCCGCGGATTCATCTCGATCACCACCAGCCGGCCGTCTTTGGGATTGACCGCGAACTGCACATTGGAGCCGCCGGTCTCAACACCGATCTCGCGCAGCACCGCAATCGAGGCGTTGCGCATGACCTGATATTCTTTGTCCGTGAGCGTGAGCGCAGGGGCGACGGTGATCGAATCGCCGGTATGGACGCCCATCGGGTCGATATTCTCAATCGAGCAGATGATGATGCAATTGTCGTCGCGATCGCGAACGACCTCCATCTCATACTCTTTCCAGCCGAGCACCGATTCCTCGATCAGCACCTCATTGGTGGGCGAGGCATCGATGCCGCGCTCGACAATGTCGAGAAACTCCTCGCGGTTATAGGCAATGCCACCGCCCGTGCCGCCCAGCGTGAACGAGGGACGGATAATGGCAGGTAGGCCGATGATCTCCAGCGCCGCAAGCGCCTCCGGAATGGAATGAGCCAGTTCCGAGCGCGGCGTCTCAAGCCCGATCCGCGCCATGGCCTCGCGGAACAGCTCGCGATCCTCCGCCTTGTCGATGGCCTCTGCGGTGGCGCCGATCATCTCGACGCCGAATGTTTCGAGCACCCCCATCCGCCGCAGGGAAAGGGCGGTATTCAAGGCCGTCTGCCCACCCATGGTTGGCAGCAATGCATCCGGCCTTTCCTTCTCGATGATTCTGGCGACGATCTCCGGTGTGATCGGCTCGATATAGGTCGCATCGGCCAATTCCGGGTCGGTCATGATGGTGGCCGGATTGGAATTGACGAGGACGACGCGATAGCCCTCTTCCTTGAGGGCCTTCACGGCCTGGGTTCCGGAATAATCGAACTCACTGGCCTGCCCGATAATGATCGGGCCGGCTCCAACGATCAGAATGCTTTTGATGTCTGTGCGTTTCGGCATGCGGCAGGATCGCCCTTCTCGGCGGAGGTCGCGCGCTTCCTACACCATCGTTTCCGGCCTGACCAGTTTGAATGTTGCCGCCGCCCGAGCAGCCGCCATTACCCCGGCAGGCCGATGACTGCCATGGTTGAGATGATGAGAACTGCTACGATGCACCAAACCGCCAGCGTGACAAGCGTTTCCATTTGAGGACTCGGGAATCGTTAACCCTGACGGAGAGTGGCGGGTAGCGATGCAACCGAGGCTGAATGGGCCGTTCATCAATCGGACAGGAATCGCGGAGTGGCTGAAGCCGCGGAAGAGCCAAAACGAAAAAGCATGATCCATCATTGCGAACGGATCATGCTTTCACTGATGAGATGAGCTGGAAGCACCCAGCCGGATGTTGAGAGGGGCGGACGCCCGGCGGGTTGCTTCCAGCTCGCTGCCTTAGAGGCAGGATGGGTTCACGCATCTCTGCATTCCGCGACAGCACAGGGCTCGACGGTAATCATTGCGGCCGGTGGCCACACCCTGTTCTTCACGGCGATCACATTGTTGTTGCTGACTGAAGCATGGTTCGGCGTGACAACCACGATCTGTGGTGTAGTTGAAGTCACTGCCGGCGTAACCGCAGCAGCCATGCCCGAAATCATTCCCGTTGCGGCCAACGTTGCCAAAACGAATCGCTTGGTCATGTTCTTCTCCCGCACCTCAGCGGTTCCGATCTTGTCGGGCCGTATAGGAAGCAAATAAACCTCGACCTCGGAACTTCAGCTGAATGTTGCGTTCATGTCCTATTCATCTGCGAAAGTTTTGCGGGACTGTAAGGTTTCCCCCTGAATGCTTTCGCGCCCACTGTTGATAGCAAAACGTTAATCAAGCTACGTGGTTCCCAACGGGTACTCACGATTGCGAGATTTTGCTTGACAGCACTCAGGTCCTTGAGTCTCGCTGCGGCTCAGAACCGGAAAGGAAGTGGGGAAATGGCCGAGATTTCAGTTCTTCCAGTAAAGCCTGAGCATAGAGCGGCTTGGGATACGCTCTATCAGGGCTATGCCCGCTTTTATCGTGTCGAGCAGACATCGGCCATGCGCGACACGGTTTGGTCTTGGCTGATGGATCCTGCCCATGAAGTGTCGGGTCTTGTGGCTGTAATCGGGCAGGGCGCGCCGGTCGGACTCGCGCATTACCGGCCCTTCGCGCGGCCCCTCTCGGCCTCGCGAGGATTGTTTCTCGATGACCTGTTCGTTGATCCTGCCGTTCGTGGCAGCGGCGTGGCGGATCGCTTGGTCGAATCTCTGGCCGCCAAGGCAAGCGCCGAGGGCTATTCCGTTCTCCGCTGGATCACCGCGGAGAATAACTACCGCGCCCGCGGTCTCTATGACCGCTTGGCCAAGCGTACCCAGTGGGTGACCTACGACATGGCGCCTTAGGCGTTGTGATATCTCTTGGCCCCGCAGCCGCTCACGGCGGACGAATTTCTCACGAACCAAGGATGCTCTTGGTTCGCGCTGGTGGATCATTTTGGGATCGAGCCAAGCCTGCCGCATGATCTAATCCCTGACCCGAGCCGGTGCTCCAACGATGGAAAGGGTCAACCGCAGCAAACTCCAGATGCATACCTCTGGTTGATTTGCTATACTGAGATCATCTGAATACTTTATGCAGAATTGTAAGTCGTTTTTATTTACTAGAGGCAAAAATGATCTCGGATTTTATGAAAAATTTCGCTACAGGATTTCAGTCGTTCAAGTCTCTGGTGGCTGACAGCTTGACCGGAATTCGATTGGGAACCGCCACTTCCGGTCTGCTTGCGCCAATCGGAGCTCTGGAGGACGAAGATGTCGCTCATATCCTAAGCGAGACGCACTCATTCAAGAACGTATGGCAGACGCTGCCTAACTGGCTCCACGACACTGTCAAAACGGTTGAGCCCGAATCCAGGCTGCTGCAGGACATTGCAGAGATAAAGCAGCAAGGGCTCAATCACCTGGCTGACCTCCACCTGGAGCTGCACCAGCGCGCGCCCGGCTGGGTCGATCGCGCCGATGAGGCATCAGAACGACTTGAGAACCATGTCAATAGGAGCTTGGTTCACTTGGAGATGATCGGCCATGAGATTGGCGATCGGTACTGGTCGGAATCCGGGGCCAACCAGCAGGTGCTCGAAGATCTGGGGATCACGCCGCAAACATCCCATGCCAGTCACTCGAGCGATCTGGGCGGGATGCACTGACTGCGATTTCGCGGGCGACGCTCCAAGCAAGAAATGAGTTCCGCCTAACGATGACACACGCCCGATCCGATGGCTGATTGGATCAGGCGTTCTCTCCTCTAATCTAAGCGTTTGCTCTTAATCACCCGGCGCAGCAGGCTTAGCGCTTGGGAGGCGGCTTTTGCTGTTACGAGCCCCTTGCCGCTTTATTGCGCTCGATAAGATCGACGAACCGCTTGAAGAGGTAATGGCTGTCCTGCGGGCCGGGTGATGCTTCGGGGTGGTACTGCACCGAGAAGACCGGCTTGTCCTTGAGAGCGATCCCGCAATTGCTGCCGTCGAACAGCGAAACGTGAGTCTCGACAACCCCTTCCGGCAATGTTTCGCGATCGACGGTGAAGCCGTGATTCATCGAGGTGATTTCAACCTTGCCCGTCGTATGATCCTTCACCGGATGGTTAGCCCCGTGATGTCCCTGGTGCATTTTGCGGGTCTTGGCGCCCACTGCGAGCGCCAGCATCTGATGGCCGAGACAGATGCCGAACACTGGCTTTCCGGAGTCCACGAGCTTCTTGATCTCTGGCACCGCATAGTCACCGGTGGCGGCCGGGTCACCAGGGCCGTTTGACAGAAAAACCCCATCCGGATTGAGCGCGAGAATATCTTCAGCAGCGCTCGTCGCAGGCACCACAGTCACCTTGCAGCCCTGGCTGGCGAGGCACCGCAGGATGTTGCGTTTCAAGCCATAATCGACGGCGACCACGTGGTGGCGCGGCTCTTCCTGGCGCCCGAAGCCCTCCGGCCATTGCCACACCGTCTCATCCCAATCATAGCGCTGGGTGGCGGAGACCTCCGGCACGAGATCCATGCCCTCGAGCCCGGGCCACCGCGCCGCCTCTTGTTGCAGGGCGGGAATATCGAAACTGCCCTTCGCGTTATGCGCGATGACAGCGTTCATCGCGCCACGCTCGCGGATCATGGCGGTGAGCGCGCGCGTATCGACCCCGCTGATGCCGATGATGCCGCGCATCTTGAGCCATTGATCGAAATGCCGTTGCGCCCGGTAGTTGGAAGGCTCGGTGATCGCGGTCTTCAGAACGCAGCCGCGCACATGCGATGAGGCAGCCAGATTGGCCGTCTCTATATCCTCGTCATTGGCGCCGATATTGCCGATATGCGGGAAGGTGAACGCGATGATCTGACCGGCATAGGATGGGTCCGTGAGGATCTCCTGATAACCCGTGATCGCTGTGTTGAAGCAGACCTCGCCCACGGCCGAGCCTTCCGCTCCGACCCCGAACCCTTCGATGACCGTCCCATCGGCAAGCACCAGCAATGCTGTGGGCTTGGGAATGGTCCATCCACTCGTGTTGCTCGCAGGCGAGAAGGAATCCTCCGGCCGTTTGATCGAGCCGGTTTCGGGGCGCGTCGACATAGATATCTCCTCGGAGGCCGCCGAGCTTAGACTGCGCGAAATGATCGGCCGGCGCCGGTCGATGGCAGTCGCTGCTGGGTGATTGGCAGTTACCTATGAGACCCGACCACCAAGGTCAATAGCTGACGGATGAATGTGATGGCTTCCATCTTGGGACGGTTTATATAGGTCAGAGGCCAACCGGCGCTTTGCAGGAGCATGAGAGGGACACGATGAGCGCGACCATTCGCGAGAAGGTCAATGAGGGGCTGAAGGCGGCGATGAGATCTCAGGACAAGCGCAGGATCTCGACCCTTCGCCTGATCAATGCAGCCGTCAAGGACCGGATCATCCAGAACCGCGGCGCCGGCAAGGGCGATGACATCGATGATGCAGAGGTGCTCGACATTCTCGGGCGCATGATCAAGCAGCGCGAGGAATCACAGCAGGTCTATGAGCAGGCTGGCCGGCTGGAGCTTGCGGAGCAGGAGCGGGAAGAAATCGAGATTATCCGCGAGTTCATGCCCCGTCAGCTCTCCGAAGCCGAGATCCGTGCAGCGGTGGATGCGATCATCGCCGAGCTCGGTGCTTCGGGTCTGAAGGATATGGGACGCGTGATGGGCGAGCTGAAGGCGCGCCATGCCGGCGCGCTCGATGTCGGCAAGGCCGGTGCCATCGCCAAGGAAAAGCTCAAATAGTCGTCCGTGCCCAGGATTTGACAAAGTCTTCAGTAAAGAGAGTGTGCCAAATGGGTATATAAATGGAAATTGGCATCACCTGCTTTGTCGCTGAAAGAACTAAGGAAGTCACTTAGTTCTGAACAACCCATGTCCTGAGCCTGGTTATGTTGTCCAGGAGTCTTAAGCCAGAGTGGTCACGTCGCGGCCCAGTGCGCGCAGATGACATGAACTCGATCCGCGACACGATGCATAATCTGTGAAGAAAAACTATAGGTGTGTTAAGTCTCAGGGGTAAGATCTGAGGTGTCGTAAAATTTATGTAGTTAATTTAAGGTGGAGGTGCTTGTCCCTCCGAAGTTTTGCATTTCCGGTGAGATATTTCTATGCCTGTACTGAAATTAGATGGAGATAAACCCTCCGTAAATTCCTTTGATCATCTAGAATGGTATGGGAGATCTTTGGATACGCTGCGTGATTTCGGCAAGAGATACGTGCCGAAAGTCATGCAGAATATAGGTACTATAAACGACAACATCCACCATGGCTTTCCAGTTCATGAGCCGGCTGAGAAGGCGCTGTCCCAGGTTCGCGCGTTAGCCGGAGTTTGGGGCAGGGGCGACCATCGGCTGCAAGCTCTGGTCAGTGACGCGCCTCTCCTACAAGAGGCCAAGGAAACCGCCGCAAAGCAAATTGCATACGGAACCGGAGACGTTCGCGACGTCCTTAGCGGTATTCGAGAACAGCTCAAGCAAGTGCAGTCCTCGCCGAACCCGGCTGAGCTGACGGCTCACAAAGAGCTTTCTCATACAATAGACAATGTGCTGCGCCGGCTTCAGGCGACCAAGGAATACCTCGGTGGTCAGAAAGCTCCGCTGCCGGCTGTCGACCCGAATGACCACTCGAGCCAAGGGCAACCGTCAAAAGGGTTCATGATCGCAGACATTCTCGGGCTCGATAAGAATGATGCTCATGCCTCGGACCTGGCGGGAGACTTGTCAGGCGATTTTCACGTGACCCGGTGAGGGATGCGGTTCCACGTGCCGGCTTTGCCCCGCACTGCAGGTCGCGGCTTGCACATCTCTATCTAGGGTAATGCTTTTCACAGCTGACTGTCGCGCATCGGATATGGGGACGGTTGGGTAATTTCAAAGTCAGCGCCAGGGGAGTACTGCCTGGACAGATCATGGATAGTAATATGTTCAATAGTTCGAAGCCGATTTCGGGAGCTCAGCTTACCGCCGAACAGCTTGGTTACCCGTCCCATAAGTCAATTCTCGGCTGGTTTGCCGATTCCAATTCGGGTCACGTGCACGGCGTGGCATATGGTTTCGGCGGCTACTATCCCGCAGGCTGGGGATATCACACGCGGGACGCGCAACACCACCTCTTGCCGGCAGCCACAGCCGAAGCCCTCGGTGCCCCCGAAACTCTGAAAACCCAGGGTGCGCACCCCTATGATTTCGCTCACCTCTGGGGCTCTCACTAAATCCGATAGTGTGTGCCCCTTCGCGCACCTTCCCCTGCCGAAAGATCGCCGACCTTCTGATTTCTCCTAGCCACTCATTTTGAGAAGATAATGAAACCCACGCTCGGATCTGGTTCTACACCATCTTCATCTTTACACAGCCAATTGCCCGGCCCAGCCGGACAACCTCATTCCCCACTGTCTCCACTGCGGCTTTCCCTCGAGAAGATCAACCAGCATTGGCAAGCCGGATACCGGCCGGATGGCAGGCTCATCAGTGAAGCCGTTGAGAAGTTGCAGGGAACAACGGGCCAGGTGGTGCAAAAGGGGATCGATCTGCAGATCTCTCTGCAGGATGCTCACCTCTCCCCGAATACGAAAATGCACGACATGCACGAGTTGCTTCAGCTTGAGAAGCAGGTTCAGGCTACGGGCAATCAGCTTCGTGGTGAGCTTGTCAGCCTTCTGCAAGGCAAGAGCACTGAACCTGTCAGCGGGTTCGATGCCTATAGGTCCACGATCAACACGGCTTCCACGAGATTTTCCGAGCTCGAGCAAAAGCTCACGGGTCACCCCCAGGACCCCATGCCTCATGATCAGCATGGGCCTGACGGGCATGGTCACTCCGGCGATTTCTTGGATATGCGCTAAGGAGGATAGCGGATCCAGCAGAGTGGGTTTTCGATCGGAGATACGAGACCCGTGCGAGATGGGCAGTGCCGCTCCTTGCTGCCCTGCCATTGTCGATTGATCGCCTGCTCGCCCTGCATTAACCACTTTTTGTCGGACACGGCCAGCCGATTGCGCTAGTTTGGCCGGTCGACGGACAGGGTTGCCATGCGGTTTTCAGACAGTTTTCTCGACGAGATCCGCCAGCGCGTCTCGATCTCCCAGGTGGTGGGGCGCAAAGTCACCTGGGATCGGCGCAAATCTGTCCCTTCACGCGGCGATTACTGGGCCTGCTGCCCGTTCCATCAGGAGAAATCGCCCTCCTTTCATGCCGATGACCGCAAGGGACGGTATCACTGTTTCGGCTGTAAGGCCTCTGGAGACATCTTCACCTTCCTCACCGAGAAGGAGGGCTTGAGCTTCCCCGAAGCGGTCGAGCGGCTTGCGGCCGAGGCGGGCCTGCCCATGCCGGAGCCTTCGCCGGAGCTGCGTCGGCGCGAGGAAAAGCGCACCAGCCTGATCGAGGTGATGGAGATCGCCGCCCAGTTCTTCGAGGCTCAGCTTTCGGGATCAAGGGGTGCCGCGGCGCGCGACTATCTTGATCGGCGCGGTGTCTCACCCGAGCAGCGTCGGCGCTTCCGGCTGGGATTGGCCCCTGATGACCGCTATGCCCTGAAGAGCCACCTTGCCGATAAAGGCGTTTCCTCCGAGCAGATGGTTGATGCCGGGCTCATCGTGACAGGGCCGGACATCCCCGTTCCCTATGACCGGTTTCGACACCGCATCATCTTTCCCATCAGGGATGCGCGGGGCAGGGTGGTCGCTTTCGGCGGGCGCGCCTTGTCGGCGACCGTCCAGGCCAAATACCTCAATTCCCCCGAGACCGAGCTCTTCCATAAAGGCAGCCTGCTCTATAATCTCGATCAGGCGCGTGCACCTGCCTATGAGGCCGGCAATATCATCGTGGTCGAAGGCTATATGGATGTGATTGCGCTCGACGGCGCGGGCATTCCCAATGTGGTGGCGCCCATGGGCACGGCGCTCACCTCGGAGCAGATGAAACTGCTGTGGAAGGTCGCAGCCGAACCCCTGTTGTGTTTCGATGGTGATGGAGCCGGTCTCAAGGCAGCCTATCGGGCGATCGAAACCGCTTTGCCGGAATTGCGCCCGGGCTATTCCCTGAAATTCGCGCTTCTGCCAGCCGGACAGGATCCCGATGATCTCGTGCGCAATGGCGGCCCGAGCGCGGCCCTTGCGGCATTGGACGAGGCTTTGCCGCTTGCCGAGGCGCTCTGGCGTCGCGAGAGCGAGGCAGCCGACCTTTCGACCCCTGAGCGGCGGGCAGCTTTCGAGGCAAAGCTCGACGAGGCCGTCGAGCGAATCGCCGACCAGCGCGTGAAGGCCCATTACCGCAGCCATTTCCGCGAGCGTCTGGCATCTTTGTGGGCCCCGCGGCGTCAATCCTTTATCTCGCGCACCGGTCACAGGACAGCCCCTTCGAGCCTGGCGCGTTATCCCGGCGGCAATGTCGACACCGCTGGCCGCAACCGCGGCCGCGCGCCGCAGTGGCTGCTGCCGGCAAGTCCCAGCCCCGCCCTTAAGGCGCAGATCGAGGGGCGGAAGGATGACCTTGGCGGAAGCGAGCGCCGGGAGCGATTGATCATGCTCACCCTCATCAACCACCCCCACCTTATTGAACCGAATCCCGAGGAGATTGCCGATCTAGAGTTGTCAAGCCCGCTTCTTGACAGGCTCCGTCGTGAAATCCTAGATATCGCGGCTTTGGTGGAGGGCCTTGACAGGACAGAACTGCGGAACCACCTCACGGCGAAAGGTTACGCGGACGTCCTTGCAAGGCTTGAGTCCGGATTCACGCGTCGTACGGATTGGTTTGCGTTTCCAGACGCAGCCGCGGAGGATACGTCCATAGCTTGGCTCCACATGGTCGCATTGCACAGGAAATCCGTTACATTACGTCGGGAGCTTATAGCGGCGGAGCGTGCCTTTGCCGAGAACCCGACTGAGGAGGCCTTCATCCGGCTGAGTGAGGCGAGCGAGCAAGTTCGCTCCACATGGGGGGAGGAGGCCTCGGTCGAGGGGTTTGGCGTGGCGTCAGGCCGGATGCGGGGTAACGCCAGTTAGCGGTGTCATGTTGGGCGGCAGCTGGCGGGTGCGGCTTACCAAGACGAGTATGTTTAGGGCTTGGTTAAAGCTTCAGCGTTTAGGCAGGGCAAAGCTTGTTGAGAGTTGGCGCCACGAGGTGCCGGTTCGAATGGAACAGTTAATGCCATTCCGGGAATGGAAGGGCGCGACAAGGTCGGCGGAGACGGGCGGATGAGCACGAGCACGGCGGAAGAAACGGAAGTCCAGGAGGGCGTACCGGAGAACCAGGACGGTCCGCTGCTGGACATGTCCGATGCCGCTGTGAAGCGGATGATAAAGCTCGCCAAGCAGCGCGGCTATGTCACTTATGACGAATTGAACGAGGTGCTTCCGTCCGAGGAGGTATCTTCCGAGCAGATCGAAGACATCATGGCGATGCTCTCTGAAATGGGCATCAATGTGGTCGAGAGCGAGGAGGAGACCGAGGAGGGGATCGAGGCGGCAGATCGGGTCGAGGCGGCTCTGCCGGTCAAGCGTGAGCGCTCCGCATCCGAGCCCGTCGAGCGCACGGACGATCCTGTCCGCATGTACCTTCGCGAAATGGGCTCTGTTGAGCTTCTGTCCCGCGAAGGCGAGATTGCGATCGCCAAGCGGATCGAGGCAGGCCGCGAGGCGATGATCGCGGGCCTTTGCGAAAGCCCGCTGACTTTCCAGGCCATTATCATCTGGCGTGACGAGCTCAACGAAGGGCGCGTACTCCTGCGCGACATCATTGACCTCGAGGCGACCTATGCCGGTCCCGATGCCAAGGAGCCGATCGCGGCTCCCGC
Source organism: Rhodoligotrophos sp. CJ14 (assembly GCF_038811545.1). Classification (GTDB taxonomy): domain Bacteria; phylum Pseudomonadota; class Alphaproteobacteria; order Rhizobiales; family Im1; genus Rhodoligotrophos; species Rhodoligotrophos ferricapiens. The sequence goes on from NZ_CP133319.1 coordinate 4,479,913, forward strand.
CGATGGGGTGACGAACGGAGCTGGCAACGGCGCTGCGCCGCAAGCGGAGCGTTCGCTTGACGAAGAGGGCATGGAGGGCATGGAAGGTGCCCTCGACGAGGATGACGAAGATCCCGACGAGAACAGCGTGTCCCTCGCTGCGATGGAGGCGGAGCTCAAGCCGAAGGTGCTCGAGACGTTCGACAACATAGCCCAGAACTATAAGAAGCTGCGCAAGCTGCAGGACCAGCTGGTCGAGCAGCATATGCAGGCGAGTGCCCTGTCTCCTGCCCAGGAGCGGCGCTACTCCAAGCTGCGCCAGGACATTATCGCCGATGTGAAGAGCCTGTCGCTCAACAACAATCGCATCGAAAACCTGGTCGAGCAGCTCTATGACATCAACAAGCGGCTCCTGTCGCTGGAAGGCCGCCTCATGCGCCTGGCGGAGAGCTATGGCGTTCCGCGCGATGAGTTCCTGCGGGAATATCAGGGCGCCGAGCTCGACCCTCGCTGGCTGCAGCGTGTCTCCAAGCTAACTCGCAAGGGTTGGCGGGAATTCGTGGCGGAGGAGAAAGACACCATCAAGGACCTGCGCGGCGAGATCCACCATCTCGCCAGTGAGACCGGGCTCGAGATCCCCGAGTTCCGCCGCATCGTTCACATGGTGCAGAAGGGCGAGCGCGAGGCGCGTATCGCCAAGAAGGAAATGGTCGAGGCCAATCTGCGCCTGGTCATCTCCATCGCCAAGAAGTACACCAATCGCGGCCTGCAATTCCTGGATCTGATCCAGGAAGGCAATATCGGTCTGATGAAGGCGGTTGATAAGTTCGAATATCGCCGTGGCTACAAATTCTCGACTTACGCCACCTGGTGGATCAGGCAGGCGATCACCCGTTCGATCGCTGATCAGGCGCGCACGATCCGTATCCCCGTGCACATGATCGAGACGATCAACAAGCTGGTGCGCACCGGACGCCAGATGCTGCACGAGATTGGGCGCGAGCCGACCCCGGAGGAGCTGGCCGAGAAGCTCGGCATGCCTCTGGAGAAGGTCCGCAAGGTGATGAAAATCGCCAAGGAGCCGATCTCGCTCGAAACCCCGATCGGCGACGAGGAAGACAGCCATCTCGGCGACTTCATCGAGGATAAGAACGCGATCCTGCCCATCGATGCGGCGATTCAGAGCAATCTGCGCGAGACCACCACGCGGGTCTTGGCATCGCTCACCCCGCGCGAGGAGCGTGTGCTGCGCATGCGCTTCGGCATCGGCATGAACACCGACCACACTCTTGAAGAGGTGGGCCAGCAATTCTCGGTGACGCGCGAGCGTATCCGCCAGATCGAGGCCAAGGCCCTGCGCAAGCTCAAGCATCCAAGCCGCAGCCGCAAGCTCAGGAGCTTCCTCGACAATTGATGGGATCATCGGCGGATCAGCCGATCATCGGCGGATCAGCCGCATGACGTTGGTGGGCGAGGCAAGCCCTTTGAGGGTCTCTGGTTCAGACAGAGCTTCGAGGGTCTTGACCCCGCTTCCACATTCCGCCAAATCCTCCCTATGACTGACCAACGCCAGAACGCCATAGCGCTCGTCACCCGCTATTACGACGCCTTCAATCGCGGGGATGTGGAAGGCATGCTCGCGTGCCTTGCCGAGGACGTGGTTCACGATGTCAATCAGGGCGGCCAGCGCAAGGGCAAGGCTCTGTTCCGGCAGTTTTGCGAGCACATGGCCCGGTGCTACAAGGAACATCTGGACGATCTGGTGATTATGGCGAGCGATGACGGCCGTCACGCCGCGGCATCATTCACCGTCAATGGCCAATACCTGAAAACCGACGTAGGCCTGCCGCCGGCACGGGGCCAGACCTATCGTCTGCCAGCCGGTGGTTTTCTCGACATTGCCGACGGTGCGATCACGCGCGTCGCCACCCACTATAACCTGAACGACTGGATTGCCCAGGTGGAGGGCAGGGGGTGACCCTCTCCGTCCGGACGCTGACGGCCACCGAGCTCTTGTCGGTGATCACGGACTTGGCACGGTTGCGTATCCAGGTTTTTCGCGAATACCCTTACCTCTATGACGGCGACCTTTCCTATGAGGAGCGCTATCTCGCGAGCTATGCAAGCTCGCCCGGCGCAGCGGTCATTGTGGTCAGCGATGATGATCGCCCACTCCAACGGCGGCTGATCGGGGCGGCAACTTGCGTGCCGTTGGTGGACGAGCCCGCAACCATCCGCCAGCCTGTTGCGGATGCCGGCATTAACATATCCCGGGTCTGCTATTTCGGCGAGTCGGTGCTTGATCCCGCCTATCGCGGGCGGGGCATCGGCCATACTTTCTTCGATGGTCGTGAGGCCCATGCTCGTGCCTTGGGCCTTCCGATCACCATGTTCTGTGCCGTGGTTCGACCACAGGATCACGCTCTGCGCCCGGCGGATTATCGCCCGCTCGATCCGTTCTGGCATAAGCGGGGCTATGCGCCGGTGCCGGGCCTTTTCGCCAGCCTGTCCTGGAAGGACCTTGGCGAGCCCGGTGAAACCACCAAGCAGCTTCAGTTTTGGAAACGGGAAACGCTGGTCGCTTCGGGCTGAGCAATCCTCATGCTGGCCAGGCTGAAGGCGCTTTGTACCGCGGGCTGCCCCACACTGTGGGATCCGCTTGCAGCGATCTCCACCACCAGCTGGGTATAGGGCCTGAAGACCTGGCTGGTGAGAAACCGCACCGTCCGCAGATAATCATGCGCATGCGCCGGATTGTCCGACACGTCAATCACCCGATCGAGGCTCAGCAGCCGCTCGAGCGTGCGCGCGGTGCCCTGGACTGCGCGATCGATCGAGATCAGGTCCTTATACCATAGGGGCGCGGTGAGCCCCGTGCCTTCGATCAGCTCGAGCACGGCCTTGCGGGCGGTGGCACGCTCCTCGATGCTCGCTGTAATCGCCGCCTGCACATCATCCTCAAAGCACGGATTGCCTACTCGCCCGCCGCGAATGAACTTCTCCAGGACAAAGAGATAGCGGAACGAGTTGACCTTTGCCTCGACATAACGGCTGGCAAGCGGGCTACCACGGCGTTCGGATACGCCCATAACCGACATCCTCCTGACGGCACGACGGAAACACCATCAGGATAGAGCCGATCTGATAACACGCTGTGAATGTGTTGCGCCGCTGATACGACCTGTAGTTGCTACTCGATTTCCCAGGTTACATTGACTTGGATCGACACGGTTTGCTCGCCCTGCGCGATGGGCACGGCATCAGCCGCGGCCTTTACCGCGAAGGCCTCCTGGCGCATGGGCCGTGGTGGATAGCTGCGGCCCGCCTCAACCAGCGAGAAGATCGGACCGAGCTTGAAGCCGCCCGCCTGTGCATAAAGCTCGGCCTTGGCGCGCGCATCGGCCACCGCACGTTTGCGGGCTTCGTTCTCCGCTTCATCGGGATTGGCGAGTGTGAAGCTGATGCCGTTGATCTGGTTGGAGCCCGAGGCAACCACCTTATCCAGCACGGTGCCGAGCTTGTTGAGGTCGCGAATGCGCACCGTCACCTGGTTGGAGACCTCATAGCCATCGACCGTGGGCGGTCCACTATTGTCCTTCGGATAGACATAGCGCGGATTGACCGAGAAGTTTGAGGTTTGAATATCCTTCTCCTCGATGCCTTCGCTCTTCAAGGCTGAGAAGACCTCGCTCATGGCGCCATTATTAGCCTTGACCGCTTCTGCGGCTGTTGGTGCCTGCTGAACATTGCCGATTGAGATCGAGGCCTCGTCCGGGACAGCGCGGACCTCACCGGTTCCCGTGATGCTGATCGTGCGCATGGGCTTATCGTCGTCCTGGCTCTGGGCCTGTGCGGGATGCGATAGCGCGCCGGCCAAGACGCCGGCAGTCAGCAGAGCCGGCAGAAGGGCGCGGCGGCCTCGAAGGGGAAAAGGCATGAGCAACTCACAATGCAATGCGGGATGGCGAGAATCACCAGCGATTGCGACCATTCTGCGGCAAGCTCGCCGGAATGCAAAAGCAAACGGGACGCCGGTGTAATTTGCCATCGGCTCTTTCCGTCGCTCTCGTTTTGGTGTAGCGAGGGACGATCATCCGGCGGCGTGATCTGACTGGCGCCCCGCCTCTCTCTGAGGGCCTGTAGCTCAACTGGTCAGAGCCGGCGGCTCATAACCGCTTGGTTGGGGGTTCGAGTCCCTCCGGGCCCACCATTCCCTTAGAAGACAATGCGCTAGTTGCTCCGGCTTCCGCGAGTCTGCGGGCAGGCCTTTCGCAAGCCGTGAGCATTGAAACCCAGGCTCAGCCCTGCCTCTCGCCAGCGATCCCCAAGCAGCGGTTGCAGCACCGTCCGCGTGCTGCTCAGCCGGCAAGCTGGTTTCGGCCGTGAAGATCATGGCGGAGGCGCTGGCGTGATGGGCACGGGGCAAAACACCTCATCAGCTGTGATGCAGCAGCGAAGCGAGCCGCACCGGGTGCGCACCGGCGGTGAGATGATCTGGGCGACCCAGAGGAGATCGACAAGGACGAGGACGAGGTGGGCGGCGTATTCGGCATCGGCGGCCAGACTGTCACCACCATCACCTATCGTTACTATGCGAACTTCGCCGTGGCCCTGAGCGAGGGCGAGATTGCCGGGGTGAACCGCATCTGGGCTGATGGCAAGGAGCTCGATCTCACCGTCACCAACCATCGCGTCTATACTGGCAGCCAGGACCAGCTGCCGGATGCGCTGATCGAAGCCAAGGAGGGCGCCGGCGGTGGACAAGGGCACGAACCAGCCGAACGTGTTCTTTGACCCCAAGTCATCCGAGAGCTTTTTGCTTACTTCTCCAACGGCCTACGCGATGACTTCATGCAGCGTGCCTATCTCGATGCGCTGATCAGCTATTGGGACCCCGTGGCTGGCCACCCGGCGGCGGGCAATAATCCGTCCATGATCGAAACCGACCGCACCTGTTCCCGCGGGCCTGGATGCGGCCGTCTATCAGATCTCGGCTGCATTAGGACGAGGCATAGGGAGGGGGTTTGTAGTGCAAATGTGAACAGATACAGATATTGACGAAACAATTGCGAATATCTGCCGTATTTAGCTGTGCAAGAAGTCGTTGTCCGGCAGCGACAGGTGTCGCTGCGATTGCATAACGATCGAGGTGCAAATGGAAGCTAATAGGCAGGTGACGAACGCAGGTGCTCAGGCGATTGACATGAGATCGTGTAGTCCAACAGTGAAAAGAATATCTGAGGACGCTTTTTCAGTTTCCTGGCCAAGCGAATACTGCAGGGATCTCGTCAAGAAACACATGGATGCCGTGCGAGAAGCTATCCGGGAAGCAGAGGAAAGTCAGCCCGCAGATCAGGGCAGTGACTGGGGTACCATTAGTTAGGATCCAGCCCTGGACCGGGTGAATACGCAACATGCTGGGAATAAAATTATGCTGATCGACAATGTCGGATCTTATAGAAAAAACGGAGATATAGATAAGTATCTATACCAGAAAAATGCAAAAATGATAGAGGTGGGCGAGCGCTATGCGCTTTTCCAGAATAACATTCTTCAAATCGGTTTGTGAGAGAGGTCGGCCTGAGCAAACCAGAAGAGACAAAGCGAGGTGAGACTGGAAGTGTTCAGGATGATTGAAGCATCGTAAGCTAGAACTCCTGCATTGTCGTTTGGTCTTGCTGTCTGACTTCATTTTTATCCTGATTAATTGTCGCCGCCCCGCTCGGGGTGGCTTTTTCTTTGCTGTAGAGGTACGCCTGACATGGCCGACAGTGCAAACCTGGGCCTGCCCTATATCGAGGCAGCCCAGGCACAGAAGTATGTGACCCACAATGAAGCCCCGGTTGTGCAGGTCGCGGTGGTGCAGCTGCCCGTGCTCGACCGCGACCTGATCGCGCCGCCGGCAAGCCCGGCCGAGGGCGACCGCTTTTTGATTGCGTCTGGCGCGACCGGCGCCTGGACGCGGCAGGATGGCAAGTGGCGGCGTTCCAGGCGGGCGGCTGGACGTTCCATTGGCCTGCCCGGGATCTATGAGCCGTTGGGCGAGCTGATCGAGCCGGGGGCGCCGGCCCTGGCCCGGGACGCGCCGGACGCCACCCATAGCGCGAGCACCGATGCCTATAGCGAGTTCATTTCCGGCTTGCGCGATGGCGGTGAGGTGGCGCCCACCCTGGCGCTGCTGCCTGGCGAGACCAACAGCGCGGGCTCTATGATGACTTCCATAGTGGCGCGCATCGCGCCTATTGCATCGTCTTTCCCAATGCCAAGGCAACCGCCTGGGTCGTGGACGGGCTTATCACCGCGCTCACCCCGCCGTGCCTATCGATGATCGCATGACTTTGGCCGTCACCATCAAGGTCACGGGCAAGCCGCTGCTCGATGATCTCAACCCCGGCACGGTGGTCTTCGAGGATGACTTCTCCGCGGATGCCGATGATGCAGCTGGCGTTTACGTTCACGCCCGTGATCGGCACCTGGGGTCTGTGTCCTGGGACAAGATGGTGGTGATAGGCGGGATCGCCATCAGGGTTCCGACCTCGCAAGCCTCTGATGCAGCCGAGCTGATGGCAGAGTTCCAGCCGCTCCGCCACTATAAAGGATGGGTTGCGAAAACTTTGGATAGCGGTTGCCGTGTTGCTGATGGTTGGTCTTCCTCCTCCGCCATCGGGCTATTTCGCTGCTCGTGTTGAGCCTAAGCACTGCAGCGTGCCCAGACGGTCTATGCGGGCGGCAAATCGAGGCCATTCGGCAGTGAGATCCAGATGACAGTTTGCGACTCTGCCGAATGGCGTGACAGATGGCCCTTGCCGTGTGTATCCTCCACTGACACGAAGCTGCCCGCCTGAACGTGGCGCACCTCTCCGTCGCTCGTTTCGTATTCAACCGAACCATCCAGCCTGACCGTGAGCACCGGCTCGGGGACTGTATGCCAAGCAACTTCGCGCATGCCCGCGGGGATGCGGGTGAGGCGGACCCGGGATGCCTGATAACTGGCCGAAACCTCGAACGGCACGGCATCGGGGTGCACCGACCTTTTCGTCGTCGGCAATTCGACTTCGTCGAAATGCGACTCGCCATCCGGGGTGGCATAAATGCGCAGACACTTCATTGCGGCTGTCTCCTTCTGGTTCGGCATACCGAACGAGGCATGCCTACCATGAAAGAAGCGGGGTAACACCACGAGTGTGGTGCGAGAGCCCGTCACCTCAGCTGGCGATATGGGCGAAGGCTTCTTCGGCCTTCCGCCCCCTTTGTTCGCGAATTTCTCAGAGGGCGACTTATGACCATCAACCGCGAGACGTTCTTTGCTTATGTGCGTCGGGCACCGTTCGGCGGCAGACTGACCCAGCAGCAGGTGGACGGGCTCAATGCCATCCTCGGCGCTTGGCAGGCCTGGCCCGACAATAAGAACCCGCGCCATCTCGCCTATATCCTCGCCACCGTCCATCACGAGACCGGCGGCATGTTCGCGCGCCTGCGCCTTTCCGCAAGACTGGACGATTGCCGCGCTGCTGCCGCCGCTCGATGAATGGAGGGGGGCTGTCGTGGCGTCGCTGTTCATTGGGAAGATCGGCGGTGAGTTGGTGGCGCGGTTGCGACGGTAGCTGAATCCTTCTGGTAAAACGAGAGTCAGGATAATAATCGCCGGAGGGTGGGCGACACTGCTAAGCCAAATAGATCAATCACATCTCTGCTTGCATCTCGTCCGCTCAACCCGCCTCGCTCGTATGTGGCCTCGTTAGTTAGGCAGCCGGGCGAAAACTAACCCCTTGAAAACTTCGGGACTTCACAGTCCATCCGGGACCGCCATTTTGGCAAAGCACTCAAAGCGATGATGCTCCCCGGTCCACGGGGTGTCGGGTGCTGCCAGCTGAAGGCGAAAATCCGCCTCTTCACCAAAGGCGGTCCCCGCCGCAAGACCGATCGTCTTCGTAATCAAAGCTGAGGTTGCCGACCTCGCCATCGCCCAGGCCCTCCGATCCCGCCATCTTTAACTTCGGTGTCCTCCGCGGCCCCTCGTCGTTGCGATCCAACCTCCATGCAACCGGGCAGGGGAACACGCCCCTGCCAGCTTGCGTTCATCCGGGATGCGACGGCCTGGCGACCAAGGGGATGCTGCAATCTCCCTGCTGCTCCTGCGGGCTGATGTTTCGATCGCGATCGAAACGTCAGCCGTGGCGCGATGCTAGCTTGGCCCGATACGGAGATGGAGAATGCCTGTGCAGCAGAGCAGGCTTGCGCCAACCAACAGCCTTTCTACCCAAGCAACCAAGGTGAGACCAAGATGGGTGGCTCTGCTTACGCTCTGTCTTGGCGTCCTGGTGGCTCAGCTTGACACTTCGGTCGTCAATCTTGCTGCGCGGCCCATCGGAGCCGACTTCCATGCAGGTGTCGGTCCCCTGCAATGGGTCCTCGACAGTTATAACCTGTTCTATGCGGTGCTGTTGTTGACCGGCGGACTTCTGGCTGATCTTTACGGTCGACGCCGCATTTTCATGATAGGGACCGGCATCTTCACCGCAGCCTCGCTCCTCTGCGCCCTTGCGCCGACGATGATGATCCTCATTGGTGGGCGGGCGCTCGCCGGTATCGGCGCAGCGCTGCTTCTGCCGGCATCTCTCGCCATCATCCGTGTGCTTTGGTCCGATGAGAACGAGCGGGGACGCGCCCTCGGCATATGGGCGGCTTGCAATGGCCTGGCGCTTGCCATCGGTCCAACGATCGGCGGCTTCCTGATCACTCACTTCGGCTGGCGCAGCATTTTCCTCATCGTTCTACCTGCGGGAATGGCGGCCCTGGTGCTGGCTGCTTTGGCAATCCCCGAATCTGCTGATCCGTCGGATAGGCACTTCGATGCCGGCGCCCAGATCCTCGGGGCGGCGGTTCTCGGCGGGTTTGCGGTCGCGGCGATCGAGTCCCATAGGGCGATCGGCCTCTCGGGCCTGGCATTCCTCATCGCGCTCGCAGCGCTCCCCCTCTTCATAAAGCTCGAGGCAAAAAGGGGCCGAGCAGCGCTTGTGCCGCTGGATATCTTCAGAATTCCCGCTTTCTGTGGTGCGATAACTGCGACGACCGGCATGACCTTCGGCATGTATGGGGTGCTGTTCCTGCTGCCCTTGACCTGGCAGAGCACGGGATTGCTCGACGCGGCCGCTGCAGGGATCGCCTTGATGCCGATGGCCCTTGTCTATGTCTTCGTATCCCCCCTTTCCGGCGTCCTCGCCGCGCGGCTTGGCGCCCGCGTCATGACCGCAGGTGGCGTTGCGATCATCGGTATGGGCCTTCTGGTGATCGGATTTGGAGCCCAATGTGCCTCGATAACCCCTGCCGAGATTGGCCTAGGGTTGACCGGTCTCGGTATGGGGCTCGCCACAGGTCCCCTCATGGCTGCGGCGGTCGGCGCGGTGGATGGCGCGCGCTCTGGAACGGCGGCCGCGCTGATCAATGTGGCAAGAATGTCCGGCGCGACAATCGGTGTCGCCATTTTAGGGGCGATCTTCGCGACTGTTCAGAGCGGGCCTGCGGGCTTGCGCCTGGCAATGATCCTGGGTGGCATTGTGCAACTGACGGGAGCGGCGATCGCTTGGATCACGACGCGCCAGCCCCCGGCGGCGGGCGCTAGCGGCATGGCATGAGCTGCCGCCACGGTCTTTTTGAGCGGTATCCGGGGATTGACACGAATCTCCACCGCCCGCATTGTCCCTGCGACGGTGCCTCTTTGAGGCTCAATAGGGAACACGGTGAGGGCGATTGCCCGAAGCCGGGACTGCCCCCGCAACTGTAAGCGGCGAGTTGTCCGTCACGGGCCACTGGGATGGGTGCATCCTGGGAAGGCGACGGAACAACAACGACCCGCAAGTCAGGAGACCTGCCGTCGACCGTGGTCACACGCGATCACATCGGGCGGGGTGTCTCGATGGGACTGTCCTCCTCTTCCATGCGGGCAAGAGGACACCTCGATCGCGGTGACGTGCCACAAGGCCGTGTGCCGCCCGAGGGGTTATGTTTGTTCTGATTATTCGTGAGGATCCCGCGCCGGACGCCGGCGCCTCCGCTCCCGTTGCCAATATATCCAACTTCATCCCGACCAAGCCGTCCATCGTTCTGGCGGCCCTTGCACTCGTCGCCGGCATCGGGGCGACCGCGGCGCAGGATGCCGATCTCACCTATCGCGGTAATCTCGATCTCCCCGAGATCTCCGTCACCGCGAATCTGGTCGAAACGCCGCTCTCCCAGGTGGGCAGCGCCGTCACCGTCATCACCGGCGAGGAGTTGCGTGAGCAGCAGATCAAGTTTGTGTCCGATGCCCTGCGGCAGGTGCCGGGCCTTGCCGTCAATCGCACCGGGCCTGTCGGGCAGCTTGCCCAGGTGCGCATCAGAGGCGCCGAAAGCAACCAGACCAAGGTCTTCATCGACGGGATCGAGGTGAATGACCCGGCCGCAGGCTCGGAATTCGACTTCGCCCATCTCTTGACCGACGACATCGACCGTATCGAAGTGCTGCGCGGACCACAAAGCGCGCTCTATGGTTCCGACGCGATTGGTGGTGTGATCAATATCATCACCCGGCGCGGTGCCGGCGCAGTACGCACGGCCGCGCGGATTGAAGGTGGATCCTTCGGCACCATCAATGGCAGTGCCTCGGTGAGCAGGGGGACGGACCGGTACAACGTCATCGCCAGCGCCAGCGGCTTTCAGACGGAAGGCATATCGGTCGCGAGCACCCGCCTCGGCAACCGCGAGAGGGACGGCTACAGCAACGGTACGGTTTTCGCGAAGGGCGGCTATGTCTTCACCGACAATTTCGATGTATCGGCCGTGGTGCGCTACACGGCCAATCGCACCGACCTCGATGTGGAGACCTTCTATCCCAAATACGGCCACACCGGCCCGGTCGACGCATTGCAGGATGTGAAGGGGGAGCAATTCTTCAGCCGCGCCCAGGCGCGCCTTCTGCTGCTCGACGGCCATTGGGAGCAGATCGCGGGCTTCGCCTATACCGACCAGGATCGCAAATATCGCGATCTCGATCCCCGCATGCTCACCAGCACGTTTGACGGCGAGCGCACACGTGTCGACTACCGGTCGAACGTCTTCTTCGACACCCCGCACTTCCTGGATGCCAGCCACACCGTGACCTTTGCCATCGAGCATGATGAGGACAGGGCGATCTCGAAGAGCCTGTGGTCCAGCTTCGACGAGCAGATCGGTACCACCGGCTTTGTCGGGCAATATCAAGGAAGCCTCTTCAAGGACCTGTCGCTCACCGGCAGTATCCGCCATGACGACAACGAGGTCTTCAAGGACGCGACCACCTACCGCGTCACCGCGGCCTATGTCCTGGAACGGAGCGGCACGAAGTTTCGCGCCTCCTACGGCACGGGCGTCAAGAACCCGACCCTGTTCGAGCTCTACGGCTATACGAACACTTACCGCGGCAATCCCAATCTGAAGCCGGAACGCGGCGAGGGTTGGGACGCCGGCTTGGACCAGCAGCTCTTCGGCTGGGGGGCGCTGGATGTGACCTATTTCAATCAGCAGATCACGGATCTGATCACAGGCTCCGGTCAGACCTCGATCAATCTGCCCGGCACGTCCAAGATCGACGGCGTCGAAATAGGCTTCAGCGCCAATCCACTGCCGAACGTGACGGTTCGCGCCTCCTATACCTATGCGGATGGCGAAGACGCCAACGGCGACACGCTGGTGAGGCGACCAAAGAACATTGCCAGCCTGTATGTGAACTATCTGTTCCTGGATGCCAGGGCGCAGATCAATCTTGGCGTCGATTACAGCGGCAAGCAGAAAGACTGGGTCTACAATACAGATTACAGCCAACGTTTTACGATAAACCTCAAGCCTTACACGCTGGTCAACCTGGCGGGGTCCTATCGGATCAATGATAACCTGCAGCTCTATGCCCGCCTGGAGAACATCCTGGACGAGAAACACGAGGAGGTCTGGGGCTATGGGACCCCGGGCTTCGGCGGTTATGCTGGCATAAGGCTCACCTTCTGATGCGGGTCTGGGCCAAAATGCTATCGGTTGCAGTGGCACTGGCTGGCGTGAGCCTGCCGGGCCACGCGCAAGTGCCCCAGCGAATTGTCTCCATCAACCTGTGTGCTGACGAGCTGGTGCTGAGGATTGCTGAGCCGAAGCAGATCGCGTCGGTAACCTGGCTGTCTCATGATCCCGCAAACACCAATCTTGCGGGGCTGGCATCGCGCTATCCTGCCAATCGCGGGCTCACTGAGGAGGTGATCGCCCTCAAGCCGGATCTGGTGATCGCGGGGAGGCACACGACCCGCAACACGGTGGATCAGCTCAACCGTGCGGGCGTCGCGGTGCTGGAGCTCGACATGCCCGCAAGCCTCGCCGAAACCGAAGCGCAGATCCGCATGCTGGGCGCCCGCCTGGGGCAGATGGCGCGAGCCCGGGCCATCATTGCCGCGATGCGGGCGCGTTTGGCGGATATACCGCTCCCGACGGGCAAGCCGTCAGCCATACTTTACCAGCCCAACGGGTTCACTGCCGGCACAGGCTCCCTCATCGATACACTGCTGACCCGCGCCGGTTTCAATAATCTCGCGGCTGAGAAGGGGTTGCAAAATTACGGCGCTGTTCCGCTCGAGATGATCGTCGCCTTGCAGCCGGATGCTCTGATCATGAACGCTGAGCACGAAGCACCGACCCTCGCCTATGACGTGCTCCGCCATCCCGTGCTGAAGGTCCTGCCCCGGATGAAGATCGTGAATATCCCGCCTCGGCTATGGACCTGCGCGGGGCCGGAAATGGTCGAGGCGGTTGCGCTTTTGGCTGCGGCTGGCAGGCGGATCACAGGGGACGAGCGGTGAGGGCGGGTGTTCTGAACCGCTGGGAGATTGCATACCCCCTGTTGATCGGCAGTCTGGCCATAGGATGCGCCGTCGTCTTCATCCTGTCGCTGGCGATCGGCTATGCGCCCTTCGACCTCGGCCAGGCAGCAGCCGACTGGATTGCCGGGCGGCAAAGCCTGGGAGCGCTGGTCCTGATCGAGCTTCGCCTGCCGAGGGCACTCCTGGGCCTTCTGGTCGGCTTTACCCTTGGTCTTGCTGGCGCGGTCATGCAGGGCTTCCTGCGCAACCCTTTGGCGGAACCCGGCATCATAGGCGTCTCGGGCGCAGCGGCACTCGGCGCCGTCATCGCCTTCTACTTCGGCCTGGCCGCGACGATGTCGCTGCTCCTGCCGCTCGGCGGCATCCTCGGTGCCTTGACGGCTGGCGCGATCTTATTCGCTCTCGCAGGGCGCGGCGCGGGCACAATGACATTGATCCTCGCCGGCATCGCCATCAACAGCTTTGCCGGTGCGCTCATCGCCCTCGCGCTCAATCTGTCGCCCAGTCCCTATGCGGCGATGGAGATCATGTTCTGGCTCATGGGCTCCCTCGCGGACAGAAGCCTGAGCCAGGTGGCCCTTGTGTTCCCATTGCTGCTGGTGGGCTGGGTCCTCCTATTTTGGACGGCGCGCGCGCTCGACGCCTTGAGCCTGGGCGAGGAGACGGCCGCCAGCCTTGGCTTCGGTCTAGCGCAAACCCGAGCTGCGGTCGTTGGAGGAACGGCGCTTAGCGTCGGCGGTGCGGTCGCCGTGAGCGGCGCGATCGGGTTCATAGGCCTGGTGGTTCCCCATCTCGTGCGCCCGCTGGTCGCATACGAGCCGGGCAGGGTGCTCCTGCCCAGCGCCCTCGCTGGCGCCATTCTCTCAACGCTCGCCGATATCGGCGTGAGGCTGATTGGCACCCAGCCGGAGCTCAAGCTCGGCGTGGTGACGGCGATGATCGGCGCGCCGTTCCTGTTTCTGCTGATCTGGCGTCTGAGGAGCACGGCCCCATGAGGATAAAGGCGCGGTCGATCGCACTCCGCCTCGGTGGCAAGCCCGTCCTGCAGGATGTGAATGTCAGCTTCGGTCCTGGCGAGATGGTCGGGCTGATTGGCCCCAATGGCGCGGGCAAATCGACACTCCTGTCGGTTCTGGCAGGTTTGCGGACCGCGGACGACGGCCAGATCACCTATGATGATCTCGAAGCAGCGGTGATGGGGCGGAAGATGCTTGCCCGTCGCCTCAGTTTCCTTGCGCAATCCGCTCCCGTCGAATGGGCGCTCAGCGTCGCCCAGGTCGTGGCCCTTGGGCGGCTACCGCATCGCGGCCTCTTCGGCCCTCGCGATCCGGAACAAGACGCCCGGGCCATTGCCGCGGCCATGATCAAGACGGAGGTCGAGCCCTTTGCCGGGCGAACGCTTGACACCTTGTCCGGTGGTGAACGGACGCGGACATTGCTGGCCAGGGCTCTGGCGGTCGAGGCGGAAGTGCTCTTGGCGGATGAGCCGACGGCCGGTCTTGATCCCTACCATCAGCTGCAGGTCATGGAGATGCTGGAAACGGTGGCCGTGGGTGGAACCACCGTGATCGTCGTGCTCCACGACCTCACCCTTGCCGCCCGGTTCTGCCGCAGATTGGTGCTCATGAACGAGGGAGCGATCATCGCGGATGGACCACCCGATGAGGTGCTGCGCCCGGACGTCATCGAGGCCGTCTATTCCATAACACCTCTGATCGGCGACGAGAACGGCGAGCGCTTTGTTCTGCCCTGGAAAAGGCAGGGGGCATTACAGCCAAGGAGAGTCTAGATGAGCGAGGCCAAGTTCGATTTGATCCGCAGGATGATGGCGGATCCGTGCGCCAGCTGGAGCATGGGCACGTTCGGCGCCGTTGCCGAATTCACGCGGAACGAGGACGAAGCGGCCGAGATCGGACCGGATGGCTTGTCGGTCGCAACGGCGCGTGGCGCGATCCGTATCCGCTCTGATGCCGAGATGCGGATCTTCGCCTATGAAACGCCTGTCAAGGATCCCGCAAGCTGGACGCAGGCAGTGGCGCTTTGCCTCCCCCAGAGCGCGAGCGCGATAAGCAGCCGGCGCGTCGTCACGGAGCTCGGGCCGGACGAAGAGGCCATTCGCGAGGTCGATCGGGATGCGATCCTGTTCGACATCGGTCTGGGCACGCCGACCGTTGATGTTTGCGTGCGCTCTGCAGATCCCGTGGTCAAGGCGTGCTTGCGAGCGGCAGCCGGCATGTCCGTATTTGATCCAGAGAATACGCTGATGCGCGAAATGGCTGTGCTTTCGCCGCACCGGGTATTCATCACCAAATTGGGTCGTGCGGAGGTCATGCAGCCGGTGCCCCATCCCCATGAGCAAAGCCCGGAAGGACCGCACACCCATGTGCTGCCGCAGATCCTAAAGCAGGGCCGAACCCACAGCGCCAATGAACCGATCCCGGATGGGCTTGCGCCCTGCGCGTACATCTACCCGAAGCACCCCCTGAAGGACCCCCTCGGGCGTGATATCCCTTTTGATCCGGCAGCTTTGGAAGCGTTTCGGGACATTTTGAGCGATTACGGCGACCCTGAGCTGACCACCCTAAAAACCGAGATTGAGGAGCTTATCTGGAGCGGGGCCGGCCCGGAGGCTCTCTCCAACCTGACGAAGCGGTCGCATCGGGCGACCTTGCGTGTCACGCTGCGGCAATTGCGGTGCCGAGCGGAGAAGGACACGAGCGCTCTCGATCTCTGGAGGGAGCATTTCTAGCTCTAAAGACGCCGCCGCTCCGGCACGACCGCCTGCAATGGCCTGATCTCACGCGTTCGCGCGGCGACCTCTGTCGCGGGCCCCGCTTTTGAGGGATCGTAGATCGAAGCAGTCCTTTAAGGTCTCTGCGCCTTGGCCTGGCCCGAGGATCTTGGTCTTCTGCAGCTTCTGCGTGCTGGTCATTGGGAGTGATGGGAAGAAGGCGACCCAGCCCGGGACCTTAAAATAGGCAATTCTCTCCAGGCAGAACGCCACGAGGTCGCGGGCGGTCGCCTCGGTCGGCTCTGCCTTTGGCCCGAGCACCACGCAGGCGAGCACCTCTTCTTCACGCAAACCATCGGGTGCCGGGATGACGCCGACCTGCGCAACGGCGGGATGAGCGAGCAAGACTTGTTCGACTTCCGCAGCGGCGATATTCTGCCCGGACCGGCGGATCATATGCTTTTTGCGGTCAACGAAGATATAGCGCCCGTCCCGGTCGAGGAGCGCAATGTCGCCGGTATGGAACCAGCCATTGCGCCAGCAGTGCTCGGTCTCTTCATCCTCCTTGAAATAGCCTTTGAAGAAGCCGGCGCGCGGATCGGGGCCGTCTCGGCGCACGGCGAGCTCTCCCGGCGTTTCCGCGGGCACCGGCTGGTCGTGATCATCGAGAATGGCAATCGCGATGCCCGGCAGCGGTCTGCCGATCGAGCGCCCATGCATCCGCCGCGGCTCGCAATTCTCCGCTGTGCAGATGGCAACCTCCGACATGCCCCAGACCTCGATGAGCGGAAAGCCAAACCGCTGCTCGAAAAGCCTATGCTGATCCGGGTCGACCCCGGCTCCTACGCCGAACCTGACCCTGTGCTCGCGCTCCATGGGATCCTCGGGCAGCGACAGCAGCACCGGCGGGATCAGGCCAAGATAGTGAATGATGGTTGCCTTGGTCGCGATCAGATCGGACCAGAAGCTGCGCGGATGAAACCGGTCGGGAAAGATCATGCATCCCCCCGACAGGATCATCGCCATGTTGGAGATGCCCAGGCTGTTCGCATAGAACAGCGGCAGCGGATTGTAGAGCCGCTCCTGCCCGGGGCGCACCGCCATCAGCCCGCCGGCCGCAAGATACCGCTCGCCTGCGAAGAAGAAATAATCATTGCACAGCCGGCAGCCTTTCGGCTGGCCCGTGGTCCCCGATGTATAGAGAATGGCACCTTCCGTATCTCGCCCCGGGCGGCCCGTGGCCGGTGCTCGGCGCGCCGCCGGCAGCCTCTCGAGACACGCCTCGCTGTCAATGACGGGCAGATCTCCGATCTCGCGAGCGATCGCCGAGATTGAGGCGACCCGGTCGGGCAGGGCAACGACGAGATCTGCTTCCGAATGGGTCAGCAGATATTTGAGATCATCCCGCACGTAATCGGGATTGACCGGCACGATGGCCGCGCCAAGCCCATTCAGCGCCAGCCAATGATAGATGATCTCGGGCCGGTTCTCGAGGCTGAGCGCAACCCGGTGCCCGATCCCATAGCCTTGATCCGCATAGGCTCGTTTGAGGGCCTCGACCTTCATCGAGACTTCCCCATAGCTCTCCTCCAGCCCGTCCGGAAGATAGGATCGCCCGGCACGGGGTGGGACGGCCAGGCACGCCGCGTCCGGTGTGGCGCGCGCGATCGCCTGAAATGCCTCGAAGACCGTGTTCAACGTGGCGGTGTCGCCTGACCTGTGATGGTTCATGTCACGCCGGGCTCTGATTGGCATAGAAGAGGGCATAGGACCCGGCAAGCCACGGCTCGCCCATGAATCCATGTGCGGTCAGTTCGGAAACCAGCATATCCACGCCCCTAGCCGTGCCGCCCACACTCTGACCCTCGACCACCAAGAGACAGTCGGGTTCGCTGGCCTGTGGCAGCGTGATGCCAAGCCGAATGATCGGCGCGTTGACCGCATCCAAATCCCCTTCGGCGAGAAACCCGCCATGCAGGCCGAAGCGATCGATCACGGCCGGAATGCCGCGATCACTGATGAAGAGTCGCAAGGCGTCCATGTCTGATGGCCTGCGAAAATGGATAAGGCCCGCCGCTCCCCCAACGCCGCGGGACAAATCGACGGTCACTGTGGCGCAGATCCGGCGGTGATAGGTGAAGCGCCCGATGATCTCCCGGCTCCACGGGGACTGGTTTGCCAGGAGATCGAGATAGTGGGGCGCCGTGAGGATCGCGATGTCATCCACCTCATAGAGCGCCATGAAGCGAGGTCGCATCATCTCGGCACCATAGCGACGGGCACGGCGAAAGCCGGCAAGGCCGAGCAGGTCGTCTATATGCTCGCGATTATACCAAGCGTTGAACGCCTCGACATCGTCTGGCGCTACATCGGTGAGCGTCATCAGCAGCGCCCGGCCCGCGAGACCGGGCGCCTTGCGTGGAGAGACTGCCATGCCCCGTTCCAACCCAGATACCCCGCGTCAGTTGCCGGCCGTGGGGAAGCTCGATTGATAGACCGATTGTGCGTCGTGCTTGCCGACGGCTTCCTTGAACGCTTTGAAGAATGCAGCCACATCCGCGCCCGTCTGCCCGGAACGGGTCTTGATCCATTCCTCTTCCATGGCGCTCTGATTGACCCGTTCCTTCCAGGCCGCCACCTCTTCCGGCGTGAATTTGTAGAAGGTAACGCCCAGCTTCTTTGCCGCCTCCACGGTCGCCTTGTCCCCCTCCATCACAAAGGCGATCGACTTCTTCGGAAATTCGCGCCGCATCTCCCCGATAACCTTTTTAACGTCATCGGGAAGCGCCTCATAGACCGACTTGGACATCATCAGACCGCAGGAATAATAGGTGCCGATGCCGGGATCGACGATGGTCTTGGTGGCCGGCAGCCAGTTCTCGGGATAGGGCATCCACAGCGGCACGCCCACATAGCCGTCGATGACACCGGTCTGCATGCTGGTGGCGATCTCGGCCGTGCTCATCGGCACCGGGGTCATGCCGCCGCCCTTGGCAACGATATTGCCGAGCTCACCATAGGCGCGCACTTTAAGCCCCTTGAGGTCATCGGCCGATTTGATCTCGCGTGAGACGCCGATGATGGTGGGCGCCGGTGCATCCATTGCGAGCGGTACGAGGCCCTGCCGCTCGAACTCGCTTTTGAATTCGGCATTGGTTTCGTAGAGATCGACAAAGGCGGCCGAGATTGAGTCACCCTTCTCGCTGAGATAGGGCATTTCGCCCATGCCGGTGAGGGGAAACAGGCTCGGCGAATAGCCAACGCAGACATAGCCCACATCTGCCAGGCCCTGAGCGATACCTTTGGCCTGATCTGTCGCTTTGATGAGGGCTTGCGAATAGAACTTGTCCTTGATGGTCACGGCGCCATTGGTGCGCTTGGACAGTTCCTCGAGATAAGCATCATACTGCTTGGCCGAGATGGCGCCCGGTCCCGTATGCGTCGAAAAGATCAACGCGACCTCGGCCTGCGCTGAGCCGGCAGACAGTGCCGCACAGACGCTGGCTGCAGCCGCAAACGTGAGACATTTGAGCCGGTTTGTAATCGCGGGCATGTTTCCTCCTCCGTTATTCTTTGCTCGCTGCCTAGTTCATCATGCTCGGAATGAAGAGCGAAATCTGCGGAAAGATGATCAGCAGAAGAATGGTGATGACTTCCAGAATGACGAACAGGCTGGCGCCTTTGAACGTGTCGTCCAAAGAAATTCCCGGTATGACGCCTTTGACCACGAACACATTGACCCCGAGCGGTGGCGTGATGTTGGCAAGCTCGGACATCTTCACGATCAGAATGCCGAACCAGATCGCATCAAATCCGAGGTGCTGGATCACGGGAAAGACGATCGGCAGCGTGATGAGGCACATCGAGATCGGCTCGAGGAACATGCCCAGCGGCACATAGGCGAGCAGGATCAGGAACAGCACCACATAGCGGTTCCACTCCGATGCGGCGAGCAGTCGGCTGATGTCCGTGGCAAGACCGGACAGCGCCACATACTGGCCAAGGAGGCCTGCGCCGATGAGGATCAGGAAGATCATCGCGGATGTGCTCGCTGCATCAAGACCACCCTCGATGAGCGGGCCCAACCGGAACCCTCTACGCAGGATCAGCAGCAGGAATGCCGCAACCGCGCCCACCGCAGCAGCTTCGTTGGCGGTGAAGAAGCCCGCATAGATCCCGCCGATGATCACAAAGAAGAGGGCGGCCACGCCCCATCCGTCCTTCAACGTCTCGAAGCGCTCGCGCCAGGAAAAGCGCTCGCTCGCAACGGGCATGAGCTGGGGCTTGAACAGGGCGATGAGATAGAGACCCGCAGAGAACACGAAGGCGGTCAAGAGGCCGGGAAGGATCCCTGCGAGGAACAGGCGGCTGATATCGGTCTGGGTGATGACCCCATAGACGACGAGCATGATGCTCGGTGGAATCATGATGCCGAGCAACCCGGCCGCAGCGATCGTTCCGGCGCTGATGGCTTCATTGTAGCGAAAGCGTTTCATCTCCGTGAAGGCGATCTTGCCCACCGCGGCGGAGGTTGCAACGCTCGAACCCGAGGTCGCGGCGAAAGCGGCGCAAGCAGCAACCGTCGCGATCCCCAAGCCGCCGCGAATATGGCCGAGCCATCGATAGGCGATCTTGTACGCATTGGCGCTCACCCCCGCCTGGCTGGCGAGATACCCCATCAGGATGAACAGCGGGATCACGGAAAGGGCCACATCCGCGGTCTTGGAGAACGGCATGGTCGCAAGCGCATTCAGGGCGACGTCGAAGCCGCGCAGCATCATGAGTCCCGCAAAGGCCGAACCGAGCAGCACGAAGGCGATGGGCATTCCGGTGAGCAGGCCCAGGAGAAAGATCAAGGCGACGACGATATTGCTGTCGATCATGACGAGGGTCCGATGCTCAGTGAGGCTCGGGGCTGCGTATGGCCAGCGGCTCTTCACGCGGGCGAGCGATCATGGCCGCGAGTTCCAGCACCTGGTGAATGGTGAACAGCGCGAGACCGAGAACGATGGCGGCCTTGGCCGGCCAGAGCGGGAAATGCATGGTGCCGTACTGATATTCACCGCCCGTGAAGGCTGACCATGCCTGGATGGACGTGCCGTAAAGCATCAGCGATGAGAGCGCGATCCCGGCCACAAGCGACAGCATATCCGCGACGCGGCGGGCACCGGCCGGAAGCACCGAAACCAGCGCCTCCATGCGGATATGCCCGCCCTGGCTTTGCGTCACGGTCAGCGACAGAAACACCATGAACACCAGCAGCAATTGCCCAGCCTCGTCGGCACCGACGATGGTGATGCCCGCCTGCCTCGCGACCACGGCCGCGAAGATCACCAAGGCGAGGATCAGCAGGGCAATCGCACCGATGATGCCTGATGGCCGCACGATGAATCGGTTGAACTCTGTGATCAGGCTGCGAGCCATCATGCGCCATCCCGCTGAGGCTCGACCGGTCGCTGCCGGGCAGTCATATGATTTCCTCCCACGCGAGGCGGGGCACCCGCCCGTTCCGCAGACCTTTGCCGCTCAACAAAAGAGGCTGGCATTATCGTTCGTTCTGTGAACGAATATTCATTCGCTACAGGTCCCCTGTCAATCGCATTTGACCGGACGGGCTGGGCTGCCCTTGATGCGCCTGAGCCAGGAGACCTATAGAGGCGGCGAATACACCGATCGTTGAGGCATACTCATTCATGGCAAAGACAAACAAGAGGCGGGTTGAAGACCCCAAGCTGATTGAAAAACGCTTGCCGCAAATTCTGGACGCAGCGATCGAGCAATTCGGGCGTAACGGCTATCACTTGACGACGATACGGGATGTCGCGAGCCATGCTGGCGTCAGCATCGGTATGATCTATCAATACGTTCAGGATAAGGAAGAACTATTGTTCCTGTCCGTGATGGGCACGATCGAGAACTATATTCGCGAGATCGAAGCGGCGCTGAAGGGGGTGGATCATCCTCTCGAGCGTTTCGTCGCGATCATTGCGGCGCTCACGCGGGTGATCGACCGCCGCCGCGCCGCGGCCGTCCTGGGCTATCGCGAATCCAAATCGCTGACCCGCGAGCATATGAGCTATGTGATCCAGCGCGAGCGCGAGATTGGCGATATGATCTCACAATGCGTGATGGAATGCATCAACGGCAAGATCTTTCGCGAGAACGATACGGAGATGTTGATGTATCAGAGTGTCGTCTTCGCACATAACTGGGCGCTGAACGCATGGCGGTTCAAGCGCGCTATGACGGTCGACGAATACATCGTCAAAGGCTTGTCCCTGATCCTGGATTCGGTTCTGGTCGAACCCGGCTCGGTCGACCTGCGGCGGATTGTGATGCGGCAACGGGACGTTCAGGCCGCATCCTGATGGGCGTAAGTCACCCCTCGGACGGTTCCGCAAAGCGGAAGAACGAGAAGGTCTGATCCGTCGGCATCATTTCGACGATGTTGAGATTGACGTGACGGGGCAACTGGACCGCAAAGAACACCACCTCGGCCACATCCTCAGCCTTGAGCAACCGCCGCCCTCCGTAAAACTCCTGAACCCGCGTCACGTCCTGGCGCATGCGGACCGCCGCGAACTCGGTCTCCGTGGTGCCCGGTTCTATGCATAAAGCGCGTATGCCGAGGCCTGCGAGATCAGCACGCAGATTGAGCGAGAACTGACGGACGAAGGCTTTGCTCGCGCCATAGACATGGCCCTTGGGATAAGGGTAGCTGCCGGCAATCGAGCCGATATTCACGATATCGCCCGACCGGCGCGCAACCATTTGGGGCAGCACCGCGTGGGTGATGGCTGCCAGTCCTAGCGTATTGGTTTCGATGGTTTGCTGCAGGTCCTCCCAAGGAACCTCTTGGGCCGGTCCATCGCCGAGCGCCACACCGGCCGCATTGACGAGGAGGTCGATTTCCTGGAAAGCCGGCGGGAGCGCCTCGATCACAGCGGCTGCACGAGCAGTATCGGCGATGTCGAGCTCCAGGGGATGGCACCTATCGCCGATTTCTTGGGCCAGCGCGCGCAGGCGATCGACCCGCCGCGCAGCCGGTATGATGCTCCATCCCGCACCGGCAAAGCGGCGAGCAATGGCAAGGCCGATCCCCGACGATGCGCCGGTGATGAGCGCGGTAGGCGGCTTGGCGTCTGGTTTGTCGGTCATGTCCAATACCGTTGCGGGGCTCGCGGATGCGAACGACCAATGCTCATTCATAGGGGAGACCGCGCGGTTGCCGCAAGCGCGTCGAGCTCCGGCATCGCGCCTCCACTTGACAGAGCAGATGCAGCGAACGATCATTCGTTCTAATATGCCCGATGAGGCATCCACCCCCAGCATTGGCGGCCAGACGGGCTGAATGAAGCATTCAGGAGATATCGGCGGCGTGGCATTGAACCAGACTTCGCTTGCGCCGGCACTGCCGTATCGCGACCCTAACCTGTGCACCTTCTACCGTCATCAGGGCTGGTGGCCGGAAAAGACCATCTACGATTGTCTTATCGAGCAGGCGAAGGCGACGCCCGATAAGACGCTCATCGTCGAGCGCGACCACCGCATCAGCTATCGCCAAGCCTTATCTATGGCCGACAGCCTTGCAGCAGGCCTCCACAGACGGGGTATAGGCCCAGGCGATATCGTCTCGGTCCAGCTGCCGAACTGGCGCTGGTTTCCTCTGTTGGAATATGCGCTCGCCCGATTGGGTGCCGCCTGCAATCCACTGCCGCCGATCTATCGCCACCGCGAGCTGCGCTTCATGCTGGGCTTGGTGAAGCCGAAGCTGGTGGTGACCTGCGGCACCTTTCGCGGCTTTGACCATGCGGCCATGATGCAGGATCTGCAGCGCGAACTGGGGCTTGGAGGGATTGTCATTGCCGAGGGCGAACCGCGCCCGGGAATGGAGCCGATCGAGCAGCTATTCGAGGATCCCTCGATCCTACCACCGTCATCCACCGATCCCAACACCATATCTGAAATCGCCTTCACCTCCGGCACGACCGGCGAGGCCAAGGGCGTGATGCACACCCACAACACCAACCTTTGCCCCGTGCTCGGATTGATCAAGCGGCAGAAGCTTGGGTCGGACGATGTCGTGTTGATGGCCTCGACCTTTGGTCACAATACTGGTTTCGTCTATGGCGGCCAGCTGCCGGTGGTCATGGGTGGCACCGTGGTGCTCATGGAAGCTTGGGATCCTGCCGCGGCGATCACCCTGATCGAGCGGGAGAAGGTCACCTGGTGCATGGGCGCGACACCCTTCCTGCGCGATCTCTGCGACATGGCCGCAATGCGCGGTGCAGAAAGCACCCGCAGCCTGCGCATCTTCCTCTGCTCGGGCGCGCCGATCCCTCGTGCCTTGTTGGCGAAGGCGCGGGCGACCATTGGCTGCGCGGTCGTCTCGGGCTGGGGCATGACCGAGATCGGGCTTCAGACCCTGAGCGATGCTGAAGACAAGGGCGAGAAGGCGGCCGATACCGATGGATATACCATGGACGGTGCCGGTGTGAGGGTGTTGGACCCGGAAGGCCATGATGCACCCGCAGGCGTTGAAGGCGATATCGTGGCACGCGGGCCGACGCTCTTTGCCGGCTATTTCGAGCGCCCCGCGATGACGGCCCAGTCCTTCACGGATGATGGCTGGTTTCATACGGGCGATCGCGGGCGTCTCGATGAAAGCGGCAATCTCAGAATTACCGGGCGCAGCAAGGACATCATCGTTCGCGGCGGCGAGAACATCCCCGTCGTGGAGGTCGAGGAGCTCTTGCACAAGCATCCCCGCATCCGCAGCGTCGCGGTCGTGGGCATTCCCGATCCGCGGCTACAGGAGCGCGCCTGCGCGGTGATCATTCCGGCCGATGATCCGCCGCTGAGCCTCGATGAGATCAAGACCTATCTCGCCGAAATGCAGCTGGCCAAGCAGTATTTTCCGGAATTTCTCGAAATCCGGACCAGCTTTCCCACAACACCCAGCGGCAAGATCCAGAAATTCGTGCTTCGGCAAGAGCTGGCCGCCCGTTTCGCCGCTGCCACCGAGGAGACTCAGCAATGATTGCGATTGTCGGGGTCGGCGAAACCGCCCCCACCAGGCGCTCGGAGAAGGACATTCGCGCGCTCACCGTGGAAGCGGCCCTCAGCGCCCTCGAGGATGCCGGGCTCGCGCCGTCGGACGTCGATGGCATCGTCACGGATGCGGGCATCATGCCGACCACGGTTCCCCATGAATGGATGGCTGCGCAGCTTGGCATCGATGCCCATTTCAGTGCCGCCTTGTCCTATGGCGGCACCGGGATCGTCGCCGCGCCCTTGCTTGCGGAGATGGCGATCCGACAAGGCCTGGCCGAGGTGGTGCTGTTCTATTTCGGGGTCGATTGGGGCAGCCGGCCGGGCGGGCCTTACGCCTTCCATCACATCTATCCCGCCAAGATGACCTTCGAGAAGCCCTATGGGTTTTCTGGCCAGCCCAGCTATTTCGCCTTATGGGCGCGCCGCTATATGCATGAGTACGGATTGCAGGAGGAGGACCTGGGCCGCATAGCCGTCGCCCAGCGCGAGAATGCATTGCGCCATGGCGGCGGGCAAGTCTCCACGCCGCTCGAGCTTCCCGATTATTTCAACAGCCGGATGATCTCTGATCCCCTGCGCGCGGCCGATTGCTGCCTGATCACCGATGGGGCCGGCGCCTATATCATGACCAGCATGGAGCGCGCGCGCGATTGCCGCAAGAAGCCCGTCGAGGTGCGCGGCGTCGGCTATGCGAGTGAGCCCATCACGGGCGATGACATCTTCACCCAGAAGAGCGATCTCCTTCGCCTGCCCGGCGTAGCGCGTGCCACCAGCCAAGCCCTGCGCGCGGCCGATATCACGCTGAACGATGTCGATTTTGCCGAGATTTATGACTGCTTCACGATCTCATGTCTCATGCAGATCGAGGATCTCGGCTTTTGCGGCAAGGGCGAGGCTGCGGCATTCATTCGCGAGAAGGGGATCAGCATCAATGGCGGACTACCGGTCAATACCCATGGGGGGTTCTTGTCTTACAGCTACAGGTTGGGAATAGAGCATGTCGTCGAGGCTGTACGGCAATTGCGGGGCGAGGCGGGGGAGGCGCAGCTTGCAGACCCGAAACTCGGCATCGTGACCGGGCTCTCGGTGCCCGATTACGGCCTGCTCGTGCTGGGAGCCTGAGACCATGCAGCCCGAATTCGAGCGGTTCTTCGACGCGGTCCGTGGCTCACGGCTTGCCTTTCCCTATTGCACCGCCTGTGGCCGCTATCACTGGTACCCGATGAAGCGGTGCCCCCACTGCCGCAGCAATGATATTGAATGGCGCCCGGTGAGCGGCAGGGGGCAACTCTATTCCTGGACCGTCGTGCGTCATCCCTTCGACCCGGCCCTTGCCGAGGCGCTGCCCTATGTGGTGGCCCTAGTAGAATTTCCCGATGCGCCGGGCATCCGCTTGGTGAGCAATCTCGTCGATATCGACCTGGACCGCCTCCATATCGGCATGGCGGTTGAGCCGGTCTATCCTGATACCGCTAGCAACGAGCCGGTCGTTCGCTTCCGGCCCATTACGCAAGGATAGCCAGTCGGCGAGCGCATTTTCGAGCGAAGTGGATACCGGTCCGCGTGAGGGAACTGCGACCAGGCAAAGACTGAGAGCGGCTTCGCGACTCGAGGAAAAGCGAAAACGCTCTAGGAGGCGTCATGCACACGGCACTGGTGGTGGGTGCAACCGGAGTGGTTGGCTGGGCCCTGATGGAGCGCCTGGCAGCAAGGCCTGGCTGGCGACCCGTTGGACTATGCCGCAGGATCCCGCCAGCGACCGCCCCGGGCACTTTCGTAAGCCTCGATCTCTTCGACAGGCAGGCATTGGCGAATGCCTCAGACCGGCTGGCAGAAACCACGCACCTTTTCATCACCCTGCGCGTGCCCGGTGCCGACCCCGAGGATGAGGTCAGGCGCAACACAGAACCGCTGCAGAACCTTATGACCGCCTTGGAGGCCGCTGGAGCCCCGCTGCAGCGGGTCTGTCTCGTTCACGGCACCAAATGGTATGGTTGTCATCGCGGCGCCTATATGACCCCCGCTAGGGAAGACCACCCGCGCGAGCCCTTTCCGAATTTCTATTACGCCCAGCATGATCTGATCGCCGAGCTGCAGCAGGGGCGCGACTGGACCTGGACCACCCTGCGGCCGCACACCGTTTGGGGCAGGTCGCAAGGCACGGGCAACAGTTTGATCATGGCTGTGGCCGTGTTGGCATCGCTGCGGAAGGCGCAAGGCCTCCCCCTTGATTTTCCCGGCGCCCGTGGCAATTGGATCAAGCTTTCTCAAGGCACGACCGCCGAACTCCTCGCCGAAGCCATGGAATGGGCCGCAACGACCCCGGCCTGCGCCAATCAGGATTTCAACATCACCAATGGCGACAGCTTCCGCTGGCAGCACCTCTGGCCCAAGATCGCAGAATTCTTCGGCATGGACGTAGGGGAGGTGGTCCCAACCCGCCTTGCTGAGACCATGAGCGGCGATCATGTGGCCTGGGCCGAGATCGCCGCCCGCCATGACCTTATCGAAAGCGATATCGGCCGACTGGTGAACTGGTCCTATCTCGATGGCCTGCTTCAGGTCACCTGGGATGATTTGTCATCCACCGTGAAGGCACGGCGCTATGGCTTCACCCCGGCGGTCGACAGCGAAGATGCGTTTCTGAACTGCCTCGATGATCTCCGCCGAGCGCGGATCGTTCCAAGGTGAGAAAAGGCTCCGCGGATCGACGGCCGACGAAGCTTATGGGCGGGCTGATGCCGCGGTGAAGACAGCCAGCTGAGCAGCGAACGCCCGCTTGTAAGCGGGGCGCGCTTCGCCGCGGGCCACATAGGCGGAAAGCTTCGGATATTCTTCGAGTATCTCCGATCCTTTCAATCTGAGCAGCACCGATAACATCAGAAGATCACCAGCGCTAAACGCACCATCGAGCCAGTCATGATCGCCAAGATGACGGGATAGGGCATCGAGCCGTTCGCGGATGCTGCCCTCGAGGGCTCGGAGGCGCTGCGCGTACCAGGGCTGGTCGCGCTCGAGGATGATCGTGAGGGCACGATCGAAGATCGGCGGCTCCACCGTGTTGAGCGCTGCGAACATCCACGTGATCGCGCGGGCCCGGGCATTTGGCTCTTCGGGCAGCAGACCCGCGTGGCGCTCCGCGATATGAAACACGATCGCGCCCGACTCGAACAGGGCGAGATCGCCTTCTTCGTAGGTCGGTATCTGGCCGAAAGGATGAAGCGCGAGATGCGTGGGCTGTTTCATTGCTTCAAACGACAACAGGCGGACGTCGTAGGGCTGGCCGACCTCCTCGAGTGCCCAGCGAACGCGCATGTCACGCGGCAGCCCCTTGCCGCCATCGGGCGATCGTTCGAAGGCTGTGATGGTGGGTGTCATTGCAAGGGGCTCCGGTGATTGCAGGATGTATCGCGGGGTCGGGTGATTGGTTGCGAGCGCATTGTAGTCAAGCGACGGTAATCTGCCCAGTTTCGGTGACAGAAGGTCCATAGCCGGCCATTGAACCGCGGCCGGTTGATCCGCTTGGTTCGGCAACGTCCGTCGCGAAATCTCTCTGCATTTTCGATGGGTGCTCCAGGCCGGTTCGTTCCCGAGCGAAGATCGTGCTTAGCGCCGGTCCCTTTTTCGACATGATTTTACCCTCTCATAGGGGGCTAACCTCTTTGATTGTTGTCACCAATTGAAAATTATCGTTTCCCCTTGCTCGCCTATCGGAGATATGGCTAACGTCGCCGAAGATAAAGTTTCTTAATAATTTATCTGTATACGAAGTTTTCGGGAGGCGAAGTGTTGCTCGGAGAAGTGCTGCGAAAGCAAGGCTTGTGTCCGCAATGAGAACAGATCTTGCGAATGTTCCGGTCGTTTCAGTCGTAATGACTGCGAAAGACCAGGAGCCATATATTTCCGCCGCGATTGAGAGCATACTGGATCAGAGTTATACCGATTTTGAGCTGATCGTTATTGATGATGGCTCAACTGACCGCACGGGCCAGATCATTCAGGAGATCGCAGCACGTGATCCGCGGGTCGTCGTCTCATCTTGCCCCACACGTGGGCGCGTTCCCTGCCTGAACCACGCATTGTCGGTGGTGCGCGGGCGCTATATCGCCATCATGGACGCGGATGATCTGTCCCATCCCGAGCGCTTGCGCCTGCAGGTCGAGTACCTCGAGGCCAACCCGGATGTGCAGGTCCTGGGGTCTCGCCATGCCGACCTCAGGCAGAACGAGTTCGCTATTCCGCCCCTCGTCGGGCGTGCGGTCGCGATGAAGCCGGTCATGCCGCGCAGCCGGTTGCGTGGTTTCAACATTCGTCCCTTGCCCCTGATGCACGCCACGGCGCTCATGAGGCGCGAAGCCTTGGACCGCATCGGCGGCTACCGGCGCGCGTTCAGGCATCAGGAAGACACCGATCTCTTCATGCGTCTTGAAGAGGTGGGGGAGATCCGGAACCTTCCCGAGGTGCTTTACTTTTACCGGAGGCATGAGAACAACACCGGCCGCAGGCATCCGGTGGCCCAGACCGCATCCTGGGTCCTGTCGGTGATCCTGGCCAAACGCCGGCGGCGCGGCCGTGATGATTGGGCGGACGCCGCATCGACCGGCGAGATCTGGCGAAAACTGGCACTCCACGAACCGGCATTGGCCTTGCATGCGGGCTTGCTTGTCTTGTTTCAGTACATGCGCAAGAAACGAAAGCATGTCGCACAACACCGCTGGCAGAAGCTGGCGGTGGGGACGGTCGGTTCGCAAATGGCTCAATCCGACACGTAAGCCGGATTGGCGGATAGGAATAGGTCTTCGGTAAGGCAATGTCCCTTTGGTCGCTGGGAACGGCATGGGCCGCCGACCCTCTCGGGGCGTTGGTCATTTTAGGAGTTGGACGTTATGCGTCGCGTTTCCGTAGTCCTTCCGACGTACAATCGTGCGCATTCGGTTGGCCGGGCGATTTCGAGCGTGTTGGCCCAAGAATTCGGTGATTTCGAGCTGATCATCGTTGATGACGGTTCGACCGATGAGACCGAAGCGGTTATCCGCGGCTTCGTCGATGATCGCCTCATTTATCTGAAGCAGGACGTGAACCTCGGCGTGAACGCCGCGCGCAACCGCGCCATTGCTGCGGCCACGGGCGAACTGGTCTGCTTCCTCGACAGCGATGATGAGTTCCTGCCCCATAAGCTGCGAACCGTCGTTGACTATTTCGAAGCGCAGCCTGAAACCGCATTACTGATCGATTCCTTCGAGCTTTCGAAGGCCGGCAAGCCCGGCGAACCCTGTAAGGTTCGGCGCAATCCGGATCTGGACGACAGTGCCGAAATCGAGCGGCGGATTTACGCGCGCGAGATCTACAAGGCAACGCCGGCCCTGAACGTCCGCCGCCCTGCGCTCATGGCAGTCGGCGGCTTCGATCACGCGCTTGAGCGCCGCGAGGACATGGATCTGGCTTTGAAGCTGGCGCGCTGTGGCAAATGCGCCTCCACCGCAAAGGTCCTGTGGCGCAAGCATTGGACCTTTGGCAGCTTGTCGAACAAGAGCAGCACCTTCATGGGGGCAGTGCTCGGCATTTGCGCCCGCCATCCCGACTATTTGGCCAAGCCTGAGTTCCGGATAGGCCTCGCCCGTGACGTATCCCGTCATGTATTCCGTCTGGCCCTGAAGGGGCATTTCGCCGCCGCAGGCGGTGACGTGCGGCGCTTTATCAAGGCCCATGGCGGGTTGCGCACGGCGCATCTGATGGCGGTGGGCGTCGTCGAGATGAGCCGGCGCAACTTTGGCGCGGGCCATGCCGACGCAGGCTATGGCACGTCCTGATCGTTACGCTCAAGCTCGTCTGGACGATCGCCGGGCCTAGATCCTGCTCGGGGCTCCTCGAGCGCATTTGTCGAGCTGAGGAGAACCGCTTACACCGCCGCCTTGTATTCGATCTCGATGAACGCCATCGGCTCGGCGCCGGCATTGATGACATTATGCGCGACGCCCGCATCACGCCGATAGGTCGAGCCTGCGGGCCTGTCGACCCGCTGCGTGCCGTTTGCATCCTCCAGCTGGAAGGCGCAGTCGGTCATGGTCACCACCACATAGCCATAGCCATGCACATGATGGCCGGTCTCGGCGCCCGGCGCGAAATCCCAGCGGGTGATGCGGACCACATCATCATCGAGCAGGGTAGTCGGCACGGCGGCGGGCCTTGCTTTAATGTCGCTCATCGCAAATCGCTCCTGGTCTGAATGCTCGGGCGTATCACCATGAGCGTCCTGCTGCAATGCTGGGAAAGGAGATCGTCTGGCGATGCCGGCAATCTCGGCGGCGGAGGGCCCGTGAACAGTCGAGCCCTTGACGCTAACTTGATCGTGTGGCTCGCCTGGCGACATGTTTATCTCTGATTTGCGGCGTGAGCCGGGCTTCATCGATATCGTAGCTGACCGGATCTGGCGCTCCTGGTGGCAGCCTAAGGGCTACCCCTTGGCATATATCCACGGCCGCCTGGAGGAGAATCTCGGCGCGACGCCCATTCCCTTCGCCCTTATCGCCCATCACGGCGCGCAGTTTCTGGGCACAGTCTCGGTCATTGCAAGCGACATGGACGAGCGGCCGGCCTATTCACCTCGGATTGCCGCTCTCTGGGTAGACCCCGAGCACCGCAACCAAGGCATTGGTGCGGCTTTGGTCGACGCTGCCACACGCTCAGCGTTCGCCATGGGCGTGGAGCGTCTCTATCTCTGCGCCGTCCCGGGAAAATCCGGCTACTATGAGCGCCTCGGCTGGGAGATGCTCGAGCGCGATGTTGCGGGGCTCGATGTGCTGAGCCGCCAGGCCTGATTGAGTTGTATCCACGGCAATGCCTATTTCTCTCGCTCATGACCGCTTCGCCGTGAGCCGCTCCGCAAGCGCCCGGATATGCCGATGATCCGTTCCGCAGCAGCCGCCCAGCACGCGCAAGCCGAAATCGTGATGCAGTGCCAGCATCTCATCCGCAAAGCTGCTGGGATGGCCTTCATCCAGATGATCGAGCCTATCGAGCTCGTCAGGCGGCAGGCTCGAGGCATTTGCCTTGAGGCCGCGGATGCGTGGGCTGTCGGTACTGGGCCAGGCCGGCATCTCATGGGCGCTCCGTAGCCGCGCAGGATGAACGCAGCCGATGAGCCAATGGAGCGGGGAAGGTGAGACGGCGTGATCAATCCGCTGAACGGCATCTTTAAGCGCCGTCCCGTCCGGCAAAAGCCCTTCGTCATCGATCACCGGGGCCACCGCATAGCCAAGACCTGTGGCGGCCATGGCCTGTGCTACGCCCAACAGCTCATCCGCACTGGCGAATGTCGGGGCATAGAGGAGATCGACACCGGCTTCCGCCAGCACTGCCGCTTGCGGTCGGTGATAGGCCTCAGCTTCCGCCGCCTTCGGCGCCCCTTGCGGATCATAGCCATCGAGCCTCGGGCCGATCACGCTGGCGATCAGGACCAGATCTTCAACCGCCATCTCCCGCCGCAGATCCCTGAGGAACCGCACCGCTGTCTCGTTGACGCGCCGCAGATCATCAGGAGCGCGAAAGCCTTGCCGGGCGAGGCCTTCCGGATGTGCGCGCCATGTGGGCGTACCAATTTGCATCGGCAGCCGGAACTCCGCCGCAATCGCAAGGTAACTGCCATAGAGCGCCGTGAGGTCGCCGCGTCCCTTCTCGTCGAACAGGGGCAGGAAGGACGCGAAATCGGGCAGGGGGCAGTGGAACTCGTAGATGAGGCGAGTCTCGATTCCGCCATCCGTGAGCAGCACTGGCATGGTGCTCAGCCTCTTGCCAAGGCTTGTGGCACGGGCGGCATTCGCGTTGGTGCGATGGGATGAGTGCAAGCGGGCAGCTCCTGGAATGAGGCCTGTCCCGAATAGAGCAGATGGCTATCGGCACGGCAATTGCATTGCTGATCCTACGCGATGACAGGCGATGGCTTCGGCTGCGACGATCTTCTGGGATGATGGGGAGAAGGCCCGGCATCTGGGGAGGGGCAGATGCCGGGCCTCTATGCTGCCATCCCGCAGGATGGCAGATGAACGCCTGCGCTACAGCGCACTCAACCTGAGCGGCCGCTCAACTCGCGCGCTTCAATCGTGCTGCCGAACGTTCTGCATGCTGCGGCAAGACGAACCGGCTACCATCGAGAAGCGCGAATACAGGATCCACGGCTTGGAAAATATAGCCGTGCTTCTGCTCGACGAGAAACCCGGCAAGCGCATCGTCAACGAAGACCAGCCGTGCGAGTTCCGCAGCCGGACGGGTGAAAGTGCTGATATGCAGGGACATGGGACCTCTTTGCCACAGTGGTCGATATGTGACACGGACCAGGTCCGTGGCGCTTTAGCGGTTGGTGACGCGGACGCAAGCTGCTCTTCAAACTCCGCGGATCGTTCTTAATAACGAACGAAGCGACATTGCCCACCTTGGAGGCAACTGTCAAGTCCGGGCTAACCCCTACCAATTCAACGCATCAATGGCTCTCGCCGCTCGCAAGCGATCGGTTTATCGATCGAACCGGGGAATGGCGCGAGTCTCGACGGGCAGGGGACGAAGCGGCGTTAGCCGACATGATCCGTGCCCGTCCGTTGATGAGGATGGATGCCAATCGTGACGGCATTCTGACGTCTGAAAATGGCAATCCGCAGACTTGACGCGTCGTAAGGGCAGCAGTCGGCCGAGAGGGGAAATAAGGATCTTCCGCGCCTTCGCCGATAGCCAAGCGCACCCGGCGCCGGCCATCCCGCGGCAATTGGCTACT
The DNA here is from genome assembly GCF_038811545.1 of Rhodoligotrophos sp. CJ14. GTDB lineage: Bacteria > Pseudomonadota > Alphaproteobacteria > Rhizobiales > Im1 > Rhodoligotrophos > Rhodoligotrophos ferricapiens. The sequence continues at coordinate 4,513,316 of NZ_CP133319.1, forward strand.
TGTTCAGATAATTGAGCGGAAGGCCCGGCCGCGGCCATTCGGCGGCAACCAACTTGCCCCTGTTGGAATAGGTGATATAGGCCGTTCGAAGCTCCGGCCCGCCAAAGCAGAGATTGGTGGGCAGCGCATCAGGCAGCGGCAGGAACTCGTAAGTGCCGCCCTCCGGCGGAATGACCGCGATGCCGCCGTCATAGATGGTGGCGACGCACACATTGCCGGCGCTGTCGACGGCGAGCGAATCAAACCCCCGATAGCCATCGATGCCGATCAGCAGCTTTCCGCCATTGGGCGATTGCGGCCAGGGCTGCTTCATCAATTCGCCCGGTGCCGCAATGTCGAACGCCCAGACCCGTCCAGTGAAGGTTTCCGCGACATAGAGCACCGTCTCATCCGGTGAGAGGCCGATGCCATTGGGCGACCATAAGGGGAAGATCACCTCCTTGATGAAGGAGCCGTCCGCCTTGGCATAGCAGACGCTGCCCCGGTCGACCTCGCGGTCGCGCACCTTGCCGTGATCGGTGAACCAGAAGCCGCCATGGGCATCGAACACCAGGTCATTGGGCCCCTTCAGCGGAGCCTTGTCGCTTGCGGTATAGAGCACCTCGACCTCGCCCGTTGTGAGATCGATCCGCTCGATGCGGCCACCGGAATAGTCGCTGGCCTGCCCATGGGGGCGCAGGCCCGTCTCGGTCGTCTCGTGCCAGTTGAAGCCGCCATTGTTACAGACATAGCATTTGCCGTCGGGCCCGATGGCGGCGCCATTGGGCCCCCCGCCGGGAAAGGCGATCGGCGTGACGGCGCCATCCGGTGCGACCCGGCTTAATGACCGCCGCTCGATCTCGACGATGATGATCGAGCCATCGGCCATGGCAATGGGCCCCTCGGGGAAACGCAGGCCCTCGGCGATCGTGCGCAGTTCCAGTGACATGTCTTCAATCCCCTGAGCTGTTGGTTATGAGCGCTGCTTGGCCAATGGCGAGGTGAGATCATCGAACGAGACCTCGAGCGAGGTGCGCACGTCGATCACCGTTGGCCGATGCGCACCAACCGCCGTCTTGAGGGCGGCCTCGAGGTCACGGGGATCCTCGATTCTGACCCCATGGCACCCCATGCCGCGGGCGATGGCGGCAAGGTCGAAATCTGCAAAGGTTGTGGCGAAAGGCCCGCGCGAATGCATGGACCAGCCGAGCGCCTGGTTGTTGAAGATCACCGTGACGATGGGCAGATCGTTCTCTATTGCCGTCATGAGCCCGTTCATGGTCATGGCAAAGCCGCCATCACCACAGACCGCGACCACCGCCCGATGCGGATGGACGAGCTTGGCGGACATGGCGGCCGGGATCGCAAAGCCCATCGGCCCGGCGCCGGCCGCCTGCAGGAAGGTGCCGGCCTGCTTGGTCTGGTAGAAATGGGTCATGAAGATGCGGTTCTCGCCCGCATCGCAGGTGATGATCGCATCATCGGGCAGATGGCGGTGGAGCTCCGCGATGATCCGCTGCGGGAGGAGGGGGCTTGCATCCGACTGATAGTCCGGCGCGTCGAAATAGCCATGCCGCGCGCGGTATTCCTCGACCCGCGACAGCCCATCGCCTGTGATCGCCGTCTCGGCAGCAGCCTCGGCAAGCTGGCTGAGGATAATGGCCGCATCCCCGATCAGCACATGCTCGGCTGGAAAGGTCCAGGATGCATTGCGTGGCTCCACATCGATCTGGATGAAGGTTTGCCGCGTCGGATCGAGCAGTGCGGGCGATTCCTTTGCGGTGTCCGATGCCGTGAGCTTGGATCCGGCGACGATGACGAGATCCGCATCCCCGACGCAGGCATTGGCGGCCTGGGTGCCGAAGGTGCCGAACACGCCGAGAGCCAGAGCATGGGTCTCGGCAAAGCAGCCCTTGCCGGAGGGGGTCGTTACAACCGGCGCTGAAATGGCTTCCGCAAAGCGCTTGAGCGGTTCGTAGGCCTGAGAAATGCGCACCCCGTTGCCCGCGATGATCACCGGCCGCTTGGCGCGTGCGATCGCATCGAGCGCCTTGCCGATATCGGACCCATGCGCGGGCGGCAGTGTCGAAGGCAAATAGTGCCGGGTGGAATAGAGCCGCGGCTGGCTCTCTGGCGTGACCGCCTCCTGCAGCGCCTCGATACTATAGATCATGGCGACCGGACCGGGCTGGCCGCTCAGCGCGTGCTTGATCGCGAGCTGAGTTGCATGGACCGCCGATGCTCCATCATGCGCGGTGAACACCTGCTTGGTCACGCCGCCGAAGCTCTGCCGCGCATCCCAATTGCCATAGTCACCTGTGCCCGACTGATAGGGTGCGTGGAGGGAGAAGGGCGGGGTGTCGCTGAAATCCGTCAGAAGCAGCATCGGCGTCGACGACAGCAACGCCTCGATCGTGCCGATGAGGCCATTGCCGAGCACCCAGGGGCCTTGTCCCAGCACCACCCCCGGCTTGCGTGTCAGCCGGCCATAAACCTCCGCCATCACCCCTGCGAGCGATTCCTCCCGCACCAGCACCGTGCGAATCGCGTTCTGGCGCTTCTCAAGCGCCCCGAAGATGCGGCCGGTATGCCCGCCTGATATGCCGAACACCATGTCGATGCCGGCCTCTTGCAACACCTGCGCAATGAGGTCCGTGGCCGGTTGGGTTTCTGTAACGAGCCGTTCGACCGTCATGCCTTCTCCTGAGATCCCAAGGTTTACCCTTACTTTTTGAGGTGCTCGAGCAGCTCCGCCGTGCCGCCGCTGATGTCATCGTGAATGCCCGCGCGGGCAGCTTCGGGGTCACGGGCACGTAGTGCTGCGATCACCCGCACATGCCCATGCGGCTTGTCGGTGGGGCTTGGCATGCGACTATCCGCATAGAGCATGTTGAGCAGTGGTCCTGACTGCGCCCACAGCCCCTCGACAATCCGCAACAGCCTTGGCATACCGGCCTCGCGGCACAGGGCGAGGTGGAACATCTCGTTCCAGCGCAGCGCGGCTTTGAAATCGCGGCGCTCCTTGGCGGCGATCAGCTTTTCATGGAGCGATTCGAGCTTGTTGATCGCGGTATTGCTGGCGCGTTCGGCCGCACGGGCCGCGCCCATCCCTTCGAGATTGAGCCTGAGATCGCGTAATTCGAGATAGGTCTCCTGGGTCAGCACCGGCACCGAGATCGCTTGTCCGGCCCTGAGTTCGAGCGCGCCTTCGGTGACGAGTTGCAGCAAGGCCTCGCGCACGGGCGTGGCGCTGGTGCCAAAACTGTCGGCAATCTCACGGATGTTGAGTCGCTGTCCCGGTAAGAACTCGCCGGTGGTAAGAGCCCGCCTGATCTGCCGATAGGCTTCCACGGAGAGGCTGCGTCGGCCGATCGATGTAAGCGAGCGCGCGCCCGATCGCCTTACATCCCGGTCCACCGCCTCGCTTTCACTCATCAAGCCCTCCCAAATCACCCCGTCCACTCATTTGACTTGATTTGCGCAATTCGATCAAGTTATTGACATAGACCAATAAAACAGACATCGATATATCATACAAAAAACTTTGGAGGAAGAGTTCCGCCAATGACTGAGGCTTCCACCGCGCGCAGCGATGCCGGCGCCAACGCAGTCGGTAACCTGCCCAACAGCTCCGTTGCCATTTCCATGATGGCCGCCCTGAAGCGTCACGGCGTGGAGGTGCTGTTCGGCCAGAGTCTTCCCTCGGCATTGCATCTGGCCGCTCCGCAATTCGGCATGAAGCAGGTCAACTATCGCACCGAGAATGCCGGCGGTGTGATGGCGGATGGCTACGCCCGCATCTCGCGTAAGGTGGCGGTGGTCACAGCCCAGAACGGGCCCGCGGCAACCCTCCTGGTGCCGCCTTTGGCCGAGGCCCTGAAGGCATCGGTGCCTGTGCTCGCCCTCGTGCAGGAGGTGGCGCGCGACACCTACGACAAGAATGCCTTCCAGGAGCTGGATCATTTCGCGCTCTTTGCCTCCTGCACGAAATGGGTACGGCGGATCGATCGCGCCTCCCGCGTCGAGGACTATGTGGACATGGCCTTCACAATGGCGGCGAGCGGCCGTCCGGGCCCGGTCGTATTGCTCTGCCCGCCCGATCTCCTGGCCGAAGCCCATTCGCTGTCGGTGCGCCGCACCGCCGAGTTGGGCCATTTCCCGCTCGACCGTATGGCCCCCGATCCGGCCCAGGTTGAAAAGGCTGCCGATCTCCTGGCGAATGCCGCGCGGCCTCTGGTGATTGCCGGTGGCGGTGTGCATCTCTCCGGCGCGGCCGAGGCTCTGGTGGCGCTGCAGGAGCAGGCGAGCCTGCCGGTGGCCACCACCAATATGGGCAAGGGATCCGTGGACGAGCGCCACGCGCTTTCTCTCGGTGTTGCCGCCAATGCCATGGGCCGCAACGGCAGCACCCGGCATATGCGCCATCTCATTCGGGATGCCGATGTTATCCTGCTGATCGGCACCAGGACCAACCAGAACGGCACCGATTCCTGGACGCTTTATCCGCGCAACGCGACCTTCATCCATATCGATGTGGATGGGCTCGAGATCGGCCGCAATTACGAGGCGGTGCGCCTCCTGGGCGATGCGCGGCTTGCAATCGAAGCCTTGTCGGCAGCCCTTGCCCGCCGCGATCTCGCAAAGCGCAAGGCGGCGCGTGCCGGGCTCGAACAGGCCATTGCTGAGGGCAAGGCCAGGTTCCGCGAGGAAGCCCGCGCGGTGATGACCTCAACTGCCGCGCCGATCCGGCCGGAACGGCTGATGGCCGATATCGACAGCATTCTCGATGAGAAGGCGATCCTGGTCGCGGATGCGAGCTATTCCTCGCTCTGGATCCTGAATTTCATCACCGCCCGTGCCGCCGGTCAGCGCTTCCTCACCCCCCGTGGCCTCGCCGGTCTCGGCTGGGGCCTACCCATGGCTTTGGGTGCCAAGGTTGCAGCCCCCGACCGCACGGTGATTTGCGTCACCGGCGATGGCGGCTTTGGCCATTGCTGGCAGGAGCTCGAGACCGCGCGGCGGATGGGCATCAACGTGACATTGGTGGTGCTCAACAATCAGATCCTCGGCTATCAGAAGGATGCCGAGGATGTGAAATATGGCGCCCATACTGGTGCGGTCTATTTCGAGCCGGTGGACCATGCGGCCATTGCCCGGGCGACGGGCTGTGCCGGTCAACGCATAGAGCGGGCTGAGGATTTCCTGCCCGCGCTCAAGGCTGCCATTTCAGGTGATCGCACCACGGTGCTCGATGTGATGACCGACCCCGAGGCGCGCCCGCCGCTCACCTTCTATGAAGGCCATTTCTGACGCGTTTTGAGTTCGACCAATCGGGTGGATTGAGCCCGAACTGGAGCGACATTCATGGAGCTGGCTCTCCAACTCGTGATCTCTGGCATTCTCCTGGGCGGGGTCTACGCCCTGGGTGCCTTGGGGCTCAACCTCATCTTCGGCGTTGCCAAGGTGGTGAACTTCGCCCATGGCGAATTCCTCATGCTCGGCATGTATGCGGGCTACTGGCTCATGGTGCTGGCCGGCGTTAATCCCTATTACGGGACGCCGTTCATCGCCGTGGCCTTCTTCTTGCTCGGCCTCATCTTCTATTGGGGTCTGATGCGCTTCACCATCTACAAGCCGGAGCTCACTCAGGTCTTTGCCACCTTGGGCCTCGGCATTGCCCTGCAGAACCTGGCGCTGCTTCTGTGGTCCGCCGATTACCGCACGGTGCAGGTAATGCCGGAGGGCTATGAGTCCGTTCAGGTCCTCGGCTTCTTTCTCTCCACCAACCGGCTGATTGCCTTTGGCTTTGCGGCGGCGATCCTGGCCGGCGTCGTGGTGTTCCTGCGCTCGACCTTTCTCGGCCGCGCCATCGAGGCCGTGTCTCAGGATCTGGTGGCCGCACGCCTCATGGGCATCGATCCCAACAAGATCTTCCTCATCACCTTCGGTCTCGGCATCGCTCTGACCGGCGTTGCCGGCGCGGTTCTGGTGCCCTCCTTCTACGCCTTTCCCTCCGTCGGCTCGTTCTTCGTGCTGGTCGCCTTCGTGGTCGTGGTGCTGGGTGGCCTTGGCAGCGTCACCGGCACCGTGGTCGGCGGGCTCGTGCTCGGCATCGTCGAGACCGTTGTGGGGTTCTGGGCGCCGGACCTCAAGGAGGCGACCCACTTCATTCTGCTCATTGCCCTGCTGGCTTTCCGGCCGCACGGGATCTTGGGTGTGAAGGGTGCTGAGAAGGAGGCGCTCAAATGAGCCCGCTCACGCGCTATCTCGACTGGCGGAAGGCCGACCTGGCCTGGCTCTTGGCTCTCGTCTTCATCGTCGGGCTTTTGCCGCTGCTGATCGGCAATGACTATTATCAGAACCTGCTGGTGCTCCTGTTCATCTATGCGGGGCTCGCCTCCGCTTGGAACATCCTCGGCGGGTTTGCAGGCCAGTTCTCGCTCGGCCACACCGCCTTCTTTGGCGTGGGCGCCTACACCTCGACCCTGCTTTACAACTATCTCGGCATCTCCCCCTGGCTCGGCATGCTTGCGGGCGGGCTCATCAGCATGCTGCTGGGCCTCATCATTGCCTATCCCGCCTTTCGAATGCGCGGCGTCTTCTTCGCTATGGCGACCCTTGCCTTTGGCGAGACCGTGCGCATTCTCTTGATATATTCCCGCAACTTCATCGAGCTGCCTTACGGCCTCAGCATCAATTACGAGCCCGGCTTTTCCCGCATGATCTTTGCCGATCGCTGGGAATATGCCTATCTCACCGGCGCTTATCTCGTGCTGGTGCTGGCGGTTGCCTTCCTCATCTCGCGCAGCTTCATGGGTTTCTATCTCAGAGCCATCCGCGACAATGAGGATGCAGCGATCGCCTCCGGTATTCCGATCCGGGCCTATAAGTTGATCGCACTGCTCGCCAGCGCCTTCCTGACCTCGGTGGGTGGCACCCTGATGGCGCAATATATCCTCTATATCGAGCCGAGCACTGTCTTCAGCGTCGCCTTCTCGGTCGACCTGCCGCTCATGGCCATTCTCGGCGGCATCGGCACCATTGCCGGTCCGGTGATCGGCGCGGCGATCGCCTTGCCCCTGCGCGAGATCCTGCTCGAGATGCTCGGGAATGCGGGCTCCGGCATGCATCTCGTGGTTTATGGGCTCTTGCTGGTCGTCATCGTCGTGCTCTTGCCCCACGGGCTCCTCGGCGGCGTGAGGAGCCTTAGCCAGCGTTTGGGTGTCGGCCGGCGCACCCCCGCGATCGCGCCCCAAAAGGCGGAGCAGGGCTGATGCTCGAGATCTCCAACGTCACCAAGCGCTTCGGCGGGCTTATCGCGGTGAATGCCGTCGACATGTCCGTCGCCCAAGGCGAGATCTGTGGTCTGATCGGCCCCAATGGCGCAGGCAAGACCACCCTGTTCAATGTGATCGCCGGCGTCTTCCCGCCCGATGAGGGGGATGTCACCTTCGAGGGCCGCTCGATTGCCGGCCATACCTCATCGACCATCTGCGCGCGCGGTCTCGCGCGCACGTTCCAGATACCGCAGATCTTTCCATCGATGAACGTGCTCGAGACCATCACCACCGGCGCCTTGCTGCATCATCGTGCGCTGAGTGATGCAGCCAGCGCTGCACGGGCTGTTGCCCAGCGGGTGGGATTGGGCGCGCGCCTTGCTATTCCAACCACCTCGCTCACCACGGCGGAGAAGAAGCGTCTGGAGGTGGCGCGTGCCCTCGCCACCAACCCGCGCATGATCCTGCTGGATGAGGTGATGGCCGGCCTCAACGGCGCCGAGGTGAGCGGCATGTTGACCCTCATACGGCAGTTGCGGGACGACGGCGTGACCGTGCTCTTCGTCGAGCATAATCTCGAGGCGGTGATGAGCATTTGTGACCGTATCGTGGTGCTCGATTACGGCCGCAAGATTGCAGACGACGTGCCTGCCAAGGTGATGGAACACCCCGACGTGGTCCAGGCCTATCTCGGCACGTCCATCGCGGAGGCGACCGATGCTTAGCATTCGCGATCTGACCGCCGGCTATGGCGACACCCAGGTGCTCTTCGGAACGACGCTCGACGTGCGCCCCGGTGAGGTCACGGCGATCATCGGTTCGAACGGGGTAGGCAAGACGACACTGCTGCGCACGATCTCGGGGCTGATCAAGCCGACCGGCGGCAGCATCACCCATAATGGCGTCGAGATTGGCGGCCGTCCGTCCGATGATATTGTCGAGCGTGGCATCGTTCTGGTGCCGGAAGGCCGACGCCTGTTTCCGCGCATGAGCGTGAGACGCAACCTCGAGCTGGGCGCCTATTCCAAGCGGGCGCGCAAGCATTTGGCTGAGCGCCTGCAATATGTCTTCGATCTCTTCCCCATCCTGAAAGAGCGCGAGCAGCAGCTCGGCGGCACCCTGTCCGGTGGCCAGCAACAGATGTGCGCGATCGCGCGCGGGCTGGTCGCCATGCCCGAGGTCTTGATGCTGGACGAGGTGTCCCTTGGCCTCGCACCGGTCGCGATCGCCCGGGTCTATGAAGCGATCAAGGCCATTCGCGACACGGGCGTGACGCTGTTGATCGTGGAGCAGAACATCAGCCAGGCGCTCTCGGTGGCTGATCGGGCCTATGTCATTCAGCATGGCCGCGTGGCCATGAGTGGCACCGGCCGCGAGCTTGCGCAGAACGCTGATGTAAAACGCGTGTATCTGGGGCTTGCCCCGCAAAGGGAGGATGCAAAATGAAAATCTCAAGACGCGGTTTCGGCGCGCTCGTGGGTGGAGCGGGCCTTTCGGTACTGGGGGCGCCCTATGTGCGCCGCGGCTATGCGGCCGAACCGATCAAGATCGGCGTGCTGCTGCCGCTCTCCGGGCCGCTCGCCTCGCTCGGCAATGATGTCTATCGCGGCTTTGAGCTGGCCCGCGACTTTGTGAATGCCGAGGGCGGCATTAATGGCAGCCCCATCGAATTCGTCACCGCCGATGTGCCAAGCTCGACGGAAGCAACGTCTCAGGCGACGCGTCTTATCACCAACGACCGGGTGAAGGTGATCCTCGGCTCCTATGCGAGCTCGATCTCTTTCGCGGCAAGCCAGGTCGCCGAGCGCAACCGCGTGGTCTATTTCGAACAGGGCGCGGTGGCCGACGACATCACCAAGCGCGGCTTCAAGCATCTCTTCCGCTTCATCTATCCCGCAAGCGAGCTTGGCCGCGGCGCGGCCCAGTTCACCACCGACACCATCATGCCCGGCCTGGGGCTTGCGCCCGACAAGGCCAAGGTGGCGCTGCTTTATGAAGACTCCTCCTACGGCACCGCTGTGGGCGAGGGCGCGAAATCGCTGCTCGCGGAAAAAAACGTGCAGGTGGTCGATTCGACCAGCTACAGCTACAAGACCACCGATCTGTCGTCCCAGGTTCAGCGCTATAAGTCGCTGCAGCCCGACATTCTGATCGTCTGCCAATACACGCCCGATGGCATCTTGTTCTGGCGTCAGGCGCGCGAAGCCCAGCTCAACGTCAAGGCCATGATCGGCAATGGCGGCGCGCATAATGTGAATGAGTTCGCCGAGGCCTTGGGCGACGATGTGAACGGTATCTTCAACGCCGGCACCTCCGTCTACATCAACCCGCAAGGCTTGGCGCCCGAGACAGCAGCCCTGTTCAAGCGCTTCCATGAGGAGCACCCGAAGAAGTATAACGGCCGGGCGCCCTCCGCCCATACCGGCATGGGCTTCAACGCCATGTGGATCGTGACCAAGGAGATTCTGCCCAAGGCTGAGGATCTCGACACCGAGGCGATCCGCGAAGTGGCCTTGGCGCTCGATAAGCCGATCGGTACGTCCATCGTCGGCTGGGGCACCAAGTTCGATCCGGAGACCCAGAACAACACTCGGGCGTTCCCGACCTACGACCAGTGGCAGGGCAAGAAGATCCACACGGTCGCACCAGACCCCTTCGGCATATCGACACCTAAAGGCATGCCGCTGCCTGCCTGGGGTCAGCGCGGCAATATCTGAGCTCTGACACGTGACACGTGGCGGAGAGGGCGTGTTCTCTCCGCCTATCCCTGACAGATGAGGAACGATGAAAGCGGTCCGGAAAACCTCGCCCGAGCCCGGCGTGCGCATAGAGCAGGTGAATGCCCCGCGGACCCTTGGGCCCAACGATGTCCTGGTTGAAGTGGCCGCGGCCGGCATCTGTGGCAGCGATGTGCATGTGTACGAATGGACCAGCGGCTATGACTTCATGCGCGACAAGCTCCCGCTGACGCTTGGCCATGAATTCGCCGGGCGCGTGATTGAGCGGGGCGCCGCGGTGACCACCATTGACGTTGGCGCTCGCGTGACGGTCTGGCCATCGAGCGGGTGCGGGAACTGCGCCCCATGCCGTCGTGGCGAGCCTGAAAATTGCCTCCAGAAGTCAACGTTGGGTCTCATGCGCGATGGTGGCTTTGCCCGCCATGTGGTCGTGCCTGAAAAGGCCTGCTTCAGCCTCCCCGATGGACTGGATCTCGATCTCGCTGCCTTGACGGAGCCGCTCTGCGTCGGTGCGCAGGCCGTGGATGTGGGACAGGTGCGCTTCGGCGATACGGTTGTGGTGCTGGGACCCGGCACCATCGGTCAGGCGATCGCCCAATTTGCGCGCAAGGCCGGCGCAGCCAAGGTGATCATGGTCGGCTTTAACGATGGACCGCGGCTCGCTGTCTGCGAGGCGCTCGGCTTCGGGCACCGCATCGATCTCGCCGAGCAGGAGCTTGCCGCGACCGTCTCCGCCATTGCCGGCGGGCCGGTCGATTGCGTTTTCGAAGCAACCGGCGTTGCCGCCAGCATCCGCGACGGCCTGGGCCTGCTGCGCAAGGGCGGTGTTCTCGTGACGACCGGTATTCATGCGCGGCCCGTGGAGGTCGATCTCACCGATTTCGTGCGCCGCAAGCTGCAGCTGCGCGGCTCGCACGGGTCTCGACCCGCGATTTGGGAGAAGGTGCTGCGGGTTCTGGGCGAAAGCGGCGAGAGCTTCCGCCCGATGATCACACACAGGCTGCCGCTGGACGAGGCTGTTGAGGGTTTTGAGCTCGCCCGCCGGAAGGAGGCATCCAAGGTGATGCTGATGCCGCAGGACGATTGAGGAGATTGGGCAATGAGCAATCAGCAGGGCCGCGTTGCGCTCGTAACCGGTGCGGCGCGGGGAATAGGATTGTCGATCGCCGAGCGTTTGGCCAAAGAGGGCGCTTGCACCGTGCTGGTCGATGTCATCGCCGAGCTCGATCAGGCGGTTTCCCGGCTTCGGAGCGCCGGCCTCAACGTCCATGCTGCCCGCACCGACATTTCCCGCGAGGATGAGGTGAAGGCGCTGGTGGCGGACGTCGTAGCGCGTCATGGCAGCCTCGACATTCTCGTCAACAATGCGGGCATCTCCCCCAAGCATGACGGACGCAAGGCCTTGGTCGAGGATACCGCCCTTGATGAATGGCAGGCCGTGCTGGCTGTGAACCTCACCGGACCCTTTCTGCTCTGCCGGCACGCAGTACCGCTGATGCGCAAGCGGGGCTGGGGACGGATCATCAACATGTCATCCCAGGCTGGCCGCACCCGCTCGCAGATTGCAGGCTCCCATTATGCCGCCTCCAAAGCGGGACTGATCGGCTTCTCCCGCACCCTCGCAGCCGAAGTGGGTCCGGCCGGCATCACCGTGAACTGTATTGCCCCAGGCCGCATCGAAACCCCGATGGCGGCAATGGCAGGCGCGGATGTCAACCGCGCCTATGTCACGCAGATCCCGGTTGCGCGGATCGGCACGCCTGACGACATCGCCGCGGCCGTGGCCTTCCTCGCATCCGACGAAGCAGGTTTCATCACCGGCGCCACCATTGACGTGAATGGCGGCCATTTCATGGGCTGAGCCTCGTTCGATGCGCCGCTGAACAGTGAGGCTTCCCTGAGAGGAGACATCGTGAGCCAGTCCATTCCTGAGAGCATGCGCCATGTGCATATGGCAGAGCCCGGCGGCCCGGAGGTTCTCTCGGTCGTTGAGGGGCCGCTGCCGTGCCCCCAAACGGGCGAGGTCCTGATCCGCGTGCGCGCGGCTGGCGTCAACCGGCCCGATATTCGCCAGCGCCAGGGCGCCTATCCTCCGCCACCGGGCGCGTCCGATATCATTGGCCTCGAGATCGCAGGAGAGATCATCGCCCTGGGCGATGGTGTCACTGGGCTCGCATTGGGCGATGCGGTCTGTGCGCTCGTCGCCGGCGGCGGCTATGCCGAATACTGCACGGCCCCCGCGGCACAATGCTTGCCCCTTCCGAAAGGCTTGAGCTTCACAGAGGCCGCGGCAATCCCCGAGACCTTCTTCACTGTCTGGGTGAATGTGTTCCAGCGCGCGCGGCTGACAGGCGGCGAAAGCCTTCTCGTCCATGGCGGCTCGAGCGGAATAGGCTCGACCGCCATCCAGCTCGCCAAGGCTTTTGGCGCGAGCGTCTTCGCGACCGCCGGCAGTGCGGAGAAATGCGCCTTCTGTCAGCAGATTGGCGCGGATGCCGCAATCAACTACCGTACTGAGGATTTCGTCGAGCGTATTGGTGCGCTGACCGGCGGGCGGGGGGTGGATGTGGTGCTGGACATGGTCGGCGGCGACTATACCGATCGCAACCTCGCCTGCCTCGCGCCCGATGGCCGGCTCACCCAGGTTGCAACCCTGGCAGGTCCCTCGGTGACCATCGATATGGCGCGGGTGATGCGCAACCGCCTGACCATCACCGGCTCGACCTTGCGGCCACGCCCCATAGCGGTGAAGGGGCAGATTGCGACGGAATTGCGCGAGAACGTGTGGCCAACGCTGGAAGCCGGCACGGTCCGACCCATCATCCACCGGGTGTTCCCGCTGGCCGATGTTCAGGACGCGCATCGTCTGATGGAGACCAGCCAGCACATGGGCAAGATCGTGCTGGATATCGCGGATGGTAGGCGGCGGCCATGAATGGCGGCCGGCCGGCGCGGGGCCGGCCGGAGCTGCTCTCGGGTAAGGGATTTTCGAGGTTGTGCTAGATCCGCCCGAGCAAGACGAGCACAAGCACGATAATCAGGATAACGCCGACGATGCCGCCGGGAGCATAGCCCCAGCTTCGGCTATAGGGCCATGCGGGCACAGCACCCACCAATAGAAGAATAAGCAGGATAAGAAGAATAGTGCCGAGTCCCATACAGTTCTCCTCAGCCTCTCTCAATATTCGTCAAGATTGTGGTCTTGGCGTGCCTGTAAAACGGCAAGTTGGCTGAAAAGGTTCCGCGGGATCGGGCAGTCTGTCACAATTTCGGAGGAGAACGGACGAAGCGGGGTGCTGCGCTCACTGTCATGTCTCGAAAAACGAGGCGCCTGACACGAGGGACAAGCGCCTGATACCGAGTGAGTGGAGGCCCGCGGCTCAGTCTTGAACCGCGGGGCAGGCATCAGTCTTCGGCGTAGATATCGCGGTCCTTGGTTTCCGGGAGGAAAAGCAGACCGACGACCAAGGTCATCACTGCGATCGCGATCGGATACCACAGGCCGGAATAGATATTGCCGGTCGCCGCCACGATCGCGAAGGCGGTGGGAGGCAGGAAACCGCCGAACCAGCCATTGCCGATATGATAGGGCAGCGACATCGAGGTGTAGCGGATGCGTGTGGGGAACAGTTCCACCAGCGCAGCCGCGATCGGCCCATAGACCATGGTGACATAGATCACCAGGATGGTCAGAAGAACGACGGTCATCACCTTGTTCATCTGCGCGGGATCAGCCTTGGTCGGATACCCATGCGCCGTGATCGCATCGGTCACCGCCTTCTTGAACGCGTCCTGCTGGGGCTTGAGCTGATCAGCGGGCAGTCCCGTACCGTTGAAGCTCGGGATCACCTGGTCACCGATCTTGATCGAGGCGATGGTCCCGGCCGGAGCTGCCACGTTCTCATAGTTCACCGACGAGCTTGCCAGCACCGACTTGGCGATATCGCAGGAGCTGGTGAAGCTCGCCGTACCCACCGGGTTGAACTGGAATGAGCATTCATCGGGGTTCGCCACCACGGAGACCGGTGCGGAAGCCTGGGCTGCTTCCAGTGCCGGATTGGCGAAATGGGTGAGCCCTTTGAAGATCGGGAAATAGGTCAGCGCCGCCAGCAGGCAGCCCGCCATGATGATTGGCTTACGGCCAACCTTGTCGGAGAGCCACCCGAACAGGATGAAGAAGGGTGTGCCGATCGCCAGCGCGATCGCGATCATGACATTGGCAGTCGTGCCGTCCACCTTCAGGATCTGCGTGAGGAAGAAGAGCGCATAGAACTGGCCGGCATACCAGACGACCGCCTGCCCGGCGGTGAGACCGATCAGAGCCAGGATCACGATCTTGAGGTTCGACCACTGGCCGAAGCTCTCCTTGAGCGGTGCCTTCGATCCCTTGCCATCTGCTTTCATGCGCTGGAAGGCTGGGCTCTCATTGAGCTGCAACCGGATCCAGACCGAGATGCCAAGCAGGATGATTGAGACGAGGAAGGGAATGCGCCAGCCCCATTCCCGGAAAGCCTCTTCGCCAATGGCCGTGCGGATGCCGAGAATGACGATGAGCGAGAGGAACAGGCCCAGTGTCGCCGTCGTCTGGATCCAGCTCGTATAGAAGCCGCGGCGGTTGCGCGGTGCATGCTCGGCCACATAGGTTGCCGCGCCGCCATATTCACCGCCAAGCGCCAAGCCCTGTAACAGGCGTAGCACAATGAGAATGACCGGCGCGAGCACGCCCCACGAGGCGTAGGTGGGCAGGACGCCAACCAGGAAGGTGGAGAGGCCCATGATGACGATGGTGATGAGGAACGTGTGCTTGCGCCCGACCAGATCCCCAAGTCGCCCGAAGAAGACGGCACCGAATGGGCGTACCGCGAAGCCAGCGGCAAAGGCCAGCAGCGCGAAGATGAAAGCAGCCGTAGGATTGACCCCGGAAAAGAACTGGGCGGCAATGATCGCGGACAGTGATCCGTAGAGGTAGAAATCATACCACTCGAAGACAGTGCCGAGCGAAGAGGCAAAAATGACCTTTCGCTCTTCTGCGGTCATCTTCTGCGCACCGGCAGAGGGTCCGCCAAGATAAGTGGAGTCTACGCTCATGAGAGGCTCCTTCCCGTATCCACCCGATGATCTCCCGCCGCGCGAGAGAATTATTATTGATGAACTGAGAAACGACAGACCGGAATCTGTCTGATTCTTAGCGTCCGTATGCGCATAATAAGGCAGGGCAGAATGCCTGCGCGATTGGACGTTGGTATGAGTGTGGAACGAGAAGGTTGGCCGAGATTCGCCTAAATTTGCCGTAGCCCGGCACGGGTGAAGAAAAGGCGACCGGGTTAGAAATCGAGGCGTAGCACCTCGACCGGCTCCCCGCTGGCAGCGGCTGGCGCGAATGGTCGTCTCACGATCAGACAATCGGCGGCGGCAAAGCTCTGTTGCAGCGAGCTGTCCTGCAATGAGAACGGCTCGACCGTGATGCCAGCCGCTTTGCTGCGGCGAAACCGTCCGCGCACATAATCTTGCCGCTGATCATTTGCCCCGAGCGCGGAGGCGAGGGGATAGATCTCGGTATCATCCTGTTCAGGCCGGCCGAGCAATGCGCCAATGAGCGGCTTGAGAAAGATGCGGGCACAGATGAGCGCTGAAACCGGATTGCCCGGCAGACCCATGACCCGGACAGGCTGAGCACTGCCCGTTTGGACGTGACCGAACATCAAAGGCTTGCCTGGGCGCATGGCGATGCGCCAGAAGGCGATGTCCACACCGCGGGCAATCAGTGCCTTTTGCACGAGATCATGGTCACCGACCGAAGCCCCGCCAATGGTGACGAGTACGTCGGCGGAAAGCCCTCGCGCGATCGCCGCATCGAGCGCCGCGAGATCATCCCCGACAATGCCGAGATCCACGGGCTCTGCGCCCATGGCGCGGATGAAAGCCGCAAGCGAGTGGTTGTTGGACGAGATGATCTGATCGCCACGAGGCGTGCTGCCCGGTGCCACCAGCTCATCGCCCGTGGGCAGGATCGCGATGCGGGGCCGGCGCCGTACCGGGAGCTCGTGATGATTGGCTGCGGCGGCAAGCCCGATATGGCGGGCATTGAGGCGCGTGCCGGCCGCGATCAGGAGATCGCCCGCCCGGAAATCAAGACCGCTGCGGCGCACATGCCGGCCGCGCTGGCCCGGCTCGGTGAGAATGACACGATCGCCCTCGCGTCTTGTATTCTCCTGGATGACCACCGTGTCGGCACCGGGCGGCAGCGGCGCGCCGGTGAAGATGCGGACACTCTCGCCAGGCCCGATCGCGCCGGTAAAGCCGCGGCCGGCCTGCGATGTTCCGATGATCAGCAGCTTGGGCTTTGACCCATCCACATCATCTCCGCGCACCGCATATCCATCCATGGCGGAGGCATCAAATGGCGGCTGGTCGCGCGTGGCACGAACATCCTCGGCGAGCACGCGCTGCCAGGCTTGATCCAATGGAATGCATTCCTGGCCGATCGGGGCTACGCCATCGAGCACCCGGCCAAGCGCCTCCTCGACTGGCAGCAGCGCCCCCGCCATCACTCTAGCCTTCCCTGTAGGTACCGGACTTCCCGCCGGTCTTTTCGATCACCCGGATATCGCCAATGCGCATGCCGCGATCAACCGCCTTGCACATGTCATAAAGCGTGAGGCAGGCAATCGAGACGGCGGTGAGCGCTTCCATTTCAACCCCGGTCTTGCCATCGATCTTGACCGTCGCGGTCACATCGATGCGCGAGGCGTCGCTATCCGGTGTGAAGCTGACCTCGGCCTTGGTGATCGCCAGGGGATGGCAGAGGGGGATCAACTCATGGGTCCGCTTGGCCGCCATGATGCCGGCAATCCGGGCTGTGGCGAGCACGTCACCCTTCTTGCTATCGCCCGAAAGGATCAAGGCAAGCGTCTCGGGCTTCATCCACACGCTGGCTCCGGCCGTGGCAACCCGCGTCGTCACGGCCTTGTCCGACACGTCCACCATGCGCGCCTGGCCTGCTTCGTCAAGATGCGTAAGGCGCTGATCACTCATGGCATCGCCGTGGCGGTTCGGGCGGCGGGAGTAGGCGCATTCCCAAGCAGCGCTCGCGTTGCTTCAGCCACGTCCTCATGCCGCATAAGGCTTTCACCCACCAGGAACGAGCGCGCGCCAACCTGCGCCAGCCTTTCGAGATCTGCGGTCGTGCCAATCCCGCTTTCGGCAATGATGAGGCGATCCCTCGGGATGCGCGGCGCGAGCCGCTCGGTCGTGGTGAGCGTGACCTCGAAAGTCTTGAGATTGCGATTATTGATACCGATCAGGGGCGAGGCCAGCTTGAGCGCGCGGTCGAGCTCGGCCTCATCGTGAACCTCGATCAGCGAGTCCATGCGATAGCTTGTGGCCGCTTGCTCAAGCTCTGCAGCAAGATGATCATCCACCATCGCCATGATGATCAGGATGCAATCGGCACCCCAGGCGCGCGCTTCGGCCACTTGATAGGGATCAAGCATGAAATCCTTGCGCAGGGCGGGCAGGGCCGTTGCTGCCCGGGCATCGGTCAAAAACCGCGGATGACCCTGAAACGAGGGCGTATCCGTGAGCACGGAAAGGCACGCCGCACCGCCCGCCTCATAGGCGCGCGCAAGCGACGGCGGATCGAAATCGGCACGGATCAGGCCCTTGGAAGGGCTCGCCTTCTTGATTTCCGCGATCAGGCCATGGGCGCCAGCATCGATCTTGGCCTTGAGCGCCATATGAAAGCCGCGCGGGGCAGGGCGGCTTTGCGCCTCGTCTTCGAGCTGCGCCAAGCTCTTGGCCCGCTTGGCGGCCGCAACCTCTTCGCGCTTATACGCGGCGATCTTGTCCAGGATGGTGGCCATGCGCTACTGCCCGTTGGATACGAAAACCAGCCGTTCGAGCACTGCGGCTGCGGCACCGCTGTCGATCGCGGCGGCAGCCTGCTTGACCCCGTCGGGAAGGGATGCGGCCTTGTCGGCGACGGTCAACGCGACCGCCGTGGTCAACAGGACAATATCACGAAACGCGCTGGATTGCCCGGCGAGCACATCACGGATCGCCCGGGCATTCGCCTCCCCATCGCCGCCGCGCAGGGAATCGAGGCTCGCGCGGGGGAGGCCAGCATCTTCTGGCGTGATCTCGAACGTGCGCACCTCGCCCTTTCGCAGTTCGGCCACATAGGTAGGCCCTGTGGTGGTCACCTCATCGAGCCCATCCGAACCATGGGTGACCCACACCCGCTCCGAACCGAGATTGCGTAATACCTTCGCGAGCGGTTCGATCCATTCCCGGGCATAGACGCCGACCACCTGCCGGCGCACCCCTGCCGGATTGGCGAGCGGTCCGAGCAGATTGAAGATGGTACGGGTGCCAAGCTCGACCCGGCTCGGCCCCACATGGCGCATCGCCGCGTGATGGCTGGGCGCGAACATGAAGCCCACCCCGGCCTCATCGATGCAGCGGGCGATAATCTCGGGCGAGGCCTCGATATTGACACCGAGCGCCGCCAAGGCATCCGCCGCCCCCGATTTGGACGACAGCGCCCGGTTGCCGTGCTTGGCGACCTTGACGCCGCAGCCTGCCGTGACGATCGCCGCACAGGTCGAGATATTGTAGGTGCGCGCACCATCACCGCCTGTACCGACAATGTCGATCGCATTAGCCGGCGCGATGACCCGGGTCATCTTCGCGCGCATGGTCTCGACCGCACCGGTGATCTCGTCCACCGTCTCGCCCCTGACTCGCAGCGCCATGAGCAGCCCGCCGATCTGGCTGGGCGTCGCTTCGCCCGACATCATGATATCGAACGCTTGCTTGGCTTCGTCGCGATCGAGCGGGCGGCCCTCCGCGACCTTGCTGATGAGCGGTTTCAGATCCGACATGGCGCTCAGGCTGCCTTGGCGCGTTGGGCGAGGTCGAGGAAGTTCTTCAAGAGCTTGTGCCCATATTCCGATGCGATGCTCTCCGGGTGGAACTGCACGCCATGTACGGGATGTTCCTTGTGCTGCAACCCCATGATGATGCCGTCATCCGTCTCCGCCGTAACCTCGAGACTGTCAGGCAGGCTGTCGCGCTCGACGATGAGCGAGTGATAGCGCGTCGCCTGGAACGCGCTGTTGATGCCGTGGAACACGCCCTTGCCGGAATGACGGATGGTCGAGAGCTTCCCGTGCATCACCTGCGGCGCGCGGACGACCTGTCCGCCATAGACCTGACCGATCGACTGATGGCCGAGGCACACACCGAGGATTGGAATCGTCTGTCCGGCCTTTTCGATGAGCTCGACAGAGATGCCGGCCTCGTTCGGTGTGCACGGGCCGGGTGAGAGCACGATCGCCTCGGGATCCGCCTCGACGACCTCCGGCACCGTTATCTTGTCATTGCGATAGACCTGAACATCAGCGCCGAGCTCGCCGAGATAGTGGACGAGATTATAGGTGAAGCTGTCATAGTTATCGATCAGGATGATCATTGTCCCATCCCCGCTTCTCCGGCGAAGCGGACCGCCTCTTCGGCGGCGCGGAACAGCGCCTTCGCCTTGTTCACACATTCCTGCTGCTCGGCATCCGGATCGCTGTCCGCGACCACACCCGCGCCGGCCTGCACATACATCTTGCCGTCCTTCACCAGCGCCGTGCGCAGCACGATGCAGGTATCCATATCGCCATTGGCCGAGAAATAGCCGACGCATCCGGCGTACGGTCCGCGCTTGTCGCGCTCGAGTTCGGCGATGATTTCCATGGCCCGAACCTTTGGCGCACCCGACACCGTGCCGGCGGGAAAACCCGCGACCAGCGCCGCGATCGCGTCATAGCGATCATCGAGCTCGCCTTCCACATTGGAGACGATATGCATCACCTGGCTGTAGAATTCGAGGGCGAACTGGTCGGTGACCTTGACCGTCCCGGTTTTGGCGACGCGCCCCACATCATTCCGCCCGAGATCGAGCAGCATGAGATGCTCGGCGCGCTCCTTGGGATCTGACAGCAGATCCTCGGCGCGCGCCTGATCCTCGGCCGGTGTCGCACCCCGCGGTCGCGTGCCGGCCAACGGCCGGATCGTGACCTTCCCCTCGCGCACCCGCACCAGGATCTCAGGGCTCGACCCGATCAGTGAGAAATCCTCGAAATTGAGGAAATAGAGGAAGGGCGAAGGGTTCACCCGCCGCAGCGCCCGATAGAGCGAGAACGGGCTGAGTGTGAACGGGGTTTCGAAGCGCTGGCTCAGCACCACCTGAAAGATGTCACCCGCGAGGATATACTCCTGCGCCCGGCGCACCATGGCTTTGAAGTCCGCAGGTGCCGTGTTGGACTGGGGCGCCTCGACGGGTGGCGCCTCGCAACGCTCGCGCATGCCGTGGTCCAGCGGCCGGTCGAGCGATGCCGTGACCTCCGCCAGCCGCTCGGTGGCCTGAGCATACGCCGCCTTGGCCGTCAGCCCCTGTTTGGGGAATACCGGCGAGACGATCGTCACCTCATCCTTGATGGCATCGAAGATCGCCATGATCGTTGGCCTGACCAGAATGGCATCCGGCACCCCGATCACATCGGCCCCGGGGTCCGGCAGCCGCTCCATCAGCCGCACCATGTCATAGCCCATATAGCCGAACACCCCGGCCGACATGGGCGGCAGGTTTGCGGGCAAGTCTATGCGGGATTCCGCCATCAGGCTGCGCAATGCCGTGAGCGGCTCTTCCTCGAGCGGTGTGAACGGCCCTTCAGGATTGGCGAGCGCCGATCGGTTGATCTCGGCCTTCCCGTCCTGCACGCGCCATACGATGTCCGGACGCATGCCGATGATGGAGTAGCGGCCGCGCACCGCGCCGCCTTCTACGGATTCCAGCAGCAGGCTGTAGCGCTCATGATGCGCGATCTTGAGCATCGCCGAGACCGGCGTCTCGAGATCGGCAACGAGCCGGGTTGAGACGACTTGCGCTTGGCCCTGGTCATAGAGCCGCGCGAACTGTTCGAAATCGGGTTCAATGGGCATGGTGTCACGTCATCAATGAGATTGGAACGAGCGGTCACGATTGCGGTGCGTTGATGCTCGACCAAAGCTCGTTATTGACCGTGACACCGATATCCCGTTCGAGCCGGCTGACATATTGGCCAAACAGGTCTTCCGCCATATTGCCTTGCAGAGCCTGGGCAAAATTGGCCGCCTGAGCGCCCTTCGGATCAAAATCCGGCGTCTTGACCTCCATGGGGCGGATGAGCTGGACGACCTTCGCGTTTGGATCATAAGCGACGCCAGCCCCATTGACCGGGGTCGAGAACAGCGAGGTCACGGCGGCTCTGCCGAAATTGGGCGCCTCACCGCCACGCTTCAAGGGCGGCGTGGTGGCAATCGGCAGCGACAATTCC
Source organism: Rhodoligotrophos sp. CJ14 (assembly GCF_038811545.1). Lineage (GTDB taxonomy): Bacteria > Pseudomonadota > Alphaproteobacteria > Rhizobiales > Im1 > Rhodoligotrophos > Rhodoligotrophos ferricapiens. Next base: position 4,534,673 of record NZ_CP133319.1, read on the forward strand.
TGGGCGATCTGCTCCATGGTCTTTTGACCATCACGCAGGTCCGCCGCCAAGTCACGCGCCTTCTGCTCCAGCGCCTCCTGTCGGCGCTCCGCCGTGATCAGCTCCACGATCTCCGGCCGCACCTCGTCGAGCGGTTTCACCGTTTCTGGCGTGACCTCGGCCACTTCGAACCAGACATAGCCGTCATCATCGGTGGAGATCGCGTCATTCTCGACGCCGACATCGCTCTCGAACGCGGCAGCGACCACCTTGTCGCGCGCCGGGACATTGGTCACCGGCTTGCCATCCGGACCATTGCCCGAGCGATCGATGGCATCGACTTGGATGACTGGCAGATCGAGCTTCTCGGCCACTTCCCTCAATGTCGCGCCACTCGCCCGCTCATCCTCGAAACGATCATACATGGAGGCAAGCTCTTCACGCGCCCGCTCGAGCTTCAAGGTCTCGGCGAGCTGGTCCCGCACCTCCGCCAGGGGCTTCGTGACGCTCGGCTCGACCGCCGTCACCTTGAGCAGCACCACGGCAAGCCGCCCCTCGACAGGCTGGCTGATCTGCCCGGGCAGGAGCGAGAACGCCGCATCCGCGAGCGACCGGTCCGGGATCTGGCTCTTGGCGACCGTGCCGATCGTGTAATCGGGTTCCGTCAGCCCCCGTTCCTTCGCGAAGGTGGCGAAATCCGCGCCCGATTGCAGCTTGGCCCGCGCCGCACGTGCCTCTTCCTCGTCCTTGAACGGGATCTGCAGAATGGTCCGTCGCTCCGGCGTGGTGAACTCGGCGATACGGTTCTGGTAGGCCTGCTCCAGCTCCTGATCGGAAATGGTGATCGTCTTGGCAAGGTCGGCCGGCTCCAGACGCACAAGCGTCACCGTCCGGAATTCGGGCGCTGTGAAATTGCGCTTATGCGTCTCGTAATAATCGGCGATTTCCGCATCCGTCGGCGCAGTAACCTCTCCGGCCATGCTCATGGGCAGCGTGAGATACTGCCCCACCCGTTCCGTGTTCTGGAATTCGAAGGCGGCGCGGACGAGCGTCTCCGGCACGGTGAAGCTGCGATCGATGGGGCTCGCCACCGATTCCCGCAGCAGCTGAGCCCGCTCCATCGCGATGAATTGTTGCTCGGTGAGATTGTTAGCCCGCAGCACCTGCAGGAACGTCTCGCGGTCGAACTGGCCGCGTGCGTTGCGGAAGGCCGGGATCGCTGCGGCCCGCTGGGCGATCACCATGTCGGGCACTTCAAGGCCCAGATTGCGGGCTTGCACCTCGAGCGCGGTCTGCCGGATCATATCCCCCAGGATCTGGCCATCGAAGCCGGCCTCGCGCGCCTCCTGGAGAGTGATCGGGCGTCCCATCCGTTGCGACATCGCCTGCAGCCGCTGCCGCATGGTGTCCTGGAACTGCTCCGGGCTGATCTCGCGATCCCCGATCGTGACCAGTGCCCGGCTGCGCGCGCCCGTAAACATGTCGGCGACGCCCCATACGGCGAAGCTCATGGCGATGAGGCCGATGAACAGTTTGGCCACCCAACCGGCGGCTTTGCTTCGCATCACTGAGAGCATCTTCGTCAGTCCCGACGTGTTTGAGAACCGTCATCAATGAGCCGGCGGTTCCAATCGCAGACCCATCACGCGCAAAAGCCACGGCAGGCGGGGCCCGCCGCGGTGGGCGCATCATATGGATGGGCACCGCCCGTAGCAAGCGCGATGCCTGGCAAAGCCGCAATCTTGCGCGGCATGCTTGCGCGCTGGCCACGCAATAGGTTCATTATAGCGCTCTGAGCGAACCGCATCGAGCATGTGGTTCAGGGGCGGGTTCTAAAAACCATGGACGGGCAATGGCGCTGATTGAGCCCAGGCCGATCATCATCGGCAACTGGAAGATGAACGGCACATCGGAATCACTCGGCGAGATTCGCTTGATGGCCGCGATGCTCGACGGGGTGGCGATCGGCTGCGAAGTGGTGGTCTGTCCTCCGGCCACCCTGATCCGCACGGTGCACGAAATGCTGTCCGGCAGCCGGATCAAGACCGGTGGCCAGGATTGCCATCCGGAGCCCCAAGGGGCTTTCACTGGCGACATTGCTGCGGAAATGCTGCGCGACTGCGGGGCGACCCACGTCATTCTGGGCCATTCCGAGCGTCGTCATTACCATGGCGAGACCGACGCGCTTGTTTGCCGCAAGGTCACCGCGGCTCACCGGGCCGGTCTTACCGCAGTGGTCTGCATCGGCGAAACCGAGGACGAGCGCGATGCCGGTCAGACCGTCCCCGTGGTCGCGCGGCAGCTTGCCGGGTCGATCCCCGATAATGTCTCCGCTGAGAACACCATCATCGCCTATGAGCCCGTCTGGGCGATCGGATCGGGCCGCACGCCCACAACGGACGAGATCAAGCAGGTCCATCAGGCCATCCGCGATCAGCTGGCCGAGCGTCTTGATCCACAGACCACAGCCGCTATCCGCATTCTCTATGGCGGATCGATGAAGCCCGCCAATGCCGGAGCGATTCTGGCCATTCCCGATGTGAATGGCGGGCTCGTCGGCCAGGCGAGCCTCAAGGCGAAGGATTTTCTCGGCATCATCGGCCTGTTCGCGCCGAATTGATGCTGACCGGGACGCTGAGCGGGATGTGCAGTTGGCGTGATGTGCTTGAATAGGAGCGGGGCGGTACCAAATGGCCGTTTGCACTCGCCCTTGTTTCGCGCTAAAGCCTGCCGCCGCATGAGAGCGTCGATCCCTGCGGCGCGGATTGGATTGGGATCATGGAAGAAGTCATTCTCGTCATCCACCTGATCGTGGCGATTGCACTCGTCGCGGTGGTGCTCTTGCAGCGCTCGGAAGGTGGCGCGCTGGGCATCGGTGGCGGCGGATCCATATTCGCCAGCCGCGGTGCGGCGAATGTGCTGACCCGGGCGACGGCGATTCTGGCAGGCGTCTTCTTTCTCACCTCCATCGTGCTCACCTTGATGCACAGAGGCGGTTCGGGCTCGATTTTCGACGAGATGATCCGTCAGCAGGCCCCTGCATCCTCCTCCGGTGAGACCGGCGGCAATGGATCGGGCTCTGTTCTGCCCGTGCTTCCCGGATCACCCACGATCCCGACACCAGCGGCGCCCGCAACACCGACACCTACGACGCCGGCCCCCGAAAATGCGGCGCCTCAATCGAGCGCACCGGCCCAATCCTCCGCCCCAGCTCCTGCTTCACCGGTCCCGGCTGCTCCTCAGCCCGCGGCGCCGACCACACCGACGCCACCCGCCGGGCCTGCCACCGATGCGGCGCCGCCGCCGCCGCCATCTGGCAATCCGCCGGCGCAACAGTGAATTCCATCGGCATCCGTGGAAATTCCACGGATGCTTCGTTTCGTCTCAATAAAATAGCTGGTTGACAGCGTTCTAACTGGTGTATTCTACAGGCCCATGGCGCGGTACATCTTCATTACCGGCGGCGTGGTCTCCTCACTCGGCAAGGGACTGGCCTCTGCGGCTCTCGGGGCGCTTCTGCAGGCGCGCGGTTATTCCGTTCGTTTGCGCAAGCTCGATCCCTATCTCAATGTCGACCCAGGGACCATGAGCCCCTATCAGCATGGCGAGGTCTTCGTGACCGATGACGGGGCGGAAACCGACCTCGATCTCGGCCATTACGAGCGCTTCACCGGCAGGCCCTGCACCAAGCAGGACAACATCACCACCGGACGGATCTATCAGGACATTCTGACCCGCGAGCGGCGAGGGGATTATCTCGGCGCAACCGTGCAGGTGATCCCGCATGTGACCGACGCCATCAAGTCGTTCATCCTGGCAGGCAACGAGGGCTATGACTTCGTGCTCTGCGAGATCGGCGGCACCGTGGGCGATATCGAAGGGCTGCCCTTCTTCGAGGCGATTCGCCAGTTGGGCAACGAGCTGCCGCGCAGCTCATGCGTCTATATCCACGTGACGCTCCTGCCTTACATTGCCAGCGCCGGCGAACTGAAGACCAAACCCACCCAGCATTCCGTCAAGGAGCTGCGCTCGATCGGCATTCAGCCGGACATCTTGCTGTGCCGCAGCGACAGGCCAATCCCCGAAGGGCAGCGTAAGAAGATCGGCACCTTCTGCAATGTGCGCGAGGAAGCCGTGATTCCCGCCCTGGACGTGTCCTCCATCTATGACGTGCCGCTGACCTATCACAAGGCCGGCCTCGACGCGCAGGTGCTGCAGGCCTTCGGGCTTGCCCCTGATCCCGTGGTTCGCCTCAACCGCTGGGAAAATATCTCAACCCGCATCCATGAGCCGGAGGGTGAGGTTCGCATCGGCGTGGTCGGCAAATATACCGGGCTGCTCGATGCCTATAAGTCGTTGAACGAGGCGCTGATCCATGGCGGCATCGCCAATAAGGTGCGCGTCCGCATGGAATGGATCGAGTCCGAGATCTTCGAGCGCGAGGATCCCGCACCCTTCCTCGAAGGGCTGCACGGCATCCTGGTGCCCGGCGGCTTCGGTGAGCGAGGTGCCGAGGGCAAGATCGCGGCGGCAACCTTTGCCCGCACCCGCAAGGTCCCGTATTTCGGCATCTGCTTTGGCATGCAGATGGCGGTGATCGAGGCGGCGCGTAATCTGGCTGGCGTCAAATCCGCAAGCTCCACCGAATTCGGGCCGACCGACGAACCGGTGGTCGGCGTCATGACCGAATGGATGCGCGGCAATGAGCTCGAGCAGCGCAAGCTGAACGGTGATCTCGGCGGCACCATGCGGTTGGGCGCCTATGAGGCACAGCTCAAGCCCGGCAGCAAGGTCGCTGAGATATACGGCGGAACGCGCATTTCCGAGCGCCATCGCCATCGCTATGAGGTGAATACCGGTTATCGGGAAAGGCTTGAGGCAGCGGGCTTGTGCTTCTCGGGCATGTCGCCGGACGGTCTCTTGCCTGAGGTGATCGAGCTTCCGGATCATCCCTGGTATATCGGCGTGCAATACCATCCAGAGCTCAAATCCAGGCCCTTTGAGCCACACCCGCTCTTTGCTTCCTTTATCGGTGCAGCGGTCGAGCAGAGCCGCCTCGTTTAGAGCAATTTCGAGCGAGGCGGATCCCTCCGAGCGTCTCGCCCCGAAGCCTGCTCGTGCTTTGCCTTTAAAAGGCCCAGCTCACGCAGCATGACCGGGCGATTTTGTGCAGCTGCGCAAGGCCTGACCTCACACGGGGGATCATGAAGGGACGATCGCTTACAACGGCGCCTTATCTGGTGATCCTGACGCTCCTGGCATTGGCCCTATGGAGCATGGGCACGGCTCATGCCCAGGACGCAACCGTCGATCGCATCCAGCGTCAGACGGCGCCTCTCACCAAGCAGCTGGAGGGAATTAAAACCCAGCTGGACCGTGTGGATCTGCCGACCTCCGAGCTGGAGAAGATCCGCACGAGCATCGAACAGATCCGGGCGCTAACGCTGCAGATGACGGGAGATCTGCAGGCGCCTCTGACAGCGGCCACCCAAAGCCTCGATCAGCTGGGCCCCCCGCCCGAAGGCGATGCCAAGGAAGCCCCGGAAATCGCCCAGCAGCGCCAAGCATTGACCCAGCGGCGCGATCAGATCCGGGCGATCCAGGCGCAGCTTGACCTGCTCCGCGTGACAAGTGAGCAGCTCTCCGAGCAGGCCTCCCGCATCCAGCACGAACGGTTCTTCAGCAAAATCTTTGAGAGCGGGCGCTCAGTGCTCGACCCCAGATTGTGGCTCGAAGGTTTCGCGTCCATCGACGCCTTTGTGACGCGCTTTATGACCGTCGTCAGCAATTGGTGGAGCAGGCTTATAGGCGGGCTCTCTCCGCTCACCGCGATGTTGCTCATCGTCGAGCTGGCCGCGACGATCGCCGCAGCGATGGGGGCCCATCGTGTGCTCAACTGGCTCCTGCGGCCACGGCTGAACAAGCCCAATCCGACCGATCTCGAGCGTCTCTGGAACGTCTTCGCCGGCGTCTTCGCAGCGACGATCCCGCTGATGATCGCCGTGTTTCTCGTCTCGCTCGTCTTGTCGAGCATCACCGAGATGAGCCAGCAGGCGCGGCGTATCTATTGGATTTTGGCGTTCTGGGCGGTCATCGCCACGAGCGGCCGCACCTTCATTCGCGGAATCCTGTCCCCGAACGATTCGGCCTGGCGCGCAGTCGGCATCGCCGATCTTCTCGCTTATCGTTTGAGCAGGCTGCTGGGCGCGCTCTTCCTGGTTTATGCCCTGGACGGCGTCTTCCGCCGTCTTGCCGACGTCCTTTTCTTGCCGGTCGAATTCTTTTCGATGCAGGGCGCCATAACGGGTGTTCTCACCGTCTTCCTGTTGATCGCCGTGCTGCTGACCGTTCGTCGAACCGAGGATGGCGAGGATACGGACTCAAAGCCACCACCGGATCTGGGCTGGTTCGGATGGGCTGCCAAGCTGCCCCTGGTTTATTGGGCCATTGCGGCCACCATCTCCGTCGCGCTGGTGGTGGGCTTGATCGCGCTGGCCCAATATCTCAGTCAGCAAGTTGTCGTGCTGACGATCCTGGTGGCTGTGCTGATGCTGATCCACTATCTGGCGGATCACCTTGTCAGCGACGGCATCAAACCGAACCGCCCGGTGGGCCGCTTCCTGCGCCGCACCCTATCCTTGACCAATCACAGTGTGGATCGCATCGGCGTTGTCATTACAACGCTGGTGGATTTCGGTCTGGTCTTCATCGGCGTCCCGCTGGTGATCTTGCAGACCGCCGTCACCTGGGTCGACATTACGAGCTGGCTCACCACCGCCTTCTGGGGCTTCCGGCTCGGCGGCATAACCATATCGCTTTACACGGTGGTCGCGGCCATCCTGGCCTTCGCCTTTGGCGTGATCATCACCAAGCTGTTTACCCGCTGGCTTGATGCGCGCGTGCTTGCGCGCACGCAGCTCAACAAGGGCTTGCGGGATTCGATCCATACCGGCGTCACCTATATCGGCTACATCCTGGCCGGCATCTTCGCCCTCAGCTATGCCGGCCTGAACTTCGCGAACCTAGCCATCATCGCCGGTGCGCTGGGTGTCGGTATCGGTTTCGGCCTGCAGAGCATCGTCAACAACTTCGTCTCCGGCCTCATTCTCTTGGCCGAGCGCCCGATCAAGGTGGGTGACCTGATCAAGGTGACGGGCGGGCAGGGGATCGTGAAGCGCATCAATGTGCGCTCCACCGAGATCGAGACGGCGGACAAATCCTCCGTGATCGTGCCCAATTCGAGCCTGATCTCGGAAAATGTGCAGAACTGGACCCATACCGACACTATGGGCCGGGTGCTCGTGGCCGTGCGTGCAGATCCGGAGGCCGATCCTGAAAAGGTGCTGCAGATCATGACGAGCATCGCCCAGCGTCATGAAAAGATCCTGGCTTTTCCAGCGCCTTTGGCCCTGTTCACCAATTTCGGCCCGGCCGCCAATGAATTCGAGCTCTACGCCTATGTCGCCGACGCGCTCTCGGTCGGCGGGGTTGCAAGTGATTTGCGGATCGCCATCAGAAAGGCCTTTGAAGAGAACGATATCGGGATGCCTTACAACGTCCAGGACGTTAAGCTCGTCAAATCGGCCGACAAAGCCGCGCCGCAAGAGGGTGAGGGTGGAGAATGAAAGGCATCGATCATCTCGTGCTCTGTGTGGATGATCTTGACGAAGCGGTGGCCCGCTACAGGGCGATGGGCTTCACCTTGACGCCGCGCGCGATCCACCCCTTCGGCACCATGAACCAGCTCGTGCAGTTCGATGGCTCCTTCCTTGAGATCCTGGCCGTGCGTGCGCCGACTGAGGTGCCCGAGCATGGTGCCCATCACTTCAGCTTTGCGGCCTTCAATCGCGATTTTCTCGACCGCGGTGAAGGCTTCTCGATGCTGGTGCTCGACAGCGATGATGCCCGCGCCGACCAGCAGCGCTATGTGAAGGCGGGCATCTCGCGCTTCGAGCCCTTCGACTTCCAGCGCAAGGCCAAGCTGCCCGATGGCGAGGAGGTGACGGTGGGCTTCTCGCTCGCTTTTGCCGCCCACGAGGCGATGGGCCGGGCCGGCTTCTTCGTTTGCCAGCAGCGGGCACCGCAATATTTCTGGAAGCGTGACTACCAGCTCCATCCCAACGGCGCGCTTGGCATTGGCTGTGCGCTCATGCTGGGCGAGGAGCCGAAGGCCTATGCGGATTTCTTCCAGGCCTTCACGGGCGAGGAGCCTCAGCGCCTTGCCGATGACGAGATCGCATTCAGCCTCAGCCGCGGCGGTGTCCGCATGTTCTCTCCGGCTGCCTGGGCGCGGCATTATCCGGCCGCCCTCGCGCCCGATCTGGCCGAGGGGCCATGCTTTGCAGGCTTCGTGATCGAGGTCAGTGATCTCGGCCGCACGGCCGAAGCGCTCGATGACGGCCATATCGCCTATCTCCGCGATGGAGGCCGGCTGATCGTGGCGCCCGATGAGGCCTTTAACACCACCATCCTGTTCGAGGAACGGCGCTGATGCTCAATTCGGTCGTATCGATCGGCAATGTTCGCTTCGGCAATGACCTGCCGCTCACGCTGATCGCGGGCCCATGCCAGCTCGAATCGCGCGACCATGCCTTCGACATGGCAGGCAGCCTCAAGGAAATTGCCGAGCGGCTGGGGATCGGCCTCGTCTACAAGACCTCGTTCGACAAGGCCAATCGCACGAGTTTGAGTGGCAAGCGCGGCATCGGGCTGGATGCGGCGTTGCCCATCTTCGAGGATCTGCGCCGCGCCTTTGCGCTGCCTGTCCTGACCGATGTGCACGAACCCGGCCAATGCGCCGAGGTGGCGACCGTGGTCGATATTCTGCAGATCCCCGCCTTTCTGTGCCGTCAGACCGATCTGCTTATCGCGGCTGCGCGCACCGGCAAGCCGGTCAATGTAAAGAAGGGCCAGTTCTTGGCACCTTGGGATATGCGCAACGTCGCCGATAAGCTCTCTGGCGCCGGCGCGCGTGATGTGCTGCTGACGGAACGCGGTGTCTCCTTCGGCTACAACACCTTGGTATCCGACATGCGCGCGCTGCCCATCATGCGGGCCATTGGCTCCCCCGTCATCTTTGACGCAACCCATTCGGTGCAGCAGCCGGGCGGCCAAGGCACATCCTCCGGCGGTGAACGCTCCTTCGTGCCGGTGCTGGCGCGCGCCGCCGTGGCGGTGGGCGTTGCAGGCGTTTTCATTGAGACGCACGAAGACCCGAACGAGGCACCCTCCGACGGCCCAAATATGATTCCCCTCAGGGACATGGAAGCGCTGCTTGAGAATTTGATTCAGTTCGATAAGCTCGCCAAATCTTGCCGCTGATCATCGTTGCTTCGGCCCGGCCAGCGCGCTACTTTTGCCGGCAAGGCCGATACAGCCTGCCGCTCGCGAAGCCGATATGGCTTTTGGTGAATGTATCGTGAGAGTGGTCATCGTCCGATCCTTCAAGGCCGGCGAATGTCAGCAATGCGAGCCCTGACGTGATATCGCCGGGTTGTGAGGATTGCGACATGCGCACCTTTCGCGATGCCAAACTGATGGCCAAGGCGCTTCGAAGCAGCCTTGAGCAGCACGGTCTTATGCTGTCCCATGCGAACGCCTTGGAACTGGTCGCCAAACAATTTGGCGTGCCCGACTGGAACGTGCTCGCGGCGAAGATCGCACACGCCGACAATGACGGTCCCCGTTTCGAGCGTACGGCGCCTATTCTGCGCATCTTCGATGAGCAGAGGGCACGTGAATTCTACCTCGACTTTCTTGGCTTCACGCTCGATTGGGAGCATCGTTTCGGCGAAAATCTCCCGCTCTACGCGCAGGTTTCGCGTGCCGGGCTCACCCTCCATCTGAGCGGCCATCATGGAGATGCGAGCCCAGGATCGACTGTCTTCGTCACCATGCGCGGCGTGGCAGATTATCAGCGGGAGCTGGTGGCCAAGAACTATCGTCACATGCGGCCTGGCGTGGAGACCGTTCCCTGGGGACGGGTGATGGAGGTCATCGATCCCTTCAGCAATCGCATTCGCTTCTGCGAGCCGTCGCAGGCTGAACGCTGACATCGGGCGAGCCGGGCTGAGGCCCAGGTTCAGGTGGCTTGCCGCATCCGGAGCGAGCGCGTATACAGCCACCTCTAACCTAGTGAGGCTTGGGCCTCTGCTTATCCCCGATTGGCGCCATGTTCGACATCAGATGGATCCGCGAGAACGCCGCAGCCTTCGACCAAGGCCTGAAAAAGCGTGGGCTCGAGCCGGTATCGCACCGTCTGATCGCGCTCGATGAGGCACGCCGCGAGGCAGTCACCCGAGCCCAGGAAGCGCAGACCAGGCGCAATGCCCTCTCCAAGGAGATCGGCCAGGCAAAGGCCGCCAAGGACGAGGCGCGCGCGCAGAGCCTCATGGCCGAGGTTGCGAGCCTCAAGGCAGCCATTCAGCAGGGCGAGGAGGATGAGCGCCGGCTGGATGGTGAGTTGCGCGCAGCCCTCTCCGAGATCCCCAATCTGCCACTCGAAGAGGTGCCTGAGGGAGCGGACGAGCATGGCAATGTCGAGCTGCGGCGCTTCGGCAATAAGCGCCAGTTCAACTTTGCGCCTAAGCAGCATTTCGACCTTGGCGAGAGTCTCAAGCTTATGGATTTCGAGACGGCAGCCAAGCTGTCCGGCTCGCGTTTCGTCGTCTTGAAAGGGGCTCTGGCAAGGCTCGAGCGCGCCATCGCTCAGTTCATGCTCGACCTCCACACGAATGAGCACGGCTATACCGAGGTGTCGCCGCCGCTTTTGGTGCGCGACCACGCGATGTTCGGCACGGCCCAGCTACCGAAATTCGAGGAGGATCAGTTCTCGGTCTATGCCGGCACCGCGGTTGATGAGGGGCGTTTCGCCTGGCTGGTGCCCACCGCCGAGGTGCCGCTGACCAATCTGATCCGTGAGATGATCCTCGATGAACAAGAGCTGCCGCTGCGCTTCACGGCCTTCACCCCCTGCTTTCGCGCCGAGGCGGGTGCTGCCGGTCGCGACACACGCGGCATGATCCGCCAGCATCAGTTTTCCAAGGTCGAGATGGTGTCGATCACCACGCCCGAGCAGTCGCGCGCCGAGCTTGACCGCATGCTGGGCTGCGCCGAGACGGTGCTGCAGCGTCTTGGATTACCTTACCGCGTAATGACCTTGTGCGGCGGGGATATGGGCTTTGCCTCCCGGCTGACCTTCGACATCGAAGTGTGGTTGCCGGGCCAGCATGCCTATCGCGAGATTTCCTCGTGCTCCGTCTGCGGCGACTTCCAGGCCCGACGCATGGAGGCACGCTACCGCCCCAAGGGCGGCAAGCCGGCCTATGTGCACACGCTGAACGGCTCGGGTCTCGCGGTTGGCCGCACCATGGTCGCCATTCTTGAGAATTACCAAGAGGCTGACGGGTCAGTGGTGATCCCCGAAGCCCTCCGGCCCTATATGGGCGGTTTGGAGGTTATTCCCGCCCATGGTTAGCAAGCTTAAGACACCGGATGGTCGGCCTGTCCGCATCTTGGTCACCAATGACGACGGCATCTACGGGCCGGGCCTTGCGGTGCTCGAGGAAATCGCCCGGGCTCTGTCGGACGACGTCTGGGTGGTGGCACCTCAGTGGGAAGAGAGCGGTGCCTCGCACTCGCTCACCCTCGCTGATCCGTTGCGGCTGCGCGAATACAATGAGCGGCGCTTTGCAGTGAAGGGGACGCCCACCGATTCCGTGGTGATGGCAGTCAAGAAGGTCATGCCCGAGCCGCCGGATCTGATCCTTTCCGGTGTCAATCGCGGCCAGAACCTCGCCGATGACGTCACCTATTCCGGAACCATCGCTGCCGCCATGGAGGGTACGGCGCTCGGCATCCGCTCCTTTGCATTATCTCAGTCCTTCGGCTTTCAGAAGCGCGAGAAGGGCGAAGCGCCCGTCATCCATTGGGAAACGGCGCGCGAGCACGGGGCTGATGTGGTGGCGAAGCTCTACCAGATGGAGCTCGGCCCGGGCACGCTGCTCAACATCAACTTCCCCGACTGCCCGCCCGAAAAGGTCACGGGCGTGGAGGCGACCACCCAGGGCAAGCGTGACCAGAACCTGCTCCTTGTCGATGAGCGGATCGATGCGCGCGGTAATCCATATTTCTGGCTGGGCTTTCGCCGCGAGATGAGCAATCCTGCAGAGGGTACTGATTTGCGCGCGGTGATGGACCATGCGATCTCCGTAACCCCGCTCCATCTCAACCTGACGCAGCTCGAGGCGATGGAGGCGTTGCGACAGGTCCTGCAGCGTTAGAGCATTTTCGAGCGAAGTGGTTACCGGTTCGCGTGAAGAATGCGAGCAGCAAAAGACTAGAGCATTGCTCGGTCAGCGGAGCACCGATGGCCGTTGGAATGCGATAGGACACAGAGCCAAGACAAAGAGATTGAAGAGCATGATCTGCTTCGGCAGAACGGATCATGCTCCGGGGTCCGACGCAGGATTCTAAGATGGCATTACCGCCGCGCGGCAAGCAGACCACGATCGCGCCGCCTCATCTCGCGCAAATCGGCAAGGTCAACGCAACCGATACCCGCAAGATCCAGCTGATCATGCATCTGCGTAACCAGGGGATACGTAGCATCCGGGTGCTCGACGCTATTGAGCGCGTGCCGCGCGAGATGTTCATTGAAGAGATCTTTGCCGATCAGGCCTATGCCGATCAGTCGCTGCCCATCGCCTGCGGCCAGACCATCTCGCAACCCTTCATTGTTGCCTTCATGAGCGATCGGCTCGATGTGACGGACCGGATGAAGGTTCTGGAGATTGGCACGGGCTCGGGCTACCAGACGGCCGTGCTGGCCCATATAAGCCGCCGCGTCTATACGATTGAGCGCTATCGTGCCCTCACGCGCGCCGCTGAGGATCGCTTCAAGGCGCTGAAGCTCACCAACATCACCGCCGTGACTGGCGATGGCATGAAGGGCTGGCCCAGCCAGGCACCGTTCGACCGCATCATTGTCACCGCCGCGGCCCCAACCATGCCGCTTGCCTTGCTCGAGCAGTTGAAGGTTGGCGGCACCATGATCCTGCCGATCGAAACCTCACCAGGCCGCCAGGAGCTCCAGCGGGTCGTGCGCACCGAGGAGAGCTACGAACGCCAATCGCTTTTGCCAGTCCGCTTCGTGCCGCTCGTGCCCGGCATGCCCCGCGAGGCGTAAAGCTCAGGGCAGAGGCGCCACCACTTGGACGATCCGTGCGGCGTCCGGAACTGTCGAAAACCCGTCATATTTCCGGCCTGGATCTGTGTAGCATCCGCGAGCTTCCGTACCTTTTTAGGGCTTGGCTTAAGTGTCTTTTAACTTAACCCGTTCACTATCTTGTTCGAATGGTTCAGTTGCGGGAGTTGAGTTTGATGCGTTGCTCCACCACGGGCCCGATGAGGGCAAAGCGCGTTGCACGGTTTGCAGGCGCGGTGGCGCTCGCCGGTCTGTCGGCCGCGTGCAGCGCCGACATGACGCGTTTCGGGCCAGCGACGACAGGGTCCACCGGGGGCTCCTATGGAGCGGCGCAGGCGACAGCGCCGACCGCCGTGGCATCTTCGGATGGTGTCCAAAGATCCCAGATCCCTCCAGCCGGAGGCGGCGCCTATTCGACCGGGGCCTATCAGACTGGCGCCTATCGCCCGGCGAATACAGCCTATACCGGCAGCACCGGCGGCTATGCCTCCGCCCCGGCCTCAGCCCCCGTTCAGCAGGCAAGCTATAGCGCGCCAGCAACCGGCGGTGCACAAGTGACCGTGCGGCCGGGCCAGACCCTCTATGCAGTTGCGCGTGAGAATGGTGTCTCGGTCAACCAGCTGGTCGCCGTGAATGGGCTCACCCCACCTTATGCCGTCAAGCCTGGCCAGGTGCTGCGCCTGCCAAGCGGAAATACATCCTCGGCCTCGACCTATGGTGGTGGTGCGACCGGAATTCGCTCAGCCCCGGCTGTGGCCGCGGCGGCGACCGCATCGGCCTCCGGCAGCCATGTGGTGAAGCCCGGCGAGACCCTTTACAGCCTCGGCCGCGCCTACAATGTATCGCCGGCTACCATCGCGAGCCTCAATGGCTATTCCATGGATTATCAGCTGAAGGTGGGCGAGAGCGTTCGTATCCCCGGCTCGGGCTCCTCGACTGCTGCCGCAACGACGGGCACCAAGGTCGCCTCGCTCGATCCCAATCCACCGGCATCCGCCACGCCTGCGCCAGGGCCGAGCACCCTTGGTCAGATCCCGGCAAAGGGCGCATCGACGAGCGCCGACATGGGGGCGAGCAGCACCGCTCCGCAGACATCCAAAGCGGCCGCGGCGCCCGCCGCCCCGCCGCCCGCCAGTGCGGCCAACAACTTCCGCTGGCCGGTGAAAGGGCGCGTCATCTCCAAATATGGCGACATGCCCAATGGCGCGCGGAATGACGGCATTAACATTGCCGTTCCCGAGGGCACCAGCGTGCGAGCTGCGGAGAATGGCGTGGTTGCCTATGCCGGCAGCGAGCTGAAAGGCTATGGCAACCTCGTGCTCATCCGCCATGAGGGTGGCTGGGTGACCGCTTACGCTCACAATAAGGAACTTCTGGTCAAACGTGGTGATCAGATCAAGCGCGGTGATGTGATCGCCAAGGCCGGTGCCACCGGCTCCGTCTCGAGCCCGCAGGTCCATTTCGAGATCCGTAAAGGTGCTCAAGCCGTCGATCCCATGAGCCACTTGGGCTCGACCTATGTGGCGGGCGACTGAGCATCGCCTGGCATACAGTAACTGTCCTATTGCAATCGGTCGGATATAACAGTCCGGCCGATTGTTTTTTTAGCGATCGCGCTTGCTCGGGAGGAATTCATGCTCAAGGTTTGGGGCCGCGCCAATTCCATCAATGTGCAGAAGGTGATGTGGACCCTCGGCGAGCTCGGGCTCGCCTATGAACGCACGCCCGTCGGTGGCAGCTTCGGCGGAACCGCTGACCCAGCCTATAGAGCAATGAACCCGAATGGACTCGTGCCCACCATCCTTGATGGTGACACGGTTCTGTGGGAATCCAACGCGATCGTGCGTTATCTCGCGGCCAAGTACGATGCGGGCGGCCTTTGGCCGGAGGATCCGCTGGCCTGTGGCCGCTCGGACCGCTGGATGGACTGGACCGCGACGACCTTGTCCCCCGCCATGACGCCGGTCTTCATGGCAACGGTCCGTGCGCCGCGCAATGCACCTCCGCCGGAAGACTTCTCCGCGGCGCTCGACAAGCTCTCAAGCCAGTTCCGCATCATCGAGGAGGCGCTGAGCCGGAGCGACTATATTGCCGGAACGAGGCTCACCATTGGTGATATCGCAGTGGGTGTCTTCGTCGCCCGCTATCTCCGCATGCCGATCACCCGGCCGCTTCTGCCGCGCATTGAGGTCTATTTTGCCCGTCTGAAGGAGCATCCGGCCTTTCGCACCCATGTGATGGTGCCCTTCGGCACCTGCCAGGAGGAATGGGCAGCACTTGAGCGAGAGCACGGCTGAAGCGGGCCACATGCCGCTTCATTGCTGAGCATCGGGGCTGAGGGCAGCCGAAGGATCGCTGTCGAAGAAGCCATAGGGGCGTAAGGTGAAGCTGTGCCACATGGTGGGCAGGATCGGCCAGTCCTCGGGTCTCGTCACGTGGCGAAAGCCGATCGTGTACCAGAAGACGAGATCCTGATTTTCGACGGAGTCCGCATCCCCGGCGAATTTGGGCACGCCCTCATCGAGGCTGACCAAGGGAAAATCACCGGCGGCATAGAGCTCGGCGGGCTTGGCTTGGGTGACCCATAGGGTGGAGCTGGAAAAAGCGGCGCGTCGCTGGGCCGGATCTTGCGGATCCAGCAGCGATGTTGCGGTGCCGTGTCCTGGCATGATCTCATATCCCGGATGATAGCCGAGGGCGGTGCGTTGATTGGGATTGATGACCCGCCAGATCTCGCCCGCCCCGTGATGGCTGCCGGTAACGGGGCCCTCCTTGGCAATGATCTCCGGCTTAAGCCGCCAAAGGCTCGTGCGCGGGTTGTCCGTCGGTAGGGCTTCTGGAACAAAGCGCTCGGTGATGAAACTGTTCTGGGGCCCATCCACATCGAGATCGAGCCGGAACGCGAAATAATGGTCGTGATAGGGGGCAACGGTCTGGGGAGCAACGAGCGCGCCATAGCGGGTATCTTCAGCCGCATGGGGTCCGGTGAGTGCGTCCGATCGCACCGTCTTCACCGCATCGATCCCGGTTGCGCCCGCTCGGATCGTGATGCTGCCGCGCGATGAGAAGATGTAATCGATGATATAGTCGTAATTGCCGATGGTCGGGATGGTCCGCACCACCAGCTCGATGTCCGGCCGGGCGATGGTTTCGCCGGTTTCAGCTGCATAATGCCGCCAGGCGGGATCCCCGGTCGCCCGCTCGAAGATGCACAACGCGCGATCGGCCTTGAACATGCCGCCGCGATCGCTCGGCATGAGCATGTCGAGATAATAGGACTGTGCGGGGCAGTCACGCCCCTCCGCAAGCGACGAGACGAGATAGCCCAGCCCGAGCTCACCCGCATCGAGATAATTGCGGGTATTCCATCCAAGTGCCGGATCCATATAGGGCACGAAGAGCTCCGCCAGGGCCATCTGATACGCGACCAGCCGCTCCCGATCGCCATCCTTGAAACGCGCCAGCGAGACCACAAGCCCCTGGCGCCGGTCGGGACGAAGGTGGAAAGACCAGTTCTGCCATTTCACCTGCCATGTGCCGGTGATCTCGATATTGGTCCCTTGGGGCGATGCATTGATGACCGGTTTCTGAGCGGGCAGAGGACCGGGTGCAGCCAATGGCTTTACCGGCGCAGGTGCGATGACCGGCGGCTCGACCTTCACATCGATGACCTCGCCGGTCTCCGCATCCACGATGGCGAGAATGCCTTCGATCGAACGGCTCGAATAGGGCGAGAGCCGATGCTTGTCATCATAGCAGGTCACCCTCAGGATGCGCCGCGTGCCGAAGGCCTCACTGGGAAACACCCCCGGCGGCATCGGCGTGCAGCTCACATCCGACAGATCGGTGATCCCGGCATTCTGCATGGCGGCGCGCCAGCGCGAATCTCCCGTCACAACATCGGCCACGCGCGCCCACTCATCCTGCATGAGAGATGGCTGTGCGCCGGGGAGGTCGCGATGGGAGGCGACGCGGTTTCCGGCAAGGTCGACAATCGCCTCTCTCGTCTCCCCATCACGGCGCATGATCACCAGCGCATTCCGTGGGAACGGCTTGCCGGGCGACCAGGCCAGGACATTTGCCTTGGGCGGCTCCTTCAGGGTGATGGTGGGGAACAGCGTGTCGTCATCCGCAAGACCGGCTTGCTTCAGAACACTGACGGCGCGGCCGATCTCCTGATAGGTGAGTGCATCCAGCGGAAATTGCGGCTCGGCCATCTGGGCTGAGCCTGGCTGTATTGCACAGAGAAAAGTGGCCAGCGCGCCGAGAAGAATCAGGAGGCGGGAATTATGTCTCATGCGGGCAGTTAACCTTGAGACAAGCTGGCCCAACAGAGAAAAAGGCGCCGATTGCTGCGCCTCTTTCGCCCACTATGGGTATACGGTCGCTAAGACTTGGGCTGCTCGACCAGCCGCAGATAAGGCTTCAGCGGCCTCCAGCCTTGCGGGAACTTGACCTTCGCCTCTTCATCGCTGACCGACGGCACGATGATCACATCCTCACCTTGCTTCCAGTTCACCGGGGTGGCGACCTGGTGCTTGGCGGTGAGCTGCAGGCTGTCGATCACCCGCAGGATCTCATCGAAATTGCGTCCCGTAGATGCGGGATAAGTCAAGGTCAGCTTGATCTTCTTGTCCGGCCCGATGACGAACACGGAACGCACCGTCATTGTGTCGCTCGCATTGGGATGGATCATCCCATAGAGATCGGCAACCTTCCGATCCGGGTCCGCAATGAGCGGGAAGTTCAAGGCATAGCCTTGCGTCTCCTGAATATCCGCAGCCCATTTATCGTGGGCATCTAGCGGGTCGACGGAAATACCGATCACCTTCACATTGCGTTTGTCGAACTCAGGTTTGAGCTTCGCGGTATAGCCGAGCTCAGTTGTGCAGACCGGTGTAAAATTCCGAGGGTGCGAGAACAGCACGCCCCATTTATCCCCGAGCCATTCATGAAATCGGATCGTTCCCTCGGTCGTCTCGGCCGTGAAATCCGGCGCGGTATCTCCAAGCTGTAGGGTCATGTTCGTCTCCCTTTGGCTCTGACGGCTCTGTTTCCCCTGGTTCTTTTATCAGAACAAAAGTGCGATAGAAAGAACTCTTATTTTAGCCGCACTGCAACATATAAGGTGCGATGATCCAATCAATTCCAGGTCCATGTCGGTTTTATGATGCGATCAGTCATCTCTGTGGCACTGCCCGTACTCGGCCTGCTGATCAGCCTTGCAGTGCTTATTGCCGGCTTTTTCGGCCAGTGGTGGCTGCCATTGGACGTTCTGTCCCACGTCAGACTCCATGCCGTTGGCATGGCGCTGATCTTCGCCTTCGCCATCATGACCGGTCGCCTCTGGTTCCCGGTGACCGTGGCAGGCTGCGTCTGCCTATATCTCGGGATCGGCCTGTCCTGGATGGCAGCCGCAAAACTCTCCCCGTCCCCTGAGCCTTTGCGTCCCGAGGAGCGCCAGCTGACACTCCTATCCTTTAACAGCTGGGTTCAGAACGATGACATTACGGCGGTGGAGGCGGCTGTGCGCCGCGAGAGCGCGGACGTCGTGGTGCTACAAGAGTTCTTCCGCGAGAAGAAAGCGCTGATCGAGCGCCTCCGTGATCTCTATCCATTTTCCTTCGGCTGTGGGAAACCCGCCGACTGCAGCATGGTTATGCTCGCGAAACATCCCATCGAGAAAGCTGAGGTGGTGACCCTGGGCGAAAACCTGCCAGTGCTGATCGGCCGTTTCGGCTCGCAGCTTGGCTATGCGACGGTGATAAGCGTGCATACGCTGCGCGCGCCCTGGATCTATCACCAGGCGCGGCAGGTCTCGTCCCTTGCCGACCTTCTGAACCACCAGAATGGCCCTTTGATCGTGGCCGGTGACTTCAACGCGACCCCCTATTCGGAAATGTTCAGGAGTTTGCAGCAGGACTCTGGTCTGACGGGCCTCCAGTACTGGCCGACTTGGCCCGCCATGCCCGTGGCGTTGCCCCAGCTTGCAATAGACCACATGTTCATCTCGCGGGAGGTGCGTCCGCTCGGAGAGCCGCGGCCGATCGCTCCGGCTGGCTCAGATCATCTGCCCATACTTGCGACATTCGCTATCTCTCCACCGGCGGCCCAAGCTGCGCGGTGAGAACACCTTTTGAGGGCTTGCCCGCGAATGCGTTGCGGTTCACTCTTTGCCCTTCTGGCCCTCGTGGCAATCTCAGCGTGATTCATGCGGTATTACGTTTTTTTGGCGCTTGCCCCGCTTTTCTGGGCAGGCAACTGGGTGGTCGGTCGCGGGGTGCATGATGCAATCTCGCCGGTTGGCCTGAATTTCTGGCGTTGGTTTGTCGCCCTAATCATCCTGTTGCCGATCGGCATTCCCGCCGTGATCCGGCAATGGCCCATTGTGCGCCGTGAGGCGCGGCATTTGCTGCTCACCTCCCTTGTGGGCGGCGTATGCTTTTCCTTTCTCGTGTTCTGGGGCCTCAACCACACCAGCGCCATCAACGCCGTGGTGCTGAATTCGAGCCTCAGCTTCTTCATCATTCTCGGCAGCTGGCTTCTGCTGGGCGATCGCATGTCGCGCCGGCAGACCATCGGCATGATCATTTCAGTCATCGGCGTGCTGGTGGTGGTGAGCCATGGCGACCCGGCTTTCCTGTTTCATCTCGAGTTCGGCTTTGGCGACCTGTTGATCCTCATCGCCATGCCGTTCTGGGCACTCTACTCCGTCATGCTGAAGAGCTGGCCCACACGGCTCGATGGCTTGGGGCTCCTGACGGTCACGGCGGCCATGTGTGCCCTCATGTGCGCTATGGTCTATCCCATCGATATCCTGTTTAACCCGAAGGCATTGCCGGCCATCGAGCCCGGCATCATCGGCGCCATTCTCTTCATTGCTGTCTTTCCCTCGATCGGCGCGTTCTTCTTTTGGAGCGAGGGGATCAAGGGTCTGAGCCCGAATATGGCGAGCTATATGTACCCGCTGATGCCGGCTTACGGCACCATCCTCGCCGTGATCTTTCTCGGCGAGGATCTCCACGGCTTTCAGCTGGCGGGTCTCGGCATCATCCTAGCAGGCGTCTATATCTGCACCGTGCCGCCCCGGCGAAGGCTTCAGGAGCAGGAGGGCTGACTAAGCGAGAGAGGCGGCTTTCAGTTTCCATTAACCACGTTGCTTAACCCGGCATTCTCCATAGCCAGGCAAGATGCTGTTTCCGGCTGAACAGTATCTTCTGCGCTTTTCCGCCGGAGAATGCCCGATGGCGGTTTGGTTCGTGACGTCTCGTATGTCTCGTTGCGTGGAGAGTGGGTGCAAATGGCGGATTTGACCCTGGTCGTGTCGAATGATCAGCCCGCGAATGCGCGGCAGCATTCAAGCCGACTGCTGCTGAAGCTCGGGCTGATGGCCGAGCAGGGGCGGCCTCGTGATCTCATCAACGCGCATAAATGGATGAGCCTCGCAGCGCTCAAGGGAAGCGGAGAGGCCCGCATGCACCGGCTCCGGCTTGCGAAGGAGATGGCCCCCGCCGATCTCGCCGAGGCTCATCGTCGGCTGCGGGAATGGCTCGATCGCCACTGACGCCACAGGCGCTGCTCCGCGCCTGTGCGGAGAGACGCAGATCACATCTGAGCTCGAAAAGCTTTTAGCCAAATAAAAGGGAGAGACTTGCATCTCCCCCTGATCTCGATCGAAATGATCTCGGGCCTTCACCCGGCCATTACCACGCGGAATTCAGCGCGTTCGGCGTATTGAAGTCGTGATCGAGCATCCTGTTCATGTTTTGAATGAGATACCGCTCGCGATACTGGGACTTGTAGATCTCCGTCTCGCGCACCGCGGCCATGGCGTCGATGCGATCCTGTTCGCTGTTCAGCGGCGGTAGCTCATCGCGTCCGGGGCCATAGACGAAGCCTTGCGGGATGAACTGCTCGGCTGCGTGGCTCGGGCCTGCGTGCCCGGTGACCGCGTGACCGGCCGTGAGTGAAACCGATGCCAAGATCAGCGCGATCGCCAGACGTGAACATTGCCTCCTAGATATCATGCTGATCTCCTTGCGCGACATGCAACTGCGATAATCCATGCCGTCCCATATTCCTCTAACGGACCCGGTCGCGCCGCCGTTCCCATCTCATATAAGCACAGCGGCAGTGGCGCTCCATATGAATTTCATGGGCGGTTCATTTCTTGTGGAGTCTTGCGGCAACTGTGCAACGTAACGTCGAGGCATTTTGGTCAGCGCGGCCTCATTCCCCGCCAACTTAAATCAGTTTCCTTACAGAAAGGTAGAGATCGGATTGGCTTTGACTTGGCCACGGCGGGTTTTCTAATGTCCGCTTGAACAGGAATGCGCCAAACGCTGCCTGCTGATGAAACCCAGTGGTCGGTGTTCATCCTGTAGGCCAGCCACCGCGGCAGGAAAGAGGGGCGACCGTGGTCACCGAAGCGAAATCTGCCGGTTCGGCGCAATCCTCAAATCTCGCAACCTGGATCCTTCTGAGCGCGGTCCTGGGCCTTGTATGCGGCATTGCCGTGGGCAACCGGGCAGCGGTTCTGCAACCGCTCGGCATTGCCTATTCGAAAATGCTGGAGATCTCGGTTTTCCCCTATCTGATCTGTTCGCTTCTGGTGGGCCTGGGCGGTCTTGCGCGCGACAGGGCGCCGAGGCTTCTGAAGGCGAGCTGGCCCGCCTATCTCCTGTTCTGGGCCCTGACCTTCGCGACAATTCTGCTGCTGGGCTCCGTGGTGCCCCGTCCGCCCTTGCCGAGCCTCGTCACCCCCGAGACATCGAACCTTTCCACGAGCCTGATCGATCTGCTCATTCCAGCCAATCTGATCCAGGCTCTGCAGAACGATTTCATTCCGGCGATCGTGATCTTCTCGATCCTGTTCGGCATCGCCATACAGGCCGTGCCGCAGAAGGCCGCCTTTCTCGAAACCATGGAGGTTCTGCGCAAGGCGAGCGTCACCATTTGGATGTGGGTGGTCTATTTCGCGCCCATCGGTGTTTTCGCGCTCTTTGCGAGCACCGCAGGGACAGTCAACCCACAGGTTGCAGGCTCGCTCCTCTCTTACATGGGCTTGTTTCTGCTCGGCAGTTTCGGGCTTGCCTTCCTGGTCCTTCCCATCGTGCTGCGCCGGCTTGTTCCCCTGAGCTATCGCGAGATGATCGAGGAGCTGCGGCCGGCCATCACCCTGGCCCTGGTGACGACCCTATCCGCCGCGGCCCTTCCGCAAATCCAACGCGCGGCGGAACGCTTGCTCGCCACCCAGGGCATAGAGGGTGATGAAGCTAAGGATGTCATTCGCGCAACCCTGTCGATCAGCTACGTGCTATGCCAGCTCGGCAACTATTTCATCGCCCTGTTCGTCATCTATCTCAGCTACCATTTTCGCATAGCGCTCGATTTCAGCCATCTGGTGCTGCTGCCGCCGATGACCCTGCTTGCGGGCATCGGCTCGCCGAGCGCATCGGTGGAGGCGGCGGCCTTCCTGTCCCAGTGGCTGAACCTGCCGGCCGGATCGACCGATCTCTACGTGGAGACCATGACGGTCACCCGCTATGGTCAGGTGGCTGTCTCGGTCATGGGCTTTGCCTGCGTGACCCTGGTGGTGCCGATGATCTATTTCGGCCGGACCCGCTTCAGGCTGCAGCCGATCTTGCCGGGCCTGCTTGCCGCAGCCATTCTGTTCGGAGGCATAGCGATTGGCGGGCGCATCCTGCAATCTTCCCTGTTTCCGCCACCCAGCGATGCGGCCGTCTTGGCTCGCAGTTTGAGTTCCGACACGGTGCAAGGCGTTGAGGCGACCATCCTGAGAGCACGGCCGCAGGGGCTGACAACGCTTGCCGGGGCAGGGAGCCTCGATGCGATTCGCGCCCGCGGCTTCATGCGGGTTGGCTATGGCGTCAACATCATGCCATTCAGCTATTTCAATGCGCGAGGCGACCTCGTCGGCTATGACGTGGCAGCCGCCTATCGGCTGGCGAGAGATCTGCATGTGGCAATCGAGCTCGTTCCGGTGGATTGGTCATCCCTCGAGGCGGACCTCGCCGGAGGCCGTTATGACATCATCATGGCAGGTGCTTATGCGACGGCGGACCGCCTGCGCAACCTGGACGTCTCGGCATTCTACCTGACGAGCCCCATCGCGCTGATCGTGCCGTCGGAGAAGACCCCGCTGTTCCGAGACTATGATGCAATTGCCGCGCGCAAGGGCTTGAAGCTCGCGGTGTTTCGCGACCCGGTCCTCGAGCCGCTCGTTCACAGCCTTTTTCCACAGGCGGAGATCACCCTGCTGACCTCCTATGACGAGCTGCCCGACGATACTGTTCTTGATGGGGCATTATGGACTGCAGAGCAGGCGGCCTCCTGGACGGCTGCCCGCACCGGGTACACCGCGGTCGTCCCCGAGAATATTGGGGCGCCGTTGCCCTTTTCCTACCTGATGCCCAAAGGCTCACATGACCTCGCCCGCTACGTGGATCTCTGGATGGCGCTCGAGACCGCCGAAGGCACCAGGGACCGCGAAATGGCCTATTGGCTGCGGGGGCAAGCGCGGCCTGATCCAAGCCGCCGCTGGAACTTGCTTGACAATGTGATCGCCCCGCTCTGGGCCAAGCACTGAAGCCGCTTGAAGTTTGGCAGCACCCTGTCGCGTTTTTCCGGCGTGGTGCCGGGTTTCTTCGTGACATCTCTGTTAACTCGCGGTTCACTAGGCCGCTGCCGTGCGCGGGTATGAGTCGCGGCAGGACGGGGAATCACAATGGGCCCGCCCTTAGGCATGTCTGTGGCGACCGCTTCGGATCGCACGACGGCGCCGTGATTGTTGGCGGGCATGGGCTGGAGCATCGGGGTGCGGTTTCTACCTCCCTCAAGTCGCGCGACTTGGCGGTTCTCGACCAGGGTGGTGGCGCCTGTCGCGATTATGATGATGCTGGGCATCACCCTTGCGACTGTTGGACTGTTCTGGGCGGTCCACCAGAGCGATCGGCTTTCCGTCGAGCGGCAGATTCGCACGACCCAACATGCCATAGAGGCGATGATTCAGCAGTTTGTCCGGCAGCAGGAGATCGTCGCCGTGTCCGATGAAGCGGCGCGACGGTTTGAGGAACGAACTCTCGATCTGCAATGGATCGACCACAACATTGGACTATGGCTGAACCGCACCTTTCTCCACGACCGGGTCTATGTTCTCGATCCTCAGGGCCAGCCGCTCTATGCGATGGTCGATGGCACCCGGCAAAGGACGTCTGCCTACGAGCCTGTTGCGCCGGTGGTCACCCCGATCGTGGAGCAGCTGATTAACGTCCATCGGATGGACCACGGGCACAGAGCGCGCCCCGTTGCCGTCTTGAACCCGGAACGAACCCGGTATCACGCCCATCTGGTCAACATGTTCGGTCGCCCGGCTGTCGTGGGCGCCATGAAGATCATGCCGCAGACGAATGCGGTGCGTTCAACCCAAAGCGGGGAATTCTTGTTGCTCAGCATTCGTCTCATCGACAAGGAACTCATTCAGCAGCTCTCGCGCAGAAATCTGATCGACAATCTCCGCTATTCTCCCATCGCAAATCCCGCGCCCGGCGAAGAGGTTCTACCGCTCAAAGATGATGGGGCGGGCACAATCGGCTATTTCATTTGGCGGCCCGAATTACCCGGCACCCAGATTTTACGCACGTTGGGACCTGCAACTGCACTTGCGCTGTTCCTCATCGTGGGCCTGACCGGTATTCTTGTCTGGTCGCTGCGTCGCTCGACTCTGCAGCTTGAGAAGACCGTGCTCGAGCTGCAGGCGAGCGAGGCCCATGCACAGCATCTGGCCTTTCACGACACCCTGACCGGCCTCCCCAATCGCGCCCTGTTTAATGATCGTTTGGATCAGGCGCTCGCGCTCACCCGTCGCGGCAAGAAGCTGGCGTTGATCACCATCGATCTCAACCGCTTCAAGAATGTGAACGACACACTCGGCCACCATGTCGGGGATAGTGTGATCAGCGAGGTGGCGCGCAGGCTCTCGCACCTGATCAGGTCGACCGATGTGGTATCCCGCATCGGCGGCGATGAATTCGCTGTGATCCAGTTCGGCATTGGGAAGCGGGAAGATGTGGAATCTCTCTGCCGGCGGATCATTGCGGTCTTGGGCGAGCCCTTTCATGTTCTCGGGCGGCAAACTTTCATCGGGGCAAGCATCGGTGTGGCGCTCGCCCCCGACGCCGCGACCGATCGGACCGAGCTCATGCGCCGCTCGGATATCGCGCTTTATCTGGCCAAGAACGAGGGCGACACCTACCGCTTCTTCACCGAGGCGATGGACGAGGTGGTGAAGCTGCGCGGCTCGATCGAAGAGGAGTTGCGTTCAGCGCTCGCCACGGGCGATGGCCTCGAAGTTCATTACCAGCCTCAGATCTCGGCGGCCGAGCAGCGGATTATCGGCGTCGAGGCCCTTCTGCGCTGGCGGCACCCATCCGGCGTCTTCATACCGCCCAGTCAATTCATACCGATTGCAGAGGAATCCGGCCTCATTGGTCAGCTTGGCGACTGGGTTCTGCGGCAGGCCTGCGCAGCCTCGCACAGCTGGCCCGATCTGTTCATCGGGGTCAATCTCTCGCCCCTTCAGTTTCGCGCGCACGACTTTGCCGACCGGGTAATCAAAACCGTACAGGATTGCGACGCAGATCCCACGCGTATCGAGCTCGAGGTGACCGAGAGCGTGCTGCTGGAGGACGAGGAACTCTGCCGCACCGCATTCCGTAAACTGCGCAATGCCGGGTTCCGGATCGCGCTTGATGATTTCGGCACCGGCTATTCGAGCCTGAGCTATCTCAGACGTTTCGAGTTCGACAAGATCAAGATTGATCGCTCCTTCGTTCAGCATCTCGGGCACGCGGCCGACAGCCCCGCCATCGTGACCGCCATCGCCAATCTGGGCCGCGCGATGGATCTCACCGTGACGGCCGAAGGTGTCGAAACCGAAGCTCAGAAGCGCTTCCTCACTCGTGCCGGTTGCACCGTGCTTCAGGGCTTCTTCTTTGCGCGGGCTTTGCCCTTTCCCGAGATGGCGGCCGTGCTTTCATCAAAGAAGGGCAGTATCCAGACTGGCCGCTTGACCCGGACCGGACCACAACGTGCCGCAGCGCCAAAGCCACGGCGGGCTGCGATCAGCTGACCGCAGCTTCGCGCGCCACGAGCAGCGCCCGTAAGACGGAACGATGACAGCGGGCCTCATTCTCGCAATAGCAGCCAAGTGAGAAATTGGCATTGTGTGAGAGCGCGGCGAGCAGGTCGAGCGTTCGCTTGGCCGTAGGCGCGTTCATTTCCGCTCGGAATGCTTTCACGAATGCGGCCCACTCCTCATCCGTTCGCGCCGTCCTTGCCTGCTCGACCAAATCAGCGCTTGGCGAAAGATCGGGATACCAGACATCGAACCAGTCATCGGCCGCGTAACGTTCCTTGCGAACGCCGCGGGGCAGCCGGCGCACCGCGCCAATGCGCGTGCCCTCCTCGGCAAGACGTGGTGTACCCAGGCGAACGAAACGGAGGGGCATGGCTGCTACTCTTGCTCACTATGCGCGAGGTGAGCTTAGAGCATTTTCGAGCGAAGTGGATACCGGTTCGCGACCATCTAAGAACTTAGCTCTAAAAGCGGATCTCCTGTTGCTCCCGTGGACATTCAGCGCATGTCTTGGCGGTCACCACGAAACTGCGCGCCCCGGTCCAGCGCAGTGTCTCGGGCTCGATCGTCCAATTCACTTGCGCCGTCTCATCAGGAAAGCTCCGGGACTTGCCGCTCGTCATGTCCACCACATGGAGCCACGATGCGCCCTCCGAGCGGCTTGCGAGCACCGCATGAGTCTCATCCGCGCTCCAGCTTTGCCAGTGCAATGGACCATAATGTCCAGCATAGGCCTTCTTCAGAATGTGCCGCTTGCCATCCGCAGCGAAAACCGACCAGCACAGCGCGTCCGATCCCAGGCCATCGCAAGCCTGTAGGATCCGGAACCGCCCGGACGGGGAGGGAGGAAACAGCACCACCTTGCGCGCGGCAATGGCCCGTCGGCCCCTCGTGCCCTCCTCATAGCCAGCCGCGAGCGGATCAGCCAGCCGGCGCTTGTCTTTGAGGAGCTTGCCCGCTTCGGTCAAGCTGAAGCCGCAGGCCGGGGCAGTAGGGGTCACCTCTACGAAAGCCTTTGTGCATAGAGCGGTCGCCGGAGCTTGGGCGCGAAGGCTGAAGGCCGGCGCAGTGAGGATCAGCAGGCTCGCCGCAAGCACGAGGGAAGGCAGGCTGCACTGGGGAACTCTCGTCATGGGGTCATGCCTCAAAGCCAAGCTGTTGTCCCCCGACGCTACCCCCAAGGATCTAAACGCCGCCTTGCCGATGAAACCATGTGCACGCGCCAGTGTTGTTCGCGCATCGGCATCGGCCAGAGCAGCTGCCCGATTGACCAGAGCAGGACAAGGCAATGCGAGCAGGCGAGCGGGGGTTGAAGATGGGGGATCGGCGTATCGTTCTGGTGGCCACGATGAAGAATGAGGACCCTTCATGCCCGCCGAAGCCATTCATCCGGATAATCGAGACAGGGGCGTAAAGCCTTTGCCATCAACAGCCATGTGCTCGGCCAAGGCGGCGGCTTCCTGATGGTGCTCGACGCCGATGACTGGGTGGACCAGCGCCTGGTGGAGGTCACCCGGGCCACCATGACGCTGGACCATGCTGTTGGCATTATCCAGGCGGGTTTTGCCGTGGATATCAGGAATTTGTACGCAGCCCCGCTGCCTCACCCCCGCATATTTCCAGAGCCCTTTCACCGGATCTGCGGCTCGAGTGCGATCTTCTGGCTGAGGCCGAATGAGCCCGATCCTCTGCGCCGTGATCCCTATCAGAGGTTACATGAGCATTATCGGCTGAACGAAGCGGCCGCAGAGGCGCAGCTTGGCGTGACAGGGCTTCCCGTATCTGGCGGCTACATCGTCAACACCGATGATAGCCACTCCGAGACATATGGGCCCTATGCCCAATGGCGCAGACGCTTCAATCAGGCTGTGCAGGCTATAGGCGAGCCCATTGATGAGCGATTTGCGGCACGGTTTGGCCTCTCGCTGGCCCAGCTCCACTCGGACTGTGGCGGGCGCGCTGGCAGATATGAAGGCGCCCTGCCGATGTCTTCACCTGCTGAATGACATCATCCGGTTCACCGACACCGCAGTGGCCGTCACGACGAGCCCTGCCTGACTGCCGGTCATCCAGCTCGTCACAGCTTGAACTTGATGATGCTGGCTGGGTCACAGCTCTGCCGCTTTCATGACCAGCTTATGCTGGCTGGGCGGACGGGTGTCATCTTGGCTCCATAGCGGGGCAAGCGTCTATTGAAGCGTACTGCAGCCGGATACGGATGCACCGGTCATCGTCAGCAGGTCGAGTACGGCATCGATGACCAGCTCTGGTCTGTCCGCCTGGATGAAATGGCCGCTGCCTTGGGCGATGACCAGCTTGCCGCGTGGCGAGAGCATCGCTGTCCGGCGCTGTAGATCGAGCCAGAGCCGCTCCCGATCAGGGGTGTCCTGGTGATCGGTTGCTGCAAGGACGATCAGTGGGATATCGGCAAAATCCCGGCGAGTGTTCAGGGCAAGGATGCTTGATGAAACACCTGCTTCCTCCATCGCTGCGGTGCTGCCCTCTGGAGGTGGTTGCGTCGAGATGAACACACCCGGAGGCTCCAAGGGGCTTGTCGCATCGACCAGCACCATCCCGGCGGTCTCCTGCGGATAGTCCTTCGCAAAGGCCTGGGCATAGAGGCCGGCGATTGAGTGCGCCACCAAGACATATGGTGGCGGCAAGGTGAGCGCCCTCAGAATGTCCATGAGCTCTGAGGCCACCCTCTGCGCCAGAACCGGCGCCTTTGGCACCGGCTTGCTGCCGCCCGTTCCGGGCCGATCATACCGCAACACTCTTGCGCAACGGGCTATTGTTGGAGCGACGGCCCGCCAGCTTTCATGGGGCTCGTCGAGACCTGACATGAGGATGACCACCGGTCCGGTTGATCCGTCCACTTGGCCGGTGATGATCAGACCGTTTTGCCGCAAGAGTGGCTCTCCCCGGGCTGGACTCATGGCGGCAGCCAAGAACCCCAGAAGAGCTAACGTCCAAAGTGAGCTCGGACAGATGCGGTGCAGAATGGCTCATCCTTTGTCCACTGGGAGTATCAGCCCAGAATTATGCTGCCGCGACCGGCATTGGCAAGCTCCAGCTTGGCGGATGGACCGGCAGATCATGCTATTGCCGCATTGGCCTTTGGGTCGGAAGGGAGGGTCCAGACAGCGTTCGCCTCCGGGTATCAGCGCCAGCGACTAAAATCCGGACGGCGTTTTTCGAGGAATGCTGTTGCTCCCTCGAGTTGTTCTCCGGTTTCGAAATAGTCCGGTGCGACCGAGTTGACGATCTCATCAAGCTCCGTCCAGTCCATGATCTTTCGGAACGAGGCCTTGAGGATCTTCAGACATGTCGGGCTGAGGGCAAGGAGATCGTCACACCAGCGTTTAACCTCTTCGTCGAGCTTGTCTGCTGGCACGACGGCGTTGATGAGCCCCCAATCGAGCATCTGCTGCGCGGAGTGCTTACGCGCAAGCATCCACATCTCGCGTGCCCGTTTGTGGCCAATGATGTTCGCCAGATGGGCAACTATGTGCCCAGCGGCCGGAGAGCCGATACGTGGTCCGTTCTGGCCGAAGATCGAGTGTTCCGATGCGATCGTGAAGTCACAGAAATAGGCCATGTGATTGCCCGCCGCTATCGCATAGCCATTCACACGAGCAATCGTTGGCTTAGGGCATTCGGCAAGCATCCGGTTGATCCGGAAATCGAGATCTTTGAGGCCGCCAGCTGCTTCCCAATTCACGTCACCGCCAGCGCAGAAGGCACGGTCGCCGACCCCCGTTAAGACCACAACGCCGACATCCTTGCGCTTCGAAGCCTCTTCGATGGCGACCTCGAGCTCTCGTATCGTGTCACCCGTCAGTGCATTGAGCACCTTTGGCCGGTTGATGGCGATGGTGGCGACCTGATCCGACACTGAAAATAGGATGTCTTGCAATTCCGTCATTGCCGATGCTCCACGCGGGACGACGCTGCCCTGGCGACATATTAGATGGAAAAAATGATCTGTCGATCATTGTTCATTTTGTTGACAGCCGAAGGCGGAAACGTCACTCTCGCGAGCAAAGGAAGTAGCGTCACGAGAGCTACAAAAAAGCCAATACCGTAGCAGGGAGGGATCGGTGCTGATCGGCAATGCTGCTCTGGTCGCAGGTGGCGGCCGCGGCATAGGTCGCGCGACGGCCATCGAGCTAGCGCGACGAGGCGCTGACGTAGCATTCCTCTATCGCAGCGATGCGACGGCGGCGGAGGAAACCGCTTCCGCCATTCGCGAGACGGGAGGGCGCGCATTCCCCATCCAATGCGACGTGGCGGATGCCGGCCAGGTGAGCGATGCATTCGCGACGGCTTTCTCCGAACTGCCAGGCATCAATATGGTGGTCAATTCGGCGGGCACGGCCGCACCCACCCGATTGGTGAACGACCTCAGTCCCGAAGTCTGGGCCCAGTGTATCGCTGTTGATCTCAACGGGGCCTACAACGTCATCCACAATGCCGTGCGCCGCCTAAGAAAGGTCGAGACAGGCGGGGCCATCATCGCCATGTCCTCGATTGCCTCACAGATGGTTCCGCCCCGGAACAGTTGCGGAGCGGCAGCGAAGGCCGGGGTCGAGGCCCTCATTCGCGTGACGGCCCGCGAAGAAGCCCGCCACAACATCCGCGCCAATGTTGTTTCCGTCGGCATCACAGACACCGATATCATCCGGCCGATCTTCGAGAAGTGGGGTCCGGAGACCACGGCCAAGGTCTTGAGAGAGATCCCGCTCGGGCGGATCGGCCAGCCCAAGGAAGTGGCAAACATGATCGCCTTCCTGCTCAGCGAGGATGCGGTCTATGTGACTGGTAAGGTCATGCAGATCGATGGCGGTCAGTTCATTGGCGGATGATCAAAACACAGGTATCCGGGAAGAATCCATGCAACCCGCGCTCTCTCGAACCAACCTACCGCTGTACATCAAGTCAATTGACTGGGATGCCTATTTCGAAGTCATTCCGCCGCCGGACGTCTGGTATAATGAGATCTTCTTGTCATGGTCAAAGGACCAGATCCGCGCCTATCAGAACCATCATTTTCTCAAGATGATGGGCCATGCCTGGAAAAACCCGTTCTATCAGAAGCTGTGGGGGGCGGCCGGGATCGAACCGGGCGACATCACCAGCATGGAGGATCTGCAGAAGCTACCGAGCTTCGACAGCGATGACATCAAGAAGAGCTTGGAGGCCAAACCGCCCTTCGGTGAGATGTGCGGTATCGAGTTTGCGGAATTTGCCCGCAAGTCTCCGCTGAAGCTGCAGACCAGCGGCGGCACCACGGGAATGCCGAGGCCGACGCTCTACGGGCCGCTCGAGTGGGAGTATAATGGCGCTTTCATCGCGCGGACGATCTACGCGCAGAGCGGTAGGCCCGGTGACGTGATGCAGATCACGAGCACCCTCTCGCTCGCCAATATGGGCTGGGCTTATTACAAGGCGTGTCATGACTATCTCGGGATCGTACCGATCACCACTGGAACAGGCGTGGTCACTCCGAGCCGCCGCCAGATGGAATATGCCCGGGCCCTCGGTGTGAATGCTTGGGTGTCGTTCCCCGAATATCTCACACAGCTGGCCAAAGTCATGAAGACGGAGCTCGGGCGCGATGTACGCGAGCTCGGCACCAAATATATCTGCGCCTATCTCGGGCCGGATGTCGACAATGGACTCCGCATCCAGCTGCAGGAGCTATGGGGATGCCCCGTCTACGACAATTACGGGACTCATGAGGGCGGTGCTCTGGCCTTTGAGGCAGAGGATCAGGAAGGTCTTTACTTCATGGAGGATGCCGTCATATTCGAGTTCCTCGATGTGGAGACCGGACGCCCGGTGCCGACTCGGCAAGCAGGGGATATCTGCATCACCCACCTCCATCGCCATATACCGCCACTGATCCGCTATAACCTCCGCGATCTCGGCCGGATCAAATATGACGGGGCGAGTGCACTCGGCAGCAACTTCCGACGCATGGACAAGTTCCTTGGCCGATCGGACCAGATGGTCAAGATCCGGGGGGTCAACATCTATCCAATGGCCTGTTTGCAGGCCGTTCGCAGCGATGATCGCTCGACCGGTGAATGGATCTGCATTGCTACTCGGCACGAACGGGATGGGGTGCTGCGTGACGAGCTGACGGTCCGGATTGAATTGAAGAGCGACGGGCGTTCCCGCGAGGGCTTGAAAGAATATTACGAGAACCGCCTGCAGAATGATCTTGGCATCAAGATCGGCGTGGAGTTCGTGGAAGAAGGCAACCTGCCTGAGGCGAATATTGGCAAAGAAGGCAAGCCGCGCCGGTTGATCGATGAACGCGGCACGGTTAAAGCCTCCTGATCGAACCGCTGCAGCGGTTCATGCCGATGAAGGGTTGCAGAGAAAATGACCGTCGCGGCGGAAGATCAGGACAAGCGTCTGCGCAAAGGCCGACGTGCCGAAAAGAGCGAGTTGACCCGAAACCGTCTCTTTGAGGCGGCCATCCGCCTCGTGGGTGATCGCGGCTATGCGGGTTCGACCATTCGCAAGATCACGTCACATGCGCGCATCGCTCATGGCACCTTCTACAACTACTTCGAAAGCCAGCAGGATATTTTTGATCAGCTCTTACCTTACTTGGGAGAGAAGCTGAGGCAGTATCTCGAGACGAGGCTTGAGGACAATGTGAGCTTTTTCGAGCGGCAGGATGTGCTGCTCGTGGCATTTGACGATTTCATCCAGGAAAATCCGGCTTTCTACCGCGTCTTGACTGAGGCGGAAGTCTTCGCGCCAAAGGCCTACAGGGTATATGTCGCAGACAACGTAGAATGGTTCATTCGGCATTTCTCAGCCGACCGCCGGCGCGGTGAGTTTGATGCGATCCGGGAGCAGCAGCTCGAAGTCATCGCTTTCATCCTGATGGCGTCCCATCACTATCTGAACATGCGATTCAGCAACTGGATGGGTGAAGTGACGCGCATGCCGAGCTGGGCTGTCGAAACGTTCCGCGACTTCGTGCGTGGCGGTATGATGAGCGTTAACGGCAGGCAGGATCTGATCGAGCCACCCGTGCAGGCGGACTTGACCGCTCCAGCCGCATCTTCGGCACCCGCCTCAGCCGATCAGCCGACGGAGATCGTCAAGTTCACCCCGCGGCCTGCCGATACCGAGCTGTCCTACAGTGCACAATCGATCCAGCTCGATTGCCGCACCACCCATATCGAGCGCGGGCATGTGGTTGTGGAACTCGATGTCGATCGCCGCACGCTTAACAGTCGTGGCGCTGTATCAGGCGGCACACTGACGGCACTGATGGAGATTGCCGGGGCTGCGGCCATGCATGACCGCGCACACCAGTTATCGGCCGAAACGATCAGCATCAATTGCACGGTGATCCGGGCCGCGACCGAGGGAGTGCTTTGTGCTGATAGCCGGGTAGAAAATGCCGGCCGCAACATTCGTTTTGTCACCATAAGGATTACGCTCGACGGCGTCGATGGGCCCTTGATCGCGCAGGGGACTGTCACCTACCGCGTGATCGAGTGATCAGGCATCATCGAGGAGCGCGACCGGCATCTCGATCGGCATGTCGAGCAGCATCTGCGCAAAGCCTTTTCCGAGCGGATCATTGCGCAGAGAGGCCACCCCGCCCCCGTCGAGGGCCTCGTGCAGTAGGAAGTTGAAGGCATCGAACCCGGGAAGAGCATAACGTTGGACCGGGCCATGGGCCAGATGAGCGAAGTAGGCCTTCACGGCTTCCGCTGTGACCTGTTCGGCGATGATTGGGAGATAGGCTGATTTGCGGGCGATGACGCCGATATTCACGGTGTTTCCCTTATCGCCGCTGCGCGCAACAGCAATATCGGCCAGAGCCATTCTCCTCGATGGCCCGTCCCAATCGGGTGAAGTGGCTTCCTTGAATTGCGCTGGAGCCGGAGGCTGAAAGGGCTCGCCCCGGGCGACCACGACCGGATGGCGCTGACCATTGATGTCAATCTCTATTTCCACCCGGTTCTTGGGCCAAAGGAAGGAGAACAGCCGCACGAGCGGCGTCACGTCTGGCCGCCCGCCGACGAGACTGCAACGGCCCGGACCCATGGCCGTTCCGGCCGGCGCGATCTCGCGTGTAAAGATCTTGAGGGCTTCGGCCTCGTCATGATGTACGTCGAGGCGTAACAACTGCTCGCGTGATTGCATGGCGCCTTGCCGAGCATGAGGACCATAGACGTCCTCAGCGCCGATAATCTTGAGGCTTACACGACGGTAGTCACCAAACCCGCGTTCTCGGAACAGGCGCCGAGTGCGAGCCAGGATGGCCCCGCCGACCTTCTCGATCTTCGCCCGATTATTGCGCCCGACCATGGTGAACATCGCAGTTGAGCGGAAGCCGTCCTGATATGTTGCGCTCACCTTGTAACTGTCGGTTGCTACACGGCCGCGGGCCCCCTTCACCTCGACACGATCATGGCCGAGATCCGTCAGGCTGACATGCGTGAAGTCGCAGATGACGTCAGGAAGGATATAGGTCGCAGGCTCACCCAGTTCATAGAGCAGTTGCTCGCCAACTGTAAGCGGGGTGACGAGCCCGCCGGTTCCTTCCGGCTTGGTCACGATGAAGCTGCCATCCTCGGCGCAGTCGACGATGGGAAACCCCATATCCTCCCATCCTTCGACCTGTTCCCAGTCGGTAAAGTTCCCGCCAACTGCCTGAACACCACATTCGACGATGTGCCCCGCGAGCGAGCCGCCCGCCAATCGGTCATAATCCGAAGCTTGCCAGCCAAACTCGTGCATCAGCGGAGCCAGCACAATGGCGCTATCTGCGCAGCGACCCGTGATGACCATATCGGCACCCAGCTCTAGAGCAGCGCGGATGGGTTCGGCACCCAGATAGGCATTCACGCTGTAGAGGCTTTCCGGCAGACGGGAGCCATCGTCCATGTGTTCGACATCGGCCGCCCGCAATTCGGCTTCCCTCAGCATGAGGTCATCGCCCAGGACGACT